>JAFEGU010000291.1 GCA_018239725.1 Verrucomicrobiota bacterium | reverse complement strand
TGACCGGGCGCTCCTTCGGGCGGCTGGAAGTTAGGAGGTATTGGCATATGGAGCTTAGTGTACATTCTTCTCATGCCGCCCATTCCTGTGTTCCCCATTGGCATGAAGGCTGGAAGGATTTTTTTCAGCTTTGGCTCAAGGCCTTTGAAGTCGACGCCGACCATATTGGGAACGGTGTGGTTCATTCCGTTCATCGTATGGTGGGTCTTATGGCAGTGCAGAGCCCAGTCTCCCGGCGCATCGGCAACAAATTCGATATCGACAGTGGCCCCTACAGGAACATCGATCGTGGAATCGAGGTATTGCGCCGACTTGGGGCGGCGCCATCCCCCGTTGGCTGTCACCGTAAAGGCATAGCCGTGGAGATGGATCGGATGGTTGTCCATGCTGAGGTTGCCGTAGCGGATCCGCACCCTTTGATTAGTGCGGACAACAAGCGGGCTGGAACCAGGATACACCTTTCCGTTAAAAGTGAAATAATTGAAATCGAGGGTAATGGAATTCGGAGTCGATGCGCCAGTGGGCACGCTCCATTCTTGGAGAAAGATCGCAAAGTCCCTGTCGATCGGAGGATCTTCCGGTTCTTTGGGATGGATGATAAAAAATCCCATGAGGCCAAGCCCCATTTGGACCATCTCGTCATAATGGGGATGGTACATGTAGGTCCCATGCTGCCGGAGGGTAAACTCGTAAGCGAATGTTTCTCCGGGAGCGATCGGCGGCTGGTTGAGCCCTGAGACGCCGTCCATCCCGTTGGGAAGGAGGATCCCATGCCAGTGGACAGTCGTAGGCTCCGGCAGGTTGTTGGTGACCAAAATGCGGACCCTGTCCCCTTCGACAGCTTCAATGGTGGGCCCTGGCGTGCTCCCGTTGTATCCCCAGCAGTTGAAGACGACCCCTTTCACAAATTCCTGTTTCACAGGCTCTGCGATAAGGTGGAACACTTTGACTCCATTGTCCATGGTGAAGGGAAGGGTTGGGACGTTCGGCGTTTCGACGGGCGTGTAGCTCCATGCCTTTGCAGCAAACAGGAAAAGAAATAAGATAAGCCATCTTCTCATTCCAACTCCGCTTGGGGACTCGGAACCTTGCCGCCGATCGCCCGTTCCATCTCCGCTCGTGCGATCCAATAGTCGCGCAAGGCCATCTCGTAGTTCATGAGCGCTTCGACCTCTTGCATCTTGTTGTCCAACAGATCGTACACGCCGTAGGCCATCACGTTGTACATCCGCTCTCCTGTTTCAAGGACCTCTTTTGTTTCAGGAAGGATCTGGGATGCATACGATTCAGCAATCGATCTTGCTGTCGCCATCTTTTGCTCAGCGACATTCACAGCGCAGCGCACATCGAGTTCGAGGGCTTTGAGGTTCTGCTTGCTTTGGTTGAGCTGCGAGCGTAATCGCTGCCTGTCGGCCTGACCGTAATTGAAGAGAGGGATTGCCAGTTCCCAAGAGGGACCGAGCTCGCGAGTTCCATCCGCTTCCCTTTCATAGGAAACGCCGACGAGCGCATCGGTATAGGCCCACCATTTTTTCTGGGCGCCGACTTGAGCGATCACCAACACTTCTTGGCGCGCTGCGAGCACATCGAAACGCTGTCCCAACGCCAAATCCTCCAACTCTTCAATCGATGGATCATAAGGCGGGATATCCGCTAAGGCTGATGTTACATTCCAATGAGCGTTGTCGCTTTCTAGTCCGAGCAAGCAGCTGAGCTCTTCATACTTGATCTCGTTCTCTAGGATCATCTCTTCCAAAACGGTAATCTCCTGGTCCCACTCGATCTTTTTCTGCTCAACAAAAAGGGCATTGACGTTGCCTGCTTGGAATTGCCGGTCGGCGACTTCAAAGCTGACCTCAAGGGCATCGACGACAAGGCGCTGCAGGTCGATCTGAGCCAATTGCGCCTGGTAGGAATAAAAGGCTTGCTCCACCTGCGCAGCCAGTTTGAGAACGCTGTCGGCAACAAGCGATTTGGCCCGCTGGAAATGGGTGCGCGCCGCTTTTTTGCGCAGAGGGACCATGAAGATATCGAGAAATCCGAAGACGACGGAAAACTGGGTATTGATGACTTCAGAGCTGGGATTGGGAAAACGGACATACCCATCGAACACCGGATTTTTGAGCAGCCCTGCTTGGATCAGATCAGCTTCTGCAATCCCAATCTCTTCAAATGTCGCTTGAAGGGATGGATTGTTGAGAAGCGCAACTTGGACAGCAGTATCGACTGTCAGGTCGTGCTCGAGCATGGCTTGGATCGCAGATTGCGCTTCGAGGTCTTCAGGCCTGCCTTGGAACCAGCGCACCTGTTTGTCGATGCGCGTTTGCACCTCATCATGCACCCATGAGCCATCATCGCTTTCCCGATGGGAGCAGCTAGCAAGGATAAGTAGGGCGGAAAAAAGGGGAAAATGTTTAAGCATTGATAACACTTGGTAAACAGGATGGCAGGATACGCCTTCTGAAAAGAGCTGCAGGATATGGGATTCTCCATCCTGATCATCCTTAAATCCTGTTGTGAATTTCATCTAATATTCTTATCTACTTGTGTATACGTTGTGGAAAAATAAATTTTAACTTTTTTCTTTTATGTTTCCGCCAGCTATCCTCCTTTCCAAGGTGGAAATGTTATGGATGAGATCTACGGCTACATTGAGAACATCGTCTTTGCCGAAGAAGAGAAAGGGTTTACCGTTGCGCGTTTAAAAGAGCCGAAAAAAAAAGAGCTCACCTGCATTGTCGGCATCATGCCGTCGGTCCAACCTGGAGAGACGATCCGCTGCAAAGGAGCTTGGAAGCACCATCCTCAGCATGGACCTCAATTTGAAGTCGCCTCTTTTGATTTGGAAGCGCCGACCGATCTGATCGGCATTCAAAAGTACCTCGAATCGGGAATGATCAAAGGGATCGGGCCTGTGTATGCAGAGCGGATCGTCAAGCAGTTCGGCATCCACACGCTCGATGTGATCGACCAATGCCCCGACCGCCTCCTCGATATTTCCGGAATCGGCGATAAAAGGATCGAAAGGATCAAAAGCTGCTGGACCGAGCAGCGCTCGATCCGCGACGTGATGATCTTTTTGCGTGGCCATGGGGTCAGTCCATCGTTTGCCCAAAAGATCTTCAGGACATACGGAGATAAGAGCATCCAAAAGGTCTCCTCCAATCCATTCCAGCTTGCCAAAGATATCCATGGGATTGGATTTAAGACGGCCGATTCGATCGCAAGCGGCCTAGGGATTCCGCAAGACTCCCCTGCAAGGATCGATGCGGGGATCGAACATGCGCTTTGGGAGCTGAGCAATGATGGGCATGTCTGCTATCCGCGCGGAGAACTTGTACCCGAAGTGCAAACGATGCTCCAAGTTAACTTTGCCCAGATCGAAGAGAGGATGAACGATCTGATCAAAAATGGAAACCTCGTCGAAGAAGAAGGACTGATCTGGGTCAAGCCTCTGTATTTGGCTGAGATCGGCATCGCGCGGGAGCTTGCGCGGATCACCCAAGCGCCTTGCCGGATCCGATCTGTGCATCAGGAAAAGGCGTTGCAATGGGTCGAGCAGCAGCTTAAGATCGAACTTGCCCCAGAACAAAAAACGGCTGTGACGCAAGGGGTCAGCGAAAAGGTCTTGATCGTGACAGGGGGCCCAGGTACTGGCAAGAGCACGATCACCAAGGCCATTTTGGCTATCACGGAAAAAATTGCGCCGAAGATCCTATTAGCAGCTCCTACAGGTAGAGCTGCCAAGCGGATGAGCGAGATCACCCACAAGAAGGCCTTTACGATCCATGCGTTGCTTGAAATGGACTTTAAGGCAGGAGGCTTCAAAAGAAACCGGCAAAATCCGATCGCCTGCGACCTTCTGATCATTGATGAAGCGAGCATGATCGATACCCAGTTGATGAGCCATCTGCTCAAGGCCGTTCCAAGCGAAGCCCGCTTGATCCTGATCGGCGACATCGACCAGCTCCCAAGCGTCGGTCCCGGCAGTGTGCTGAAAGATCTGATCCAATCGAACCGCCTTCCCGTTTCCCAGCTCAAAAAAATCTTCCGGCAAGCGGCAGGCTCTCAGATCATCACCAATGCCCACAGGATCAACGAAGGGCAGTTTCCCGACATCAGCTACCACCCGCGCAGCGACTTCCGTTTCATCGAGGCGGAAACTCCAGATGATGTCCTCAAGACCATCCTCGACCTCGTGATGACCCAGCTTCCTAAAAGCCATCGTCTCCACCGGTTCGACGACATCCAGGTCCTTGCGCCGATGAAAAAAGGGATCATCGGGATCGAAAATCTCAATGTCACTCTCCAGAAAAACTTGAACCCTTCCCCTACTCCCCTCTTCCGAATGGGAAAATGCCTGCACGTCGGCGACAAGGTGATGCAAGTCCGCAACAACTACGAAAAAGAGGTCTACAACGGAGATGTCGGCAAGATCATTGCGATCGACCTGACCGACCAGCAGATCAAGGTCTCCTACGACGGAAAGATCGTCGAGTATGAGTTCCTCGAGCTCGACGAAGTTGTCCTCGCCTATGCCGTCTCGATCCACAAATACCAAGGTAGCGAATGCCCTTGCGTCATCATTCCTGTGCATACGACCCACTTCAAGATGCTCTACAAGAACCTCCTCTATACCGGCATCACCCGCGGCAAAAAGCTCGTCGTCATCGTCGGCACGAAAAAAGCGCTTGCGATCGCCGTGAACAATGCCGATGTCCAGCGCCGCTATACAGGCCTGCGGCAAGCTGTGTGCAATTTCCTAAGCACGCCATACGTTCCCGAACCTCCCCTGCAGCCAAGCCTGTTTACAGCCAACTAAGCTAGTCGCAAAACTTGACCGAGTGCGGTATACGATTGCTAAAATTGCAACTCTTTCTTAGAATCCTGCCGCTTTTTTTTCAAAAACCAAATGGAACATCATCATGGCAACAGCTCTAACAGCAACAAGTCGGCACATCGAATTCTCCCCTCCACCTCCTTGTTAAAGAAAAGTCTGTTGAATTTCAGGGGTTCATCAAAACCGTCACCAATCTCCTCAACAACAACTCTTTTCAAGACCTCGAGTTCTTTTTCCACACGAGCATTGATATTTTCCGTCCGACCCTTGACGTATCGAATGAACTAGACCACTTATTGGAGACCTATTTGTCAAGATCTAGCAATTCCCCAGACTGCATTCGAGCCCTGCGATTGGCCTCCGTCATGGAAAACCACAACATCAACGTCAAATGGACAAAAATCGCCCAGGCGATCTGTTATTTCCAGCAAGGAAACCATGCTGATGTGGAATCTCTTGTGAAAGACATGGTCTTATCCGATGCCCATCCTTTGGCAAAAGGAGTCTACCTCTCGATCTTAGAAGGACATGACAAAATTTATGGCGATATGAAAAACGTTGTTATGCGCAATTTAGTTCAACGGATGATCTTCGAATATCAGCAAATGTCTTCCTCTTTCGCCAACCCAGCGAGAATTCCTGCTGAAGCTTTGAGAGTCTAGCTGCATGTTTTACGCTAATGCCCACAGAGAGAAGAACAAGATAATCTCCCTCTCTGTGGACTCTGAGCTCTCTACTTAGCAGAGCGGATGGATGGTTGATGCTATTCTTACCGCAAACAACTTCGCAGGCGTCCTGAACATACTGCTTCCACTTCAATCGCACAAGCGATTGAAGTGGAAGCAGTATACATCACCACAAACATATTCTTTTACGTTTTAAATAATAGAAACCTACCATACAATTTATCTCTTTCAATTTTATTTTCAAAATTAGGAGATCTATATGGCATCAACAGTTCAACCTGGACTTCCTGCTTCTGGAGAGTTCTATACAGCCTCTGCTGCTACTTTTCAAACCTTTAGAGCAACGATTAATCAATTTCTGGAAAATAAAGACTATAAAGGCCTCGATGCCTATTTCCATGACAACCATTTAGCTTTTCGTTCTCTTTTGGAGCAGAACAAGAGCTTGGAATACATATTGGAAGGGCTCCTTGAAAAGCCGCTCAACGATGACGACTGCATCCGAGCTTTCAGACTAGCTGGCATCATGGAAAATAAAGGCTATAATCCAAGCTGGTCTAGAATCTGCCAAGCGATGTGCTACTTGCAGCTTGGCAACGATACAAGCGCAAACTTCCTTGTCCAACAAATGATCGATACAGACAAGACAGCTATGGAAGACGGCAATCGCTTCATTGATTTCCTCAATACCTACAAAGAGATCTACGCTTCAACAGGAAATGAAGTCATGTCAGATCGGATCAATCTTCTCTTCAACCGCTACACCGAAGTTGCAAGCCAAGCTCCAGTAATGACTTCAATGCCTTTTGGACAAACTAAGGTCTAAATCATTGGATAAGCCCATTACCTGGCTATAACTAGCCAGGTAATGGTTCGCTAAGGCCATTGCATGCAGTAAAAAGGCTTGCTTCAGGCTTCTTACCAATTTTTTGTTTCCTATTGTTCAATAATTAAGAGAGAATTTGGCAGTCTCCATCATTTATCCACACTCGAAAAAAGGATCTTCCTATGTGCGCTGCTAGAACAACTCCTGCATTCATTCCTCGAGGAAGCGAGATACCGCCCTCTTTCAACCGTACGCTTGAAGAATTTGATAGCTTTGTCGAAGCCTTCAGAACCTACTTGGACAACCAAGAATACACGGAACTTGAGCACTTTTTCCAGTTTAACAGCACTCCGTTTTGTCCCCTTCTGCAACAAAAAGGAACATTGGAAGGCATTTTGGAAGAACTGATCGGATGCCCTCGAGACCCTGACGATTCGATTCGCGCATTGCATTTAATCCAATTGATGAAGGACAACTTGATTGGCACCCGCTGGGCAACGATATGCCATGCGATCCAATTATATAAATTGGGTGCGACTACCAATGCAGATGAACTTGTTAGACACATGGCGGAAACAGATAGCCTTGATCAAATGGCCCGAAAAAAATACATCCTCATCCTCAAGGAGCATGTGACGATCTACACATCAAATGGAAATTTAGTTATGCTGCAAGAAATTCAAAGGATCTTAGACGCATATGCCGAAAATGCAGCTAAGCTCGAACCAAGAACAAACGTTCCACTTGGGTTCAATAAGGCATAGCCATGAGCGCAGTCGCTCCTCTTACTTCGACAAACCTATCGTCCAGCCAGATAGCTGGATCTATCGATGGGTTTGTCGATGCCGTGGACACCTACTTAACCAATAATCCCTTTGAAAAGCTCTCCGCCTTTTTCCATCTCAACCATCCAATTTACAGTCCAGATCCATTATGGGGAAAAAGCTTCGACTTGCTCCTTGTCAGATCGCTGCAAAAAACAGATAAGAAGGACAGTGACTGGGAAAGAACGTTCCAGCTTGCGCAACTGGTCGAACCCGCATGTCCCGAATGGGCAAAAATTGCCCAATCGATCTGCTTCTTTCAACTGAAAAAAAAGTCGGAAGGAACCGCTATCGTCGAAAAAATGGTTGCAAACGACGCAAGAAAAGACAATCCTGCATTCCATCTGATCGAACTCATCCGCCGCCAATGGCAATTTGAATCTGAAAATGACGCTTGCCTAGCCTCTGCAGTCACCGCTTTGATCCAGAGCTATGACGCCAAGTCCAAACCTCCTATTCCCAAAAGCAATTTAATCCCTCTTTATTTCATCCGCGCTTGAAAGAGTTCTTTAGAGTCTGTCTGCGGATTTTGTTAATTGCTTTTCACGACTTTTTTCGCATCTTTGGATTCAATTCTTTGCCCTAGTTAATTAAACTATGTTCTTCAGAATTGAATCCAAAGATGCGAAAAAACTCATCAAAAATCAAAAAAACCAAATCCGCAGACAAACTCTTAGTTGTTCAACCAGATCGAATAATTTAAGAAGACTGCATAGGAAACCCATACAAGATAAGGCAGAAGCAAGTAGCTTCCCCAATGAGTATGCCTCCAAAAACTGCGGATTGTCAGCACGATAAAAATCCACAGCAGCACGATATCAACTAAAGCAATCGCCGGATTTTCTAGATAAAAAAACAGAAACGTCCAAATGAAATTAAGGAAGAGCTGTATCCCAAAATAGACAAAAGATCGTTGCTTTTTTGCCGATTTGCTCACCCATAACAGCGCCAGTGCCGCTGCCATCATGGTATAGAGGATTGTCCATACAATCGGAAAAAGATAGTCAGGCGGCGTGGCAGATGGCTTGATCAAATGGGGATACCAATGTTTAATCCCATGGCCTGTCAGCAATCCTGCCAACCATCCGCCGCCTAGGCAAAGGATGAGGGATGGGATGAACTTGGTAAAAAAACGGCTCGAACTCTTTTGGTAGAACATAAGTACCTGCTTATAATAATCGACCAGCAATTCCCGCCAGCCATTTTTCTCGTGTAACTAAAATTTTTCTTTCGTAAACTTTTGCCTCAATTTTTTGAAAGAGGCCACTGTCATGACTACCGCCGTTAGAAAATCTCTATGCGTTG
>JAFEGU010000290.1 GCA_018239725.1 Verrucomicrobiota bacterium | reverse complement strand
TCGGGAAACGGGGAAACTTCTTTACTTTAATCGGATGCCGGTGGTTTAATTTGTCATCTATAAACATGAAAAATAAAAAACATTATGAGCAATGACAACTTAAAGAATGAGCCCAAGAAGGGATTTCCAGGCGGCTTTTTTATCTTCTTACTAGCTGCCATCCTCGTCATTTTGACGATACAGAACTTGAGCAATGAAAAAACGGGTAAAGTCGCTTTCAGCCATCAAGTTGAGCACTTGGTCAACTTAGATTTGGTGCAGAAAGACGAGAGCCGTAAGATTGCTTTGAATGATAATCTGGTGACCTTCAGCGGTAAATTCAAAGAGCGTCAGTCGGATGATGCGAAATCGCGCTTCCGCTACTTGGAACTGCTCAACCGTAACCACGAACTTTCCGGTGAAAAGAAAGAGCTTGACTCTGAGCTTACCGCATCTAAGAAGTCGGTCTATGATGCATCCGATCTCTTCCTCCACTTGAGCGGACTTCCTATTCCTAAAGGGGGTTATCGCGTTGTCGACCCTATTTACAACAGTGCAAGTAAGGAAAATGAGGTCGTCATCCGCAAAGTCTCCGATAAAGACTTCACAAGCTACGCTGATCTCGAAAATTTATATCCTTCTATCTCACAAGGACAAAGTCCTGCAGCTGTCGCAGCATTCGGAAAGGATCTGTTGACCTTGATCGAAGGGTTCCGTTCCCATGCTCTCGGCATTGGGAATGAGGCAATGAAAACTGATCTTCGCAACATTGAACAACTGGTCGCTCAAGCCTCCGATCTTAAAGCTCCTCAAACGCCCCAGCAGCAACTCCTCGTTTACCGCGGCGCCCTTGATCAGCTCCATGCCATCATCACAGATCTCGACAAAGATCAGCAGAATGTTCGCCTTCTTCAATTGCGAAGCGTCAGAACGTACAAGGCCCAACTCGAGCAGTTCAATTACGTTTCTGAGGAACTAGAGAAAAACGATGCGCAATTAGAGAAAGCGCGCCAGTCTGTTGCTAACGTCACCTGGTTCTTCAATAACCAAGAGCTGTCGACAAAAGCTTTGGAAAAGCAAGATCCAGAGGTCTACGGCCACTGGTTTGCCCAAGCTAAGCAGGAGTGGGACAATTTCCCTGTCAATAAGACGACGGTATTCAAGGCTCCAGACCAGCCGCGCAACCTCGTTCTAGAAAAAACATTCAAGAGCGAAGAGCCTTCTCCAAACTACTTAAGCTACCTTTTCACCCTCTTGCCAGTCATCCTGGTCGTCCTTCTTCTCTACTTTGTTTTTTCAAGGCAGATGAAGGGTGTTGGCGGCGGTGCGATGAACTTTGGCAAATCGCCAGCTAAACTTCTGACTAAAGAACGCAACAAGGTGACTTTTAAAGATGTCGCTGGTTGCGATGAAGCAAAGGAAGAGCTGCAAGAAGTTGTCGATTTCCTTAAAGATCCTTCCAAGTTCACAGCGCTCGGCGCCCGCATTCCGAAAGGGGTTCTCTGCATCGGCGCTCCAGGAACCGGAAAAACGTTGATCGCCAAGGCAGTTGCCGGTGAAGCGGACAGACCGTTCTTTTCGATCTCAGGTTCCGACTTCGTCGAGATGTTCGTCGGCGTTGGCGCAAGCCGTATCCGCGATATGTTCGAGCAGGCTAAAAAGCAGGCTCCGTGCATTATATTCATGGATGAGATCGATGCGGTCGGCCGCCATCGCGGCGCTGGAATCGGCGGCGGGCATGATGAACGGGAGCAAACGCTGAACCAATTGCTCGTTGAAATGGATGGATTTGACACGAACGAAGGGGTTATCCTCATCGCTGCGACAAACCGTCCTGATGTGTTGGACAAAGCTCTCTTACGTCCAGGCCGTTTTGACCGCAGGATAGTCATCGACCTGCCAGATATCAAAGGGCGTCATGAGATCCTTAAGGTCCATGCTCGCAAGATCAAGCTTGACCCAAGCGTCGACCTGATGCACATTGCACGCAATACTCCTGGCGCATCAGGAGCCGATCTGATGAATATTTTGAATGAGTCGGCTTTGCTGGCTGCTCGAAAAGGGCGCAGCGCCGTTACAGCGCAAGATGCTGCTGAAGCGTGCGATAAGGTCCGCTATGGAAAAGAGCGTAGAAGCCTTGAGATCGACCAGACTGAGAAAAAAACGACTGCATATCACGAATCGGGCCATGCTGTCGTTGCCCTTTGCGTGAAGTTTGCCGATCCAGTTGACAAAGTAACGATCATTCCTCGGGGCCTTTCTTTAGGCGCTACCCACTTCATGCCGAAAAAGAACCGCTTGAGCTATTGGAAGCGTGAGCTGCTTGACCAGCTTGCAGTCCTCATGGGAGGACGGGTTGCTGAAGAGGTCTTTGTCAGCGATATTTCTAGCGGCGCGCAGATGGACATCACCCAGGCCACACGGCTTGTGCGCAGCATGGTCTGCGAGTGGGGGATGACAGATAAGCTCGGTGCTGTCGCTTATGACGAACGTGCAGAGGGCGGCCAGTACCTTGGAATGCCGAATTACCGTGAAAAGGCTTATTCGGAAGCAACTGCTAAGGCCATTGATGAAGAGGTCAGAAAGATCCTTGATGAAGCGCACCTGCGCGCTAAAGAGATCGTCGATGCCCATCACGATCAAGTCCAATTAATGACAGAAATGTTAATGGAATTTGAAACGTTGGATCGAGAAGACGTCCTTGAGATTATGAGCGGAGAATGGGACATCGAGAAGAAACGGGGCCGTTTAAAGACAGCTCAAGATCTTCATCGCAAAACCCCTCCACCTCCTCCAGAAAAGGTCTCGGACAACGGTTTTAACCCGCCGATTTCCGATCAGCCGACACCTCAGCAAATCTAAATTTTACTACCTGTTCGTGCTCTAGGGCACGAACAGGTCATTACCAAATTTCCGATTTTTCAAGTTGTTTCTGTGCAATGGCGTATGAGCTTAGTTTTTACCCTCATATGTTATCTTGTCCATCCTAATATCCTGTTTTAATGTTTATTTGACAAGTGTTTTGTGATTAATTATATAAGTTAATCTGTTTTAATTATCAATTGTCTTGAACATTAATTCGCGTTTGTTATAATTGTGGTGATTTTTTAATTAATTTAAATTTGGTGGTATTTGTGGCTACTATAGCAGTTCGTGAAACACCATTTACTGGCTATGCAAACCAAGTGCCGTTTGATGTGGAAGATTACTCTTGTAATGGATTTTGGACTCAGAGATCTGTTCAGAATGGCTTTCCTTGCTTTTCCTCGTCTCAAGTCGAGGTCATTTCTTGGAGACTGCTTGGAACGGCAGCTTTAATAGGTGCAGGGGCCTTGGTAGGGTTAGCGGCATTTGAAATCGTCGCCCTCCCTGTCGCTCTCTATGCAATTCCATCCTTGATGATTGCGAGCTACTCATTCTGGCATAGCACGAATATCGATGATTATGAAAATGAAGAACAGTTGGCCCAGATGCGCGATGAAGCGCAACGGATGACTCTAGAACAGGTTGCCGCCCGGTTTGAATGGCATAAGATTTTTGAAAATCGAATTTTAACGCCAAGCCAGTTTGTCAACCTTTACCGAAGACAGGTCCTGCCAATGGGTGTTGTCAATCTGGTTAACTATTATGAGAAGGTGTCGCGCCACGCACAACCATTTAATGAAACTTCTGGCCATTTTTATGCAGTGCCCCATCCGAGAGAACATGCTGCAAAATGGCAAGCTGAAACCCAAAATATGACTTTTAAGCAGATCATTACTGAATATCCCCTAGAAAAGTTGGAAATGTTGGGAATGATCGATTTTAGCGAGATGCAGAAAATCCGGGAACTTTTGGTCACTTACCGCTTGGCAGAAGCAGGGGTTCAGTCACAAGAAGAGCTTGCAGACCAAGAGTTTCAAGGGGCAACCGCAACGTATCGTCAAGCTCTTGAACAGACACTGGAGGCAATCGACGGCATCTATCAGGCAAATGAAGCAGTTCGAGCAAACCAAGGATTCGAAAACAGAGAAATGATCGATCGGTTGGCAATTGAAAATGAGTCTTCTGGCCGTTTGCGCGAAGCACGAGATCAGCACCAGGCGCGCATTGCGCCTATTTTCCCCCATGGCCGAATTATTGCTCGGGAAAACCTAACTCCTGAACATAGGATCATTTTCGATCAATCTGTTCTAGCACTGCATCGGGCTGAAATGGAAATCGGGCAAAATTTACACCAACGGCTCCAACAGCATGATGCACGATATTCCCGTCTAAGGACTGAGCTAAATGCGGAGATCGAGCGGGTAAGCCAGGCTTGCAGTCAAATGAGAGAGCGTGCTCAGGAGCAGTTTAGGCAAGATTCTGAGCCGGCAAATCAAGCAAGAGAGCAGCGCTTACGGCCGCATCGCGAGCAATTTGAGCGGATTGGTGTCGACTTAGACCGTACGTACCGGGCCTATCTGCGTCAGCTAAGAGCTTTGCGTTAAATCGAGTTCTTTCCAAATTGGATGTTCAAAGGTTGAGGGCTGTCAATATATCGCAGCCTCCCACGCCTTAACCGAGGTCAGGTTTCACGGGATCCCAGGCTTTCTTCGTTTGGACTCAGCTTGGCAATCATTTCATTAATATCCCGGATTAAAGCGTCAATGGAAAGCTGATTGGATTGTCTTTGCAAATTATATTGCTGTTCAGTGCCATAGTACAGGCTGCCAAGACCTTGATAATCCTGCTGTTGACTTGGATTTATTTGCAGATGTGCAGGGTCAATGAGCTTAAAGCCATCATTCAAAAAGAATACGCTTGCGCCAATAAAAGCTATATCACTTGCATCCATCGCCTCTTTTAACCGAGTGAGATCCTTGACCAGTTGCTGCAGTTTGCCAATATCATGATTCCTAAGTTTCTCTGTAAGCATTTGCTTTGACCTGTGGAAGTTAAAGAATCTCAGAGCTTTTATTGGAACATAAATCATATAGCCTGGTGAAGAGAGTGCTTCCAGACGCATTCTTCCATAATCCAAAGGGTTCTTTGTCGTAGCTCGTGTTGCCCGGAACTCGTCTTGGTTTGCAATCGGATTTAAATCCGTACCAGGAATACAAGCTGAAAGCTTAGCGTCAAACAAGGGATGATTACCTTCACAAATATCTTCCATAATTAAGTATTCGCGACCGCCTATTGTGACTGTACCATAGGTAACCGGCATGAACTCTTCTAATCTTGGAACATCAGCATCTGTTCTAGAATCTGACTTTTTGATCGCTTCGTATCCACGAGTTTCGACAGGATCTTTCGGCTTTAGAAATAAAGGGTATGTCTTTCCGTTATATTCAATTTTAACCTTTTTTGTGCCCCCATGTCCACCCACGTCTTGAGATACTTTATATTCAAACGATGCGGGAACTTGACTCGGGGTGACCACTTGGTTATTTGGTTCTACTGACTTAGCAATCGCTTGATAAAGAGGTGAAAAAACACTGAGCAAATCTGGACTGTTCGTAACGCTTCGATTTGGCGAGCTGACCCCTTCCTGGTCTGGAGCTTCATCTAGGAGTTGTTCTAGGATCTCGAGTAATTCTTTATCTTCTCTATCTAACTCCGGGTGGTCGCCTTCTTCATCATGGAAGATCGGTCTCATCGTTTTTAGAGTTTTATTGATCTGAGCGGCTAGTGTTACCTTTATGTCTTCCGGGATATGCACTACTTCCAGCTCAAGTCTCTCGATAATCTTGTTTGCCCATTGTTCTTCAGGAATTTCGCGTGCTTGAGCGTCGATTGCAAATGCAATGAAATAGTTCAAGATAAGTGGGTTCGATCTCTCAAAGGATTTTGCAAGCATCCCTGCTTTATTTTTGATCAATTTAAGAACTTCATCAATTTCGTATTTCGTTAAATTTGCTGAACTAAGTTCATTAGCCTTAGCTAGTCTATCAATAACAAGACTATTAGTTTGAGTGGATGCATCTATTCTAGAGGCATAACAGGTCTCGATCTCTGTGGCTTTTTCTATGATCTTATCATTCAGGTCTTTCTGGGATAAAATTATATTGTAACCTTCTCGGCTAATAGACCCTTTATTGCTTGTGATGCTGGTACTTAATGCCTTTTTTTGTTCTTCATTTATGATAAGTGGAATATATTGCTCTAAATAAGATCGTGCTACGTTAAATTGTGCTATTTTTTTCGATGATTCATTCTTGCTAATTTCTAATTTTTCTTGCAGAGCCTGACATTTCTCTTTCAACTTTTCTGTTGCCCATTTCAAGGTTTCGAGTTCTTCTTGCGATACATTTTCTTTTTTGGCCAAATTCTCGATTGTTTGAATTTGAGGTTTTATTTCTTCAATAAATCTCTGGATCTCCAGTTTGGATTCATAAGATACCTTTCTATGTTGCAATCGTGCTAGATCAAGTTCAAGAGTATGTTTTTTTAAAGTCAGATCAGTAAGGACTTTTTCCTTACTGGAAATAATAAAAATACCATTTTGCGCTTCTTTGATTTCTTTATCACATCTTTTCAATTCATTTTCATTTTCTTTAATTTTATAATTCAATTCAGTAAGAGTTTGTTCAGTTACCGCTTTCCCTGTTTCATGGTCATGTTCTGCAGGAGTCTTAAGATCTTTGATATTATTAGTCAGCTCAACGGCCAATGATTTAGATTCCTCAAGCAGATTTTGTTCAGCTTGGGAGCTAAGATGAACTTTATGGTCTGCTGCTTTGAACGCTTTTTTAGCTTCTTTTTGCTTATCCGTTGCTAACTGAGACAATTCAGTAAATGTTGGATGGTCCTCTTTTCCTACTGAGCTTCTTACCTTTTCAATTTTCTGTGTGATTTCTGGGTTTAATGCTATGCAACCTAAGGATTTTACCATTTGTTTAGCTGCTTCGTCGGTATTTTTCTGACTAATTTCAAGTAGGTCCTTCTTAAGGTTCGTAAGATACTCAATTTTTCGGTTCCATGGGTCTGCTGCTGGATGTTTATAAAGTGGACTCGAATTTTGTTGGATGAGTTCTGCAATTTCCTTTGCTTTGGCGATTTGATTGTCTAAAGAGCTGATCCATTCAGCAAGTCCAGCTTGAGAGTTCTGAGGAGCTACGCGATTCAAATACTTTTCAAGAAGAATTATCACTTCGTTAGGAACGCTTTTTTTATGTTGCAGTTTTTTTAGGATTGCTGAAAGCGAACTATCGATGAATTTTAGATCGCTTTTTCCTAATGGATCCTTTTGATTGAGCTTTTTTTCGATTGCTTTGTAGTCTGGGTCTTCTTCAATGTTGACTTGCTCGGACTGTTGAATTCGATGCGGTGATACAGGGGGGAAACCGTTCTGAAAGCTTTCGGGGTGCTGAACTTGATGAGGTTTTAATTTGTCAAGGCTTGTTGCGATCCTCTCGACAAGCCCCGTAAGATCTTGATCTTGCTGCCCTGGTTTAACTGTTGCTAACGCAGTTGCCATATCGGTTAGCTGTCTGTTAAAATCTTCGTAGTTCTCAGCAGTAATCTTACCGCCAATTGTACTCGAATTCTGTTCTAGATGTGTTGCGATGTTGGTCAGGACTTTTTTTCTGTTAAAATCGTCCGTGTGAACGACCTTTGCAAGGAACTTGTAGTAAATATTGCTCTTGTTGTGACGATCGAGAGATGTTGTGTAGAACTTTTCGGTTTTTCCATTTTTTTTAAGTTTTACCGTTTTGGCTGCAGTTTCACCGTTTCCAAAAAAGATTGAATTGAAATTGTTGCAAAAATTATTAGGAATTCCGCTCATGCTGTTTATTCCTCAATTATGAAATTATTTTTATTTAACATCTTTTCTGGAAATGATTGAATTTGAGTTAAAATCAATTTATCCTCTATTTGTAATTAATATTGTACATATTAATTGTTAATTAAATGTTAATTTCTGCAAATTTTTGCACGCCTTCTTTATATACACGGACAACATCAAAAGTTAGTTTTTGATAGCTTTGGACAGTCACTAAATTTGACCCATCCTTAATTGCTTAACTTGTTCAATTTAAGCAATATCCGTCTTGGCTGCGAACTGATCTTGGAAGTGTTCAAATTGAGGACGTCATCTTGTCAAATTCCTAACTTTTGAAGTTAGGGGGATACTGCTTCCACCTCAAAGTCCTTGTTGCTTTTGGCGTTTGGCATCCACGGGGACGGTCCTTGTGCCAAGGCCCTTTAAAGCCTTTTGCATCGAACTTATGCAGCTAACGCATACGTTCTGCTTCAGAGGATTTAACCTCATGGCGCCAAATCCAAAATCAACGAGGACTTTGAAGTGCCAGCAGGTTAGAAATTAGCTTCTAATTGAGAGTTATTCAAAACGCATTGATAGCCAGAGACTTGTATGTCTTTTTACGCTGTAGTGTAGGGGTTTTAAAAGAACAGAGAAGAGTGGAAAACTGATTTTGAAGAGGTAAGCGGTCGAGGTATAACTCTATTAAATCAAAAAAGCCATCGAGCGGTTTCCGCCCGATGGCTTATTCCTGGCAAAATCTTGCCTTAGAACGGGTTATTTCTGTGCAGCAGCAGGGGCAGGCAGCACAGCTTTATGGCTGAGCTTAATCTGTCCTCTGTCATTGACATCCAGTACTTTAACGTCGATCATTTGGCCTTCTTTCACGACATCTTGGATGTTTTGCACCCGTGCGTGGGAAAGCTCGGAAATGTGGCAAAGGCCCTCTTTTCCGTAGATCTCGACAAAGATTCCAAACGGCACGATCGATACAACACGGCCGGTGTAGGTCTTCCCAATTTCGACCTCTGCAGTCAAATTGTGGATGATCTCTTTAGCGCGCTTCATCCCTTCGCTATTTGTCGAAGAGATGCTGACTAGGCCGCTATCGTCGATGTCGATCTGGACTCCAGTCTCTTCAATGATGGCGCGGATCTGCTTGCCAGCTGGCCCAATGACTGTTCCAATCTTGCTAGGCTTGATCTGCATCGTTTCGATGCGTGGAGCGTAGGAAGAGAGGTGTTCTTTGGATTTAGGGCAGATTTCCAGCATCTTGTTCAAGATATGCAGGCGTCCCTGTTTAGCTTGGGCAAGGGCTGCCTTCATGATCTGGGAATTGATCCCTTCGATCTTGATATCGAGCTGGAATGCTGTGATCCCTTGAGCGTCTCCAGAGAGTTTGAAATCCATGTCGCCAAGAGCGTCTTCGACTCCTAAAATATCGGAAAGGATCGCATATTTATGGTCCTCTAAAATAAGTCCCATTGCAATTCCTGCAATCGGCCGACGGATCGGTACGCCCGCGTCCATCAGGGCCAAACAGCCGCCGCATACAGAGGCCATGGAAGAGGAACCGTTCGATTCGGTGATGTTCGATTCCAAGCGGATAACGTATGGGAAGTTCTCTTGTGGAGGGAGGATCATTGCAAGCGATCGCTCTGCCAGCTTGCCATGGCCGATTTCCCGGCGTCCTGGAGATCCCATGCGGCCGACTTCGCCGACTGAAAAAGGAGGGAACGAGTATTGCAGATAAAACCGGCTGTTCGCTTCTCCATCGAGGTTTTCAGCGCGTTGCGCCATCGTCTCGCCGCCAAGCGTCGCAACAGCAAGCGATTGTGTTTCGCCGCGTGTAAAGAGCGCGCTTCCATGCGTTCTTGGAAGAAGGGAAAGCTCGATGTCGATCGGGCGGATCTGATCGCATTTTCTTCCATCGCTCCGTTCATTTTCATCAAGGATCATTTTCCTCATCAGGTGGGACTGCACCTTTTTGAAAGCGCCTTTGACATCAGTCTTGGTGAAGCGGAACGTTGTTTCTCCCTCTGGAAAGAAGTGGGCTGTTACCGAATCATTGACTGCTCGGACAGCATCTTCTCGAGCTTGTTTTTCTTTTTGTCTTAAAGCTTTGTCGAGCCTTTCTTCTGTCAGCTGCTTCATTTCTTTAATGAGCTCTTCCGGGATCAAACGGATATCGTCCCTTTTCTTAGGCTTGCCGATCACTTTTTGCCAGTCGCTTAAGCATTGGCAAATCTTCTTGATCGCTTGGTGCCCTTCTTCAACAGCTTCGAGGATTTGCTCTTCGGTCAGGAAGTCGCAATAGCCTTCGATCATCAGGATGGCGTCCTCAGTACCTGCTAGAATTAGGTCTAAACGGGATTTCTTTTGCTCTTCGACGGTTGGGTTGACGACAAAATTGTTATCGATCAATCCAACGCGGACAGCGCCGACTGGCTTAATTAATGGGATGTCGGAGATTGTAAGGGCGGCAGATGCTGCGCAGATGGCGAGAGGATCTGGAGAGTGGATTCCATCATAAGAGAACACGTAGGACAGCACTTGGATCTCGTTATAGTAGCCATCTTCAAACATAGGACGCAAAGGGCGGTCGATCAAACGGCAGACCAAAATTTCCCTTTCAGCAGGGCGGCCTTCACGCTTAATAAATCCTCCGAGCGTTTTACCAGCAGAAGAGAATTTTTCTTGGTAATCAACGCGCAGGGGCAAAAAGTCTGTTTCTGCTGAAGGCGCAGGTCCTGAGCAAGCTGTGGAAAGCAGGATGGTCTCGCCTGAGCGGACGACGACGGCAGCGTTGGCCTGGCGGGCAATCTTGCCGGTTTCAAAAATGATGTCGCGGCCCCCAACAGAAACGACCGTTGATTTCTTATCAAACATAGGTAACTCCATAGTCAATTGTGGTATGTCCTGTCGGAGGATGAATTGACCACTGATCAAGAAAAACAATTTTCCGGATGAGAGGGCATTCCATCGCTTCCAACAGAACGGGAACTTTCAACTTTCAAGCTAAAGAAAAGCCTTAGCAGAAGTTGAACCCGGGGACTATAGCACTAAGGATGTTATGAGACAATAGGCCTGTTGTAAGATTTCTTAGATGGAAGGTGTAAAAATCAAATTTTAATTAACCAAGAAAGCTGCATAACTCATTTGCCCGTATGAATCGCCATTTTGAGCCAAATTGAATAGGCAATAGGATCCGTCGAAGCTGCTTTTAGGAGCCTAAAACTCGACTTGATTTATACTGTAAGATTAACTAATGATAGAAAACGTTTAGGGGCTGTTTGACCAGCCCCTAGAGCGTATTTGAAGTGATTGACCAGCTCTTAAGAGACTGTTCTCAAACTCCGCTTCAAATGATGAGATTTTTTTAAAAACCTGATCATGTAAAGCCTAGTTTGAGAACAGCCTCTGAACCCTTGCTTACTTGCGCAGGTTGAGGCGTACAATTAAACTTTGATACCGTTTGGTATCTGTTGAATTGAGGTAATCAAGC
>JAFEGU010000028.1 GCA_018239725.1 Verrucomicrobiota bacterium | reverse complement strand
TTTGCTGATTATGTCAAAAACGCAAGTGCAAAAATTGCTCATGATATCTGGAGGGAAATTGGAAAGACGGGAGCGCTTGCGTTAGAGGTTGAAGAAGAAATCCAAAAGATCGGTACGGCTATTCTTCCAGAAGAAATAATAGCCCTGATGCGACAGGAAGGGCAGAAACTCGCTTCCATAGATCAAACACAGGAGAATTGGAAAAGCCACATCGCTAAGGGTCACCAAAAAATTGATGAGTGGTTTAATCAGTCGATTTCTTATGACGACCACTTGCAAAGTCAGCTTGAAGAAAAATTTGCAACTGGCACCCCTCCATTTCCCATTGGTAACAACCAAAAACTGATGGATGATGTGAAAAAGACGTCTCAAGTAGCAAATCTAGTGCGTTCTTCACAAGAGGGCGCCACCATTGCTGAGGAAGTTGCGGTGATGAACCGACCGCAGTATTCACAGGCTGAGAAAGGAATTGCCGATCAGGTAAGTGTTGTCACAAGAAAAGCCCCAGTTTTGGATCAAAGGGGTGTTCGTATTTTTTCAGATGGCACTTGGGAAATTGAGGGCAAGAGTATAAAGAAGTTTAATAGAAATACAATCGATGCAGAAAAAATTAAGCATATCTTTGGCAATTCAGAACATCAACTAGGACGATTTAGCTGCTCAAAGGAAACTGTAATTGATCAAGTTACCTGGTCGATTATTGAAGCTGACAGGAGTGGTAAGATTCCTTTAAACAAGGATTTTGCAATCCGATTATTTGTGGAAGGGCATGAAGTTGAGGTCCGTGGTATTATTTTGGATGGCGAACTAAGGTATGGAACATTTTTTATTCCCAAAGGAAAATAAAGTGGATATTTCAGATCTAGAAAGAAAATATCAGCAGTCGTTTCGAGTTGTAAACATAAATGAGATGTTTGATTTGGATAAGGAATTCTGTTCTTATTGTGAGAATGAACTAGCCTTGAATCCAAATAACACTCGAGCGCTGATTCTTCTAGGGGTTCTATTATGGGAGCCTTTTCATGAAGACGATAAAGCTATCGAATATTTGACAAAAGCAATTGCATTGGATCCCAAAAATGTGGAGGCTCGATTTTGGCTGGCAGCATGTTATTATCATAATTTTTGCGCTTATGAAAAGTCAAAAAATCTATTGCTGGAGGCTTTGGAAATCGATCCAAATAGACCAGAATGTCTAGCGCTGCTTGCCACCATAATAATGGATACCACAAAAGACATTGATTTTTCAGTTACACTTCTTGAGAGAGCTGTTAATTTTGCTCCAGATTGGCCTATGCTTTGGCTCTGTTTAGCTAGGCGCTACATTCGAATGGCGGATCCTGACAAAGCCGAATCATGTATTCAGAAAGGGCTTCAATGCAAACTGTTAACTTGTAAGCCAAAAAATAATCTCGAGAATTATTTCGAAAATATCGTAACGGGCAGAAGTTGGAAAAGCATAACGGAGGAGTTTAAGCCGCAAATTTCAGAAATTAGGCTATTAAGAAAAAAGCTGGGACAGGAAAAGGTGACAACCTCAGATATTTTTGAGGTTGAAAAGGCGTACCAAAAAGCTATAGCTAACGGAGCTACTATTTCTGATGTCTATGAGCTAAATAAAAAATACCAGTATTATTTAGAAGGTTTGTTAAGTGAGAATCCAAATGATCTTCGTGTTCTCGTTCTTCTTGGAGCTCTTTTATCTGAACCATTTCCCGATCCTGAAAAAACCATCCAATATTTAACAAGAGCCATTACTTTAGATCCTAAAAATGTTGATGCACGTTTTTGGTTGGCCACGTGTTATTTTTATACTTTTAAAGATTATGAGAAATCTAAAGAGCTTTTGGACGAGGCTCTAAACGTAGATCCTCGTAGCTCAGAATGCCTTTTTCTTCTCGCTCTAACTGTAATGAATACAACGAAAAATCTAAACCAAGCAATTAAATATTTAGAAAAGGGGGTAAAATCGGCTCCAGATTGGCCATCCCTTAGGTATTTATTAGCATTATATTACACCCAAATTGAAGATTTTGAAAAAGCAGCCTTCCATGTAAAAGCGGGGCTGCAATGCAAACTTCTCACAGCACTGCCTAAAAACAGCGTTGAGGAATATTATGAACGGGTTGTGACAGGAAGAGGCGGCGGCTATCAAGATGGAATTCAAGACTTGGCAAAGGGTATTCAACAATCAAGAACAAAGGACTGAGGTCAAACTCATTAGAAGTCGAGGTCCGCGGGATTGTTCTGGATGGCGAATTAAAATATGGAACTTTTTTCATTCCTGAGGGGAAATAAGTGGATATATCTAAATTAGAAAAAAAATATCAACTTACGATTCGAAGGTTGCCGGTAAATAAAATGTTCGAATTTGATAAGCAGTATCGTGCATATCTGGAAAAACAGATTGGTTCAGATCCAAATAATGTGCAGGCTCTTATTCATCTTGGGGTGCTTTCATGGGAGCCGTTTCACGAACGCGAAAAAGCCGTCGAGTTTTTAAGCAAAACAATTACTTTGGATTCAAAAAATGTGGAGGCGCGCTTTTGGTTAGCAAAATGTTATTATCATGATTTTTGTGCTTACGCAAAGTCAAGAGAGGCTTTATTAGAAGCCTTGGAGATTGATCCAAATAGTCCTGAATGCCTCTCTCTTCTAGCTTCTGTGATCATGGATACGACAGAAAATGTCAATGAAGCAATTTCTTGCTATGAAAAAGCGATTATTTCCGCACCCGATTGGCCAGCTCTTTATAGAGCTCTCTCTCAGTTTTATTTGGATAATAATAATCTGACTAAGGCCGAGTCCTGCATTAGAGAAGGGTTAAAGTGCAAGCCTTTGGCAGCGCCCCCGAAAAACGATATAGAAGACTACTTTGAGAAAATTGTAACAGAAAGAAGTGGGTTAGACGTTGAGAAAAAATTTGAACGTCAAATTTACGAAATTAGATCATTAAAGAAGCTAGAACAGGACAAGTTTGCTTGTGTGAATATTTTGGAATTGGAAAAAGCACATCAGAAGGCGATGTTGGAAAATGCAAATATCATCGATCTCTATGAGTTGGATGCGCAATATTATTTTCATTTAGACAATAAGTTGAAAGAAAATCCAAATAATGTTCCTGCGCTCGTTCTTTTTGGAGTCCTTGCCTGGAAGGCGTTCTGTGAAAATGAAAGAGCAGTCCAATGTTTGGTCAGAGCAATTGCCTTAGATCCCAAAAATGTAGAAGCTCTTTTTTGGCTAGCATTGTGTTACTATGAGAGTTTTCGTGGTTATGACAAGTCAGAACAGCTTTTGCACGAGGCGTTAAAAATTGAACCGAATAGACCAGAGTGTTTCTGGCTTTACGTTCAGCTCATTAAAAATGCAGCTGAAGATGCCAATGAGTCGATCGAATGTCTGGAAAAAGCAATCAAGTTTGCTCCTGATTGGCCATCGCTTCGTTTGTTAATATCTGGCTATTACTCGCAAATTGGAGACTTTGAAAGAGCAGATTTCCATGTGAAGGCGGGGCTGAAATGTGAGTCATTGAAAGTACAACCCAAAAACAGCGTTGAGCGATATTTTGAGAGGGCTGTAACGGGGAGAATGATAAGTTACCGAGAAACGTTTCAAGAGTTGGGCCAAATCATCCAGGAAATCAGAACCGAAGCCTAAAAGGCTATGGAGTGGTGCAAGCTAAATTATTTATAAAACTCTAATGATCAATTGCGCTGCAGATCGGACATTTGTCGGTTTTATGGCCCATGGCCGGGCAATAGTTGCGTGCAAAGTAGATGATCTGCAAATGCAGCTTGTTCCAAGTGGATTTCGGGAACAGCTTTTTGAGGTCGGCCTCCGTTTTGTTGACGGAGGATCCATCGCTTAAGCCCCAGCGCTTAGCGCAGCGGTGGATGTGTGTGTCAACAGGAAAGGCCGGTTTTTGGAACGCTTGCGTCATCACGACAGAGGCGGTTTTGTGGCCGACCCCTGGCAGCGCTTCGAGATCGGCAAAATTAGAAGGCACTTTTCCATGATGTTTGGCGATCAGCTGCTGGGATAGGTTCCAGATCGCTTTTGATTTGGCATTGCTAAGGCCGCAGGTGCGGATGATCTGCTGGATCTCTTCAATGGTGAGCTTGACCATCTCTTCGGGGGTCTTGGCTTTTGCAAAAAGGTGGGGAGTGACCAGGTTCACCCGTTTGTCTGTGCATTGAGCGGAAAGCAAGACTGCGATCAGCAATGTATACGGATCGGAATGTTCAAGGGGGATGGCTGGATCGGGAAAGTAGAAGTCGAGCAGTTTAGCGATCTGTTTAGCCCGTTCTTTTTTTGTCATTTGCCAATGCAGAATTTGGAGAAGATCGCGCTTAAGATATCTTCTGAAATGTTGGTGCCGATGATTGTTCCGAGCTCGCTGAGCGTGTGGCGCATATCTGAAGCGATGAATTCGGGAGAGATTCCTGTTTTGAGTCCATCGATCAGAGCTTGCAAAGACTGGATGGCTGATCCAAGCGCTTCCATATGGCGCGCTTTTGTGATCACGATCTCATCTTTAGCCGGCATCCCTTTATGCCAGATCATCCGATCGATTTCCGCGTGCAGATCATCAAGTCCGGTCAGGTGTTTTGCCGAGACCGTTGCCTGATGGGGAAACTGACTAATATTAGGCAATTGGCTCGAAAGGTCGGTTTTGTTCCAAACAAGGATCGTTTTTTCAGGAGGCGCTGAATCCAAAAGGGTGCGAGACTGATCGCACAGCTCTTTCGAGATGTCCATGACGAGGAGGATCAAATCGGCCCTTTGCATCGTCTCTTTGGAGCGTCGGATCCCTTCTTTTTCTACGAGCTCTTCTGTATCTCGGATGCCGGCCGTGTCGATCAGGCGGAAGTGGAGTTTGCCAAGCCGCAGGTCATCTTCGAGGAGGTCGCGCGTTGTGCCGGGGATCTCGGTTACGATGGCGCGGTCTTTGCCGAGCAGCGCATTCATTAAGGAAGATTTGCCGACATTGGGCAGCCCTGCAAGGCATAAGGTGAGGCCATGATGAAGGATCTTGCCTTCGTGGAACGTATTGCGCAGCTTCTCCATTTTCCCCTTAAGGGCGGACAAGGCTGCAACGACCTCCTCCATTGAGGCGAACTCGAGGTCTTCTTCAGGGAAGTCCACCCAAGCTTCGAGGATTGCTGCAATGTCAACGAGCTCTTTTTGAAATCCGGCGATCTGTTTGGAGAGGCGTCCTTGGAGCTGTTGCTCGGCCATGTCCAGCGCCAGTTCATTTTTTGCTCCGATCAGCTCTTGGACGGCTTCCGCTTGGGCAAGGTCGAGTTTTCCATTGATGAACGCTTTAAAAGTGAATTCTCCTGGCTGCGCAGGACGCGCTCCTGCTTGGAACACCGTTTCCAGTACGCGCCGGGTGATCAAGCTGCCGCCGTGGCAGTGGATCTCGACAGTGTCCTCTCCTGTGTAGGAGCGGGGTGCTAGCATTGGGAGGACAAGGACCTCGTCGACGACAGATCCTGTTGCGTCGAGGATCTTTCCGAAATGGGCTTTATGGGAAGTGTAAGAGCGGATTGGTCCTGAATAGACTTTTTCTGCAACGTCAAGGGCCTCTTTTCCAGAAATGCGGATGATCGCAACCCCGCCTTCGCCGGGAGGGGTGGCAACGGCTGCGATCGTTTCACCAGGCTGGTAAGGACGGTGGACAAAATCCATAGGAAAAATACGTTTAATTTGTCCCAGAAGGATACAGGATAGGCTGTTCTAGATCAACGCTTAGATGCAGCGCAGGGCGCTGGTGATCAGTTTGGCAAGCTCGGGCTCTTCTTCCGATTTACCCAGCGCAGTTTTGATGGCTTTCTGAGCTTGGACGGGATTGTAGCCGAGATTGACAAGGGCTGAAATGGCGTCGCTGATGACGCCTTGGCCCCCTCCGGAAGCAGAAAGAGGGTGGCCGGAGCCTGATTTGTCGCCAAATTTCTTGACTTTGTCGCGCAGTTCAATGACAAGCCGTTCTGCAGTTTTCTTGCCGATCCCTGGGATTTTGCAGATCGCTGGGGTGTTGCCCTGGACGATAGCAAACTGTAAGTCATTGATTTCCATGTGGCCCAGTAAGGCAATTGCTGTTTTGGGCCCGATGCCGGAGACTTCGATCAGGCTTTCGAAAAGGTCCCGTTGATCGGCTGTTAAAAATCCGTAGTTTTTATGGGAGTCTTCCCGGATTACTGTCGAGACGTATAGGGTCAATGCAGAGCCGATCTTCGGCAATTTCGCATAATTATTAAGGGGGATGAAGAGCAGGTAGCCGACGCCGTGGGTTTCAAGGGTCACTTTAACAGGCGATGCTTCGGTAAGAGTTCCTTTGATGTATTCAAACATATTTCGACCCTTGGATTAATACGGTTTTTCGTGTGTTGGCATGGCATATGGCTAACGCTAAGGCATCTGCTGCATCTTCTGGCTGGGGAAGCATAGGCAATTTTAAAAGAAATTGCACCATTTTTTGCACCTGCTCTTTGTTGGCAGATCCAGATCCGACGACGGCAAGCTTCGCTTTTTTCGGCGCATATTCATAGATCGGGATGTTCCTTTTTGCCGCCGCAAGGAGGACGACCCCGCGCGCCATCCCCAGTTTAATAGCGCTTTGGACATTTTTATAGACAAACTGCGTTTCTACAGAGACAGCTTCAGGTTGATAGCGGTCGAGCAGCGATTCAATAGCATTAAAAAGGATGAGGTACTTTTGCGGACTATCTAAGGAGATAGGAGGACGGATGCAGCCGAAATCGATCGCTTCGAAGCTGTGCCGGTTGTGCTTGATGATCCCGTACCCTGTGATGCGGGTTCCAGGATCGATGCCAAGGATGGTCGATTGAATGTCGCTTGCGGGCATGGATTATTTTGGGGTTAAAATCCTGAGTTTAATCCAGTTGTCTGAAAATAGGGGAGTAAAAAATAATTTTACTTAAGGGGTATAATTAAAAGTGGTAGTGTCGAAAATCCAGGAAAATGCTATTTTCTTACTCTTTGATCTCGTGAATTTTGGAACTTTTTGCCAAATTCGCGAGGTGTTTAGAGGCAGTTGCGAAACTGCTTTGCCTGGAAAAATCGATGATTTTGAGGCCACTTACAAGTGGCAGCAAAGCTGCCACGCCCCATTTGACGAGGCTGCAAAGACCTTTCAAAGGTCCGGTGGACCTTTGAAAAGCAAAGCAGGTGAAGCGACCTTGGTCGCGAACCGGAGGGATCGGCCAAGGAGAATGGGTGGAAATGGCCTCAAAAGGGCGATTTTGCAGGGCAAATGAGTTTTGCAATAGCCTCTTTAATGTTGACATTACGGCAACCTCGAAGTACTGTTAAGCTCGATTTTGTTTTCAATTTGGACAGGCTCGTCTTGGATATTTAAGGTGCTTCCAATGTGAAACGGCAAGGTCGAGAGGTTAGAGGCAGTTGCAAAACTGTTTTGCCCGGAAAAATCGATGATTTTGAGGCCAGTTATAAGTGGCAGCATAGCCGCCACGCTCCATTGACGAGGTCGACCCCAAGTGGGTCGGCCAAGGAGAATGGGTGGAAATGGCCTCAAAAGGGCGATTTTGCAGGGCAAATGAGTTTTGCAACTGCCTCGTTAGTAACAGATGTTTGGATCGTAACCCTAAGCGAGCTTGATGCAAACCCTTGAAAGATTAGAACCTCAAAATATCATTGTCCGCATGCCAAACTGGATTGGCGATCTGGTGATGGCTACCCCA
>JAFEGU010000289.1 GCA_018239725.1 Verrucomicrobiota bacterium | reverse complement strand
TGGGACCGCTTCCTAAAGGAGGCGCCATCTGCTGCAAGAGCAACCGGCTTCCTAAGCTTTAGCGTCGTGATCCCCTAATGGATAACGTTGTTAATGAGCACCGCTTCTAACCTTCGGGTGTCCCATCCGACGGAAAAAGAATGGCTCAATGATACGCTTTTTTCAACTAATTGAGCAACTCCCAACATTTGACCTCTTTCTGATCTAAAAAAATATTTTTTCATTGCAAAAAAAGCGGCATGATTTATAATGAGCAATAACTCACTGAGTTATTACACATGAATAGAAAACAGCAAAAAGAACAGACAAGAGAGCATTTGCTCGCAACTGCCTATAAGGAATTTGCGAGGAATGGCTTTTTGGCGACAAAGACTTTGGATGTGGCCCAATCAGCTGGAGTATCTCATGGAGCCCTCTTCGTCCATTTTCCAACTAGGGAAGAACTGCTTGCGACCGTTGTGGACAAGCTCGGATTACAAATGGGAGAAAAACTCCAACAGCTTTCCAAAGAAAATGCAAGCCCCAAAGAAGTCCTCTTTGTTCATTTAAGCGTGATCAAAGAGTTTGAGCCCCTTTACACCCGCCTTGTGATGGAAGGGCCCTTGCTCCCACCTTCTGTCCGCAACCGTATCCTCTTTATCCAAGCAGGCATTGCACACCATTTAGAAAAAGCGCTTTCTAAAAAGAAACCCTCTTCGCCGATCCATTTGCTGCTCAACAGCTGGCTTGGACTGATCCATTACTATTTATCCAATAAAGACCTCTTTGCTCCGAAAAAGTCGGTAATTGATTCGCACGGCAAAGAACTTCTTGAGCACTTTATTAAGGTCCACCAACTCTAAAATGGAGAAAACACGATGCAAAAACAAACATGCCCTTCTTGCAATTCTTGCGGAATGCCCCTAGAAAAACCATCTGATCATGCACTAAGCAGCATCACGATCCATTATTGCACCTATTGCACCGATGAAAAAGGTCAGCTTAAACCGTATCAGGAAGTTTTGGCAGGAATGTCGGGTTACTTGGTCCAGTCTCAAGGCATTGACCAGAGTGCTGCAGAATCGATTGCAAAAGAAATGATGTCGAAAATGCCCGCATGGAAAAATCACTAACAAATAAGGTAAAATAATGTTCAATCCATCAAAAATCGAAGAGATCGCCAAAGTTTCCAAGGCAGAACGCTGGCCTTTTCCGAAAACCCTCACCGCTCTAAAAGAGGCAGGTGTCGCTTACTATGACGTCGACTTAATGACGTATGAAATCATCTATCATGGAGATGGGAAGAGCCTCAAGCAATCGGGAGTTCTGTCCTACCAGCAGCCTCCCAAGAAAGGCCCCTTTGACAAAAACGCTTTATTCAAAGCGATCACGAAGCATCAGACGGAAAAGACCTCCTATTCAGACTGCATGAAAGAGGTGATCGAGGCTGGGATCGTCAGCTATCGGGTCGATATCATTGAGCGCACCTGCTCCTATTTTGGAAGCTCTGAAGGAGAATCCTACGTAGAGAAATTCCCCTAATTCTTAAGAATCCGCATCGGGCAGGCTGACCATGTCCTTCAAACCCTGTTTGACGGCTTCTCTTCCGATGAGCGCAATCGACTCGGTGAGAGGGATATTCTTCGGACAGACCTTGACGCAGTTCTGCGCATTGCCGCAATCGGAAACGCCTCCTTCTTCCATAAGGGGGCGCAGACGGTCTGCTTTCATCAGCTTGCCGACAGGATGGGAGTTGAAAAGGCGCACCTGGGAAATGGTTGCCGGACCGACGAACTTCGACTTGGCATTCACCTGAGGACACGCTTCGGTGCAGCAGCCGCAGGTCATGCACGTTGAAAGCACATAGAGGGCTTCTTGCACAGCCGGACTGATCTTCGGCCCAAAACCGCGGTCCAATGCGTCGTCCGCATCGATCCAGGCTCTGACTTTTTTAAGATTTTCGAACATCTGCGTCCGATCGACAACGAGATCTTTGACCAGCGGAAACTTCGTCAACGGCGCCAATGTAACCGTGTCGCTTCCGGTTTGATTGAGAAGGTCTTGGATAAGCGCAGAGCATCCTTGGCGGGGACGGCCATTCACAAGCATCGAACAGGAACCGCACACCTCCTCTAAACACCCTTGCTCCCATGCGACAGGAGTCACCTTCTCATTTTTCCGGTTGATCGGATCTTTCTGTACAGCCATCAAAGCCGATGTGATGTTGAGGAAAGGTTTCAGCTCCAGCTCAAACTCTTCCCAATATTGGTTGTTTGCAACTCCCCGATAGATTTTGAGGATGAACGTTTTGGGCTTTGCAGTTTCCATCAAATCTCCTTTTATATCGGCAGTTGGATATTGGAAGGGATGTTTTCCAA
The DNA here is from genome assembly GCA_018239725.1 of Verrucomicrobiota bacterium. GTDB lineage: Bacteria > Chlamydiota > Chlamydiia > Chlamydiales > Rhabdochlamydiaceae > Acherontichlamydia. The sequence goes on along the minus strand of JAFEGU010000289.1, from coordinate 5,842 downwards.
TTTCGGCACAACTTTTTTAGCTTTGCTGTAATCGCGCATCACAGGCTTTAAATGGCGCAGATCGACAGGCACGTAGGAGATCGCAGGCTCCCCTTGAGCCGGATCATACGTCGCAATCGTCGTTTTCAGCCAGTTTTCATCGTCGCGGTTCGGAAATTCCGGTTTGTAGTGCGCCCCGCGGAACTCGTTGCGCAAAAGAGCCCCTTTCGTAATCACGAGCGCAAGCTCCAGCATCGGCAGGAACTGATTGGCAAACGTATAGGTCTGGTTCATCGTGCTTCCATGGTCGTCTAGCGAGATATGCTCATACCGTTCCCGAATCGCCTTGATCCCTTCAAGCGTTTTTTTCAGGTCGGCATTGTTGCGCTTTACAGTCACGTTGCTCACCATCAGATCGGACAGTTCATCGTGCAAACGGTGGACATTTTCCTTCCCGTCCCTAGTCATCAGATCATGTTTGAAAGATTCTTCTTTTGCAAGAGCTTCTGAATACAGCCTTGAAGGCAGGTTGCCGTAGCTGCTCTCCAGTCCACCGAGGTATCGGGGAACTTCCATCCCAGCGACAAGTCCACCAAAGATGCATGAAAGAAGAGAATTGGCTCCAAGCCGATTAGCTCCATGATATTGAAACTCCGATTCGCCGACGTTGAAACAACCCGGAATGTTCGTCATCTGTCTGAAGCGGGTCCACCGATCAGGATCGTCTGCAGAAGGCCAATCGACCCATGCTCCACCCATCGAATAATGGACGGCCGGATAGATCTTCATTGGCACTTTGTGAGGATCTTCCCCTGTGTACTTCCGATAAATATCGAGGACCGACTCGATCTTATGCTGCACATTGGCGGGCAAATGGGAAACATCGAGGTAGACCTGGTCTTTGCCGTCGATCCCAAGCCCCATCTCGCAAATGCGCAGGACCTCGCGCGCGCCGATATCGCGCGGCACAAGATTGCCGAACGCCGGGTACATCTCTTCCAAAAAGTACCAAGGCTCGCCCGTCACGCCGCAAGGGATCATGCTTCCGTCAGGAGCTTGGATCGTCTTCGTTGAATCGCCATAGACCCATACCCGTCCTCCTTCTCCGCGGGAAGATTCCGAGATCAGCCGCAGCTTGTCTTCCGCTGGAATTGCAGTCGGATGGATCTGGATGAACTCGCCGTTGGCATATTTCATCCCCTGCATAAAGAGCCTGCCGTTCGCAGCTCCCGTGCAGAACGTAGAGTTCGTCGATTTTTTGAAAATGAGGCCAGGACCTCCCGTTCCAAAAACGACAGCATCGGCCTTGAGCACATCAAGCTTCATGCTGATCAGGTCCATGATCACAATCCCACGTGCGCATCCCTCATCGTCGATCACAAGGCGCATGAACTCATGATGCTCAAACTTCTCAACCTGCCCTTTCGCCTCATATCTGCGCACCTGCTCATCGAGGGCATATAACAACTGCTGTCCTGTCGACGCGCCGCAAAACGCAGTCCGGTGGTAAAGAGTCCCTCCAAACCTTCGGAAGTCGAGGTTCCCTTCAGGCGTCCTGTTAAAGGGACAGCCGAACCTCTCCATCATCCGGATAATGCCCGGCGCAGCTAAGCACATTTCCAAGACCGGAGGCTGGTCGCCAAGAAAATCGCCCCCTTTAATGGTGTCATACGCATGGATCAAAGGAGAATCGTCTTCATTTTTCAAGTTCATGGCCGCATTGATGCCCCCTTGCGCGCAAACGGAATGGGAGCGTTTGACTTTCGTGACAGAGACGACCTTGACGTGGCATCCTTTCTCGGCAAGCTTCATTGCAGCCGCCAACCCCCCAAGCCCTCCGCCAACAACGATCACTTCTTTTCCAGATTTCCGATGAGACATGTGATTCCTAATATTTTAAATTAAACCAATAGGTGCCCCAGATGGCAGCAAGCCCAAGAAAAATAACTCCCAGCATCATCACAACAGCAACAGTTGTCCAAGCCCGCTGAGCCGACATCTTAAGGACCCATCCCCACGTGATTAAAAATGTCCAAAACCCATTGAACGCATGGAAGCAGGCCGCCAGCACAAAAATCGTATAAAGAACAGCATAGACCGGACTCTTAAACGTATTGCGCACTGCAAGCAGCGACGCCGTTCCAAAATCATTTGCCGATGCGACGACATGCCCTGATGCCAAATGAAATCTTTGCAGCCCTTCCACAAGCCGCCGATCGCTCTGATAATTTTGCGCCGAGCTCAAGATGATCGATTTTTGCGAACTATACTGCTGCGGGACAGGCCCCTCGACCCAATCATACTCCTGCTGCTTCATCGTTTCACCGACAGCGACAAGCGCCTCTTCCGATGTCCTCTCTTCAATCTTTGCAGCCAGCTGGTCGACTGCCTGGGTGTCGTAAAGTGTCACATTCAATCTGTCAGCCAGCGTATAGAGCCCGCTATCCATCGATACAGAAACGAGATAGGTCGTCTTTCCTCCTGCTTGCACCTGCTCCGGGTAATCAATAAAACGAAACTTCGCAACGTGAAGGATCAGACCAATCAACAATATCCATGACGTGATCCTCTGCCAGCTAAAAGCTCTATTCCTCCCCGTCTTCATAACAGGAGCGCTTCCATCGGTCTTGCGGTAGTTATGCTTCGATGTGAACAAGTACTTGATCCCAAGGGCGCCATGGATCAGGATCGGCACGCCAAGCAAGAAAATTTCAACTGCTTGCAAATAAGGCAGGTTATGGATCCCGTTGACCATATCGACAAACCCCTTCCCATTGTCGCCAAGCCATAGAGCAGCTTGGGAGTTAGTAAGCAGGTGCTCGATCAAAAATAGGACAAGCCAAAGACCCATCAACGAATGGATCCGGCGCCATACAAAAGCTCTAGGAACTGATAAGGTAGACATATTCCGCCCTAAATCAATAGTTTATCGCCATTAAACTACTCAAGGGCGTTTTGAGAAAGAAAAAAATTGATCGGCATTCGCCGATGTGATGCGCGCCATTTCTTCCAGAGATTTTCCAAAAAGGCCGGCAAGCATTTGGACCGTTTCAACCATATATGAGGGCTCATTAGGTTTTCCCCTCTTGCTCTGCGGCGCTAGATAGGGCGTATCCGTCTCCGTCAGAATCCTGTCCAAAGGCACTAGCTCAACCGCTTTGCGCAAGCTTTCCGATTTTTTAAACGTTGCAATTCCACTGACCGACAGGTACCAGCCCCGTTCAATTACACCCTTTGATTCCTCTTCATTGCCTGTAAAACAATGCAAGACCGCCGAACCGCCCGCATAATGCTTATCAGCCAATGCAAAAAGATCCTTAAAGGCATCGCGGCAATGAAAAATAATCGGCAGCTTCACCTGTTTTGCCAGCTCGAAATAGCGCAACAGATGCTCTTGCTGCACGGTCCGATTGGAATGTTCATAATGGTAATCCAACCCCGTCTCTCCAATCGCAATGAGATCGCCCCCTTCTGCAGCCTTTTTCACCAGCGGGAAAAATTGCTCGCCGATCTTTTCCACATCATGCGGAGTTGCTGCAGCTGCATTGTAGATGAAAGGGAACCGCTTATTGAGTACAAGTCCTTCTTTTAGGGTCGTCTCATCTGTGCAAATATTAACAATCCGGTTCACTTTTGCAGCAGATGCTCGCTCCATCACTCCATCAATCTGCGGCAGGACATCGGGCGAAGACAAATGCGCATGCGAATCAATATACATAGAGATGCTCTTGCTTTAGTTTAATGTCGTTCAATTGACCAACACAATCATGTAGCAAATGTGCTTTTTTTCTGCCCCACCTAATCTAAAAATATGCAAAGACAGGGAACATCCTTATATCTTTCATACTCATTTTGTCCTCGCAAGAATACAAATCTACAAATTGTAAAGGTAGAATTTTTTTCTATCTAGGACTATGCTAGTCGCCTAAGTGAAAACAACATGAACCATTTTGAGTTAGAACACAGCGATTACATCGTCTATGTGGATGAGAGCGGCGATCACAGTTTGACTTCGATTGATGAACAATATCCAGTGTTTGTTCTTTCTTTCTGCATATTCCAAAAACATCACTATTCCCACGTGATAACGCCTGCACTACGCATGTTGAAATTCGATACCTTTGGTCATGACATGGTGGTTTTGCATGAACAGGATATCCGAAAAAAAACTGGAGCCTTTCATATGATGGGCAAAGAAAGGCGTGAAATCTTTATAGACGACCTGACCACTTTAATTGCCGAGGCAGACTTCACCTTGCTTGCCACGATCATTGACAAATACAAGCTAAAAAAAGAAAAAACGAAAGAAACTCATGTCTATCATTTGGCTATGGAACTAGGATTGGAAAAACTGTATTATTTTCTTCATTCTCGCGGCCAGCAGAATCGCCTTACACACATCATTTGCGAGGCAAGAGGAAGGACCGAAGATCAGGCATTGGCTGTAGTATTCTCGCGCGTTTGTTCTGGCGATAACAATCTTAAAAAATTACTACCGTTTGAATTAGTAATCTCAGATAAAAAAACGAATTCAGAGGGACTCCAATTCGCTGATTTAGCAGCAAGGCCACTAGGTCTTTCTGTCGTACGGCCTGATCAACCAAATCGAGCATTTCAAATCTTGCAGCACAAACTCCACAAAAATGATGGGGGAGAAGCCGCCGGGCATGGCTTTCACCTCTACCCCTTAGAAAGCGAAAAGCCCCAAGGAAATCCTTGAGGCTAAACGCCGGCCAGGTAGTCCCAACCCATTTATAGCTTCATTGTAGGCTATCGTAAGTTTTTTATCTATCCTTGACTGCACAAATGCCGATGAATATTCGCATTCATTTAATTTCCAACTTTTGACCACGCTTAACAAGAATCCAATTGACAAATTGAATTGAAAATCCACATCAACTAGCTCAAATGGCAATAGATAAAAAAAAGCTCTTCGCTTTATATTATATTCAGACATCTACTATAATTTACTGAAATTAAAAATATACTCGCAAAATTTCTTTTCACAGTCTGATTAGAATCTCAACAGAAAGACAAAAGAATGCTCGACGACATTAATACGGACAGCTTTAATATGATTTATTTATCGATTCTACCAATAGCATGTTTTATAGTTGGGTATGCTATTGGAGCGTATCGGAAATGGTCAGTTGAAAATAGCGGCGAGGCTCTAGTTAGACAATCTTTAGAAAAGTATTGTAAAAATAAAGATGCACATGTCTTGAATTGCGTCACTTTGCGTTTAGAGGATGGTTCCACTACCCAAATTGACCATATTTTGGTTAGTACAAAAGGTATATTTGTAATCGAGACTAAGCACTATAAGGGATGGATCTTTGGCAATCCTAAATCAAAACTGTGGACGCAGATTATCTATAAAAACAAACATACATTTCAGAACCCCCTATTTCAGAATTTTAAACACATCAAAGCGATCCAGCATATTTTTGATTTTTTGGAACCTCAACTTATCCATAATATCGTTGTTTTCAGCGGTGAGGCTACATTCAAAACACCGAAAATCGATAATGTGTGTTATATAGAAGACTTAATTCCCACAATAGAGAACTATTCAGACGACGCTTTAACTTTAAACCGCGTTCAATTTTGTGTTGGACGTTTAGAATATATGCGTTTAGAATTAACTCAAGAAACCGATGTTGAGCATCATGCATATTTAAAGCAAAAGTTTGGCCGATAAATTTACGGCTATTCAGAACGAAAGCTAATATAAAGGCTCACCAAAAAATCACCCTATAATGGCGTTGTTGCGTAAATAGCTACGAGTGAGGATCTTCTTGCCCTAAGAGTCGTGAGTCTATAAATTTTTTGTTACCACACAAAAAGTCGAGGCCCATGATGA
>JAFEGU010000288.1 GCA_018239725.1 Verrucomicrobiota bacterium | reverse complement strand
GGTGGAAAGTAGGCTGAAATGCTTAATTCTGAACAAAATGATGAGAGCAGCAGCCTAAAGGCAGGGAGTAGGGGCGACCACCACCTTATTTCGTTGCGTTGAAAGAGAATTTTTCAACACAGCCTAGCAAAATAAGTAAGAGTGAGAAGGAATATCTATTAAGAATGTATACCTTAGAGCTGTACTTAACCATAAGCAAGCTCAAAAAAGTTCAACTCGGAATTCCAGGAATGGAAAAGCATCTGTTTACACAAAATTTTAAATTTGTCTATAATTGTTGTAGATACCTTTGATGAGTCATAAATTCTTTTTTCAGCAATTGGATTATAATCATCTCAGTATAATGAAAGAAAAATTGGGACAAGCGTGTTAATTACTAAAAAATCGCGAATCATAATACTTCTGATCGCTAGTTTTTTCGTTTATTCTGATATTATTTGTGAAAACGTCCTAATTATCGTTAACGACCAACAGTCTCATTTAATCGCTACTGCATTCGTATTTGGCTTTTTGGTTCTCCAAATATTTTTCGCTTCGATTCAATCAGCTCTTTCTGACTTTTTGGGTAGGAAAAAAAGTTTAATTTTTTCGCTTTCTGTTTCATTGTTCAGCCTTATATGTACTTATTTCTATACAAATTTGCACTTTCATTTTGGATTTATTTTAATTCTCGCATTGGTCAGTAAAGCTATATGGGGAAATACAATTCCGATTTCTTTTGCAGCGATTGCAGATACACAAGGAAAAAATTACAGAAGATCTTTTGCATTAGCTTCGAGTACTTATTCCATAGCTTTTATTACTATAATATTAATTAATTTTTTCTCGTCGTATAATTTTATAAGCATTTTGATTTCAACGGTTCTTTTATTTGTTTCTTTATTTGCTTGTATATTTGCATTTAAGGATGTGTCAGACAAGACAGCTCACCTTCCTTATGATATTCAACATATTGAGAATTCTCGAAATATCTTCTCTAAATTTTGGAAACTGGGAATTCGAGAGATTGGTTTGCTTAAAAAAGAACTAAGAAGGCCGCTAACAAAGTATGGGCTTTCCGCTTATATCTTGTGGGAAATTTCAATGTACAGCGTTATTATTTCTCAAATAGATTTAAGCAGTAATTCTCCACAGCAAATTACTCTAGGAATGATGTTTGCATATCTTTTAGGTGCGCTTATATTGCAAATCCGACCTTGTACCAAAATTAGTGACAGAAGAATGTTAAAATTTGGTTATATTTTATCGTTCTTTTCGTTTTTGCCATATTTTTTTCTTATGGGTTTTATTCATTCGCAAGATTTGTTAATAGGAATATGTTATACCTTGCACGCATTAGGTAATGCCTTCTTATCACCTACGATTCTTTCAGTTCTAGCAACCGGACGCTCGACGCATGATCAAGGAAAAATCTTAGGGTTAGCTGAGTCAGGTGATACAGTAGCATTTTTAATTGCTACAATCTTTGTTATGGTTTATGCAACTTATCAATGGCCAATTTCATTTTTAGTTTTATTTTCCTTTGTTGCTTTTTCGACTTCTTGGGTATACTACTCTCTAATTATGAAGCACGAGAAAATAATTAAACAGTTTTAATGAAAACATAAATATTTTATGACAACAATTTGCGATTTGGATGCATTGCATTATAAAAATAATTCTGCAACTCAATCTTCTCGGGCATATGATTTATTAAAAAACATAAAGATATCTCCTGAGGCGTCGATTTTAGACATAGGCTGTGGTCATGGTTACATTATTGGAGAACTTTCCAAAATTGCTCCTTGTGGAAGAGCTGTCGGAATTGATCCATCATTCAGTATGATTTCTTTAGCTAACGAAATGTTTCCAAAATGTAAGTTTAGTAATTTAGAATTTCATCAACTCAAAGCTGAAGAAATGAACTTCGCTGCAGAAAGCTTTGATCTGATTCTGTGCACGAATGCGTTTATGTGGATTAGAGATCCTCGTAAAGCATTAAGACTTATTTCTAAATTTCTTAAACCAAATGGTCGTTTTATTTTGTTGAGCTACGCGAAAGAAACGCCCTATGTCCAACTCTTTGAAGAGGTTTTGGAAAAAAATTTTCCTGAGCTAAAAAATGCTTCTGCTGTTAATACTATGTTGTCAATAAATCAACACCCGAATGTTTTAAATAAAAACAACATGGAGCTGAATGTTTTTAAAACAGAAGATGTGATTTTTAAATATGAAAATGAGCTTGATTTCAAGAATTACATTTTAGGGTGGCTTTCCTGTTATGTTCCATTTGATTCTGATCAACAAGAAGTTTTTTTAAGTAAATTGATTGAAGAAAGTAAAAAATTCCGAAAAGAACAATACTCATCAAATATAGAAATTCCTCACAAATCAATTTCAATTATTGCAACTAAACGTAAATGCAAATCGCTACTGAAGAAAACTGAAAAATCGGGGATTTAGGTCCTCAGTTAGGAGATATTTATTTTCAAGATATCGATGTTGCAAAGAAGTTTAACCTCTTAGAGCTGATTGCTGTAAAGTATTCAATGTGCGGAGGTCAGTTTGACAAGAGATTGATTATAAAGGCTATTGGAAGAACATTCTAAACGGGAGTAATGCCATGACCAGAGTTTGTGCCAGTATGAGTAATGACACAGTTTGCCAATATGGAAATGGAAAGGATGGATATTCTCTGAGGCAAATTCATAATCCACAAAGCCGATTTCATGGGATCGACGGTATTCCGTCTGAAGCATGTGAAATAGTCCAATTAATTGATGCTTCTCTTGCTTCGAAAGCAGATTGGATGCGACATCAAGCTAACTCGAGCACACACCCTGTTGAGGTTGTTGATAAGTTTGGAAAAGCTGCTAATAATCTGCAGAAGACCTATCAAAATTACTCCTCTGATGAAAAATTAACAGTAGGTGCTGTTTTGGCCGGCGGTATTGCTGGGGCAGCTGCTTTAACTGGAATTGCTTGTTTTATAGGAGATATTCTCAAGCGTCTTGCACGATGATAAGCTTTAGAAAGAGGGTCTTTTTCTTGTTTGTTCCTAAATGAGATGGAACAGGTCTCTGAGCATAGCAAGTGTGACTTCGATTAAGATTAGAAGGACGATCGTGATCTCTAGGCGAGATGAGTGCTGATGGTTCAGCTCGCTGGAAAGGATCTCAAAGAGTTCGTGCACAACATTGAGCCGTTTATTGAGGGTTTCACCGCGTTTTGTAACGTCGAGATAGTGGGCTGTGCGGCGGTAGAAAGATTCAAGCTCAGGGTAGTCCCAGAAAAATTCTGGTGTATCAAGGATGTCGCTGTGAAGGTTGATGAAGTTGCGCTCGATGAAGATTTCCCCCATTTTGCGCGAGATCTCTTTGCGGGATAGGGGGATTTTACCCCGTTTGGCCAGATAGATGGGAAGCTGCTTGGTGTGATCGATCGTTTTCTGGATGATCTCTTCAAAGGTAGTCAGTTTAACGGATTGGGCTAGGCCGTGCGAAATTGCTAGCTTTGTCAAGGTGCTTTTATTCTGAAGGACAATCTCATCTTCCTCAATTTTCATCCCATCGCCGTAGACATATGTGAACTCATCGAGTTCACTCTTTGAAAGGGGCTCCTTTTCAAAGTCCTTGAGGGTGCCTACAATCTCTTTTTCATCTTCTTCCGCAAAGCCCCAGCAGACGACAGAACCATAGGAGAAATAAAATATATCTCCTTTAATGTGCTTATCTTCTTTGATCTGGATGTGGATCACATCGCGGAATAGCTGAGTCGTTCCCAGTCTTTGCAAATACTGGAACAAACGGGGAATGTCATAGGAAGCGGCAGTGCAATAGCAGGTACAACGCATATGTCCTCTTATACAGGATCGGCCTTTAAATGGGAATGGGGGAGGACGAGGGCATTTAATTAAAACTTAAGCTTCCAGTGAAAACATTCCAATCGGTTGAGGGTTCATTTGAAAGAAGAGTTTTCAAATATGCTTCTTCGTAAGAGTTTTTTTTGTTAAAGTGGGTGTCAGCTATAGAAGAAGTTGATCCTAGAAAAGGATTCCAAATGAATTTGTTGTTAATTTGAAGTGCATGTCTTTGATTTAATAAAAGTAGTGATTTGGTGTTGGTATTAATAAGTTTAATGTTGGCAAGCTTGCTAACAACTGTGTTTCCCCATGGGAGATCAATAGAGATCTCTTGTCCTCGTATTTTGAAGGTCACCTTACTAGTTCCACCGTTCTTTCCAAGAACATGAGGTAAGAAAATCATCGGATTTGTATTGGAGAATTTTCCTCTTGTTCTAATGACTTCATCTGCTGATCGGCTATATAAAATAAAATTCTCGCCATCATTAATTCCTGTTAGCCGGATTCGATAAATAGAATCATTGTGATGAGTGAGTTCCGCTGAAATTTCTATATCGCCTGTTGTATTTTCTGCTATCATAGGACAGGGAATCATCGATAGTTCAACCAAGATTTTATCAGTTGTTTGAAAGCAAAAAATAACCCTTTCCCCGTTAAAAAAGTCAATATTCGATAATGGAATGCTTTTTTCCAGAAGCTGTCCGATATTAGTTATGTGTTTGTCATTTAAAATGAAGGTGGAGAGAATTTGTTGTTTTTCCGTCAGTGGCCGGTACATGGAGAATATAATTTTTTCTCTTTGGGGAAAGTTGTTTAATTGAAAACAGAGGGATGAGGCTTGAGCAGAGTCAGTTTCCTCTTGTAAAAATTTAACAGCAACAGAAGGTTCTTGAGTGGTAAAATTTGCCAAAATTTGTTCCGAAACGAAAAGAAAAAAGAAAAGCAGGGATAGAATTTGCACCATATCATTAGCCTATGTTTATCATAGTGGTCTATGATGAAGCAGTTTAGGATATAGGGGGGATTTTATAAATGCAACCCTTACTATTTCAGAGTAGATGTTAAGCAAGAAATTAGATTGCTTTAGAAGAATTTAATTCACATTCTGTAAGGACTGCTTTTTGTAATGCTTCAGCGTATGGTTCTTCTAGAATACTAACTAAACGATCTTTTTCAGGTGAATAATTGTAATAATATACCTTGGAATTCCTTGTTGACACTGTTGAAATTGATGGATGGCTTTGATAGTCGTTATCTTTGTTTAAAAATGTGATTGCTATATCAAGATTGGTTTCATTAAACGGATAATTAGCTAGAAACGGTCGGATTTTTTCATCGGAGTTAAAGTCTGAGATTAGTTTAGTTGTTATATCTAAGAGTATATTTCTAGCTTTCTCAATTGAAGTGGATTGATAATAATAAAAATGCAATGAAATTAACTTTACATTATTCATCATTGATCCTCCGTGCCCAATTAATTTAAGATCATATGTGTACGTTAGATTCTTAATGGATTTAATAGTTATCTTATCTGCTATTTTTTCATAATCATGTGTGTTGTGGTTTCTGTTTGAAGAGCAATTGGAGCAGAAGAAGGATATTAGAATCATGCTCAAAATTAATTTTAATTTTTCCATGGAACTGTACAGTTGTAGGTTTGAGTAAATTTTTCTAATTCATAGTATTTTGGCTTATCAAAAGTAGTGCTATTAAATGGGTGATCTCCAATAAGAGATGCTCCTTTCCCTAATGGAAGAAACTTCAAATTCCTTTCCATTAGGCCTCTTATGACTCCTCGATAGTCTCTTAATACAACTGGATCAAATCCTATGCTAGCATAATTCATGACATAAGCACCCAATTTTTTAGATATTATTGAAGCAGGGGCAAAAGCTACTACGTGAAGTTGTTGGCGGATATTTTCTGGAAGACCCTGAAATGCACGGGTAAGGTCTAAGGCACCTTTACTATGAGGCATATTTAAAATTGCACCTTCGGGACCCATTTGTCGACAGCCTAATAAGTTGAATTTTTGGAGAGCATGATAGGTTGAATTTCTTGTGCCAGGTATACGAGCTATGCTAATTCCGCATTTGACCACATCGAGTATTGGGTTGTGCGTGGGATTATAGATGCCGTGACATACGACGCTGTATGTTTTTGCGATGTGATCAACTCGAGCAGTTAGTTCCTCATAGGAAGTATTTATGCCGTTAATGAGCACAATCATACCAGGAGGGCGGGTGTCATTGGGAACTGGTTGTGAATGTTCTTCGTTGTAGTAGTGGTATTCGGAGAGGGGGTGCTCGCCGCGAAGGTAAGAAGGAAGGGCGCGGGCGTTTTTGGGGAAGTCTCTGCCGAAGACGGCGAGCTCGGTGAGGGCGAAAAGGCCGTAGAGGTCGATTTTGGTTAATGGGGTGTTGAGGACGAAGGCGTAGAGGTTAGGGCCTTCGGTGTAGCCGGCGGGGTCGGGGGTCAGCCAGCGGCCGAGTTGGGGAGAATAGAAGCGGCGGCCGAAGTAGACGAGGTCGTTGAAGTGGCGTTTGGAGGAAAAGCCCCAAGGGTTGCTGAGTGAGGAGTGGAGGACTTGTTGTTCGCCGAAGGCTGTGTAGCGGTAGGAGGCGATGGTGGCAGTGGAGTCGAGGAGGGAAATGATGTTGCCGAAGAGATCGTGGATGGGGGTGGCGATGGTGTTATCGATTTCGAGGGCGACGGAGGAACCGATTTCAGCGCCGTGGCCGATCCCAAGGACGCGGAGTTGGTGAATGCCTGAGGAATTGTAGCTGCCGATTTCGTTTTGGCCGTCGTAGAGGAGGTGTTCGGTGTTGTGGATAAGGCAGCGATGCCATGCGTCGTAGGTGAAGGTGTGGAGTTCGGTAGGTGTTTGGATGGAAGTGAGGCGATCGAGGGCGTCATAGGTATAGCGGGTGTCATTGTATCGGGTAGGTGCGCCGTTGGGATTGTAGATGAGGATGTCGAGGATTTGGTGGAGGTGGTTATGGGTGTAGGCGGTGTCGTTTTGGGAGAGACGGTTGTGATGGGAGTCGTAGGTGTAGGTACGGAGGGGTTCTTCGGTTAGCTGGTCGAGGTGGTCGTAATGGTAGTCGGCGGTGGTATCTTGGGTGATGGTCTGGAGGACGTTGCCAGTTGGGCTGTAGGCGGTTATTTGCTGGGTGAATGATGGGGTGGTGATGGAGGTTGGGCGTTCGAGGAGGTCGAGGGTGAAGGTCATCTCTTGGTTGTTGATGAGTTGTTGGGATAGGAGGTGTCCGGAAAGGTCGTAGGCAAGATAGCGGTGGGTGTAGAGATGGTGGCCGGAGGAGTTGTAGCGGTCGATTTGAGAGAGGAGGGTGCCGTGGTAGGCGTAGGTGATGAGGGAGTTGTCAGGGAGGGTGAGCTGGGTGCGTTGGCCGCTGGAGTTGTATTGGCTGCGGAGGGTGATGTTGTTGGGGAATGTTTCGGTAAGGAGTCTTCCTTTCGGGTCGTAGGTGCGGTAGATGGTGGTATGGTTGATCTGGTCTTCGACGGCTTGAACTTGCTGGAGTTTGTTGTAGTGGTAGACGTAGTGGATATCGGTGGAGGAGAGGGTTGTGAGGCGGCTGAGGGGATCGTAGGTGTGAAAAATGGTGGTGGCGTCGGGTTTGGTGATGGTCTCGAGGAGGCCTTTGGGAGTGTAGGTGTAGGTTGTTATCCGTTGTTCGGGGGTGGAATCGGCTTCGATGAGGGTGAGGAGCCTTTTTTCAGGGCCGTATTGCCAGGTTGTGGTGACAATGGCGGTTGTTTGATGGTTGATGATGGTGTGGGATCGTTTGCAAGAGAGGTTGCCGGAGGAATCGTAAAACCGTTCTTCATAGGCGAGCCGTTTGCCGGAAGGGTCGAGTTTTTCGAGGGTGGCGATGTTGCCGTGGGTGTCAAAGATCTCGATTGTTTGGATCTGTTCGGGGTTAGTGGTGACTTTGCGGAGGACGGTTTGGTTGGAGTTGTTGAGATAGCGGTCTTCGTAATGGATGGTTGTGATGTTGTTTAGGGGATCTTCAATACGGATGGGCCGTTTGAAACTGTCGAAAAGGGTGGTCTCCGTAGCGGGGCCTGATGCAGTAAAGCGTGTTGTGGTTGTCTTATTGCCTGCGCCGTCGTAAGAATAGAGGGTGCGGATAAGGACATTGCCGTAGGGATCTTCTTCTCTATCTTCAATGGTGCGGTCGAGAAGGTCGTGTTCGTTGATGAGGAGGATGTCTCCCTGTTGGGTTGAATGGAGCCGGCCAAGCGAGTCGTAGGTGTAGATTGTTTGCTCTGTTCCAAATGGGCTGATCAGTGTCTCGGCGGTTTTGCGTCCGGCTCCGTCGTAGGTGTAGTAGGTGGTGTTGCCGTCGGCATCGGTGTGGGAGAGGATGTGGAAGGCGTCATAGGTGGAAGATTCTTGTGAGAGGAGTTCGTTGGAAGGGGAATAGATCTGTTTGGAGGTGATGTTTTTGAAGATGTCGTAAGTGTAGTGGGTTGTTGTCCCTTCTTGGTCGGTGCTTTTGCAGAGGGTGCCGTTAGGGTTGTATAGGTGGGTTTCTTGGGAGCCGTTGGGGTGGATGATAAGGGTGGGCTTGTTGCGAAGGGTGTATTGTTTTTCTGTTGTATGGCCGTTGGGATCTGTTGAAGAGATCTCTTGGTGCAGGCTGTTGTAGGTTTTGCTGTGCTGCGGTGTGCGGAGGGTGCCAGTCTCGTCGGGAGAAGGTGGCAGCTGTGTGGTGAGGTTGTTGCCGAATGCGTCATAGGTAAAGTAGGTAGTATTGCCGGATGGATCGGTGGTGGAGGTGCGGTTGTGTTTTCCATCGTAGGTGTGGCGGGTGGTGCGCGGCTGACTAAGAGGAGACTCTTCGATGGTTTGAACGAGGCGGTTGCAGCAGTCGTATTGATGGTGGACGGTGAGCGATTCGCTGGGCTTGGAGATGAGGATGGGATTGCTGCATAGGTCGTAATGGGTCGTTGTGGTTTGACCGAGGGCGTTGGTCTCTGTTTCTGGAAGGTCTCTGATGTTGTAGGTTGTCTCTAAACTGTAGCGGTAGTCGTTGTTGGCGTCGTAGATCTCTTGTTTAATGATTTGTGCGGTAGGAGAATAGCTTTGGTGGATTTTTTTAAGGAGTTTTTCTTGACCTGTTGAAAGGTCCAGGTAGCGCTCTTCAATGACTTCGGGCAATCCCAATGCGGGGGAAGAGGTGCGCGGCGTGATGATCTGAATGGTTCTTTGGGTGACGTTTGCGAGATCGTCTTTGTTGGGGCTGGAGCCGTTGTCAGTGATCGTTCGGATGAGGATATTGTCTTCATTGTAGAGGTGGAATTCGCGGAGGTAAATGGTGTTGCGGTCGCCGAAGAGTTTTGATGTGACCAGGTCGGTGCCGGGCAGGTAAGCAAAGCGGGTGCAAGAGCCGTCTTGTTCTTCAGATGTCAAGACAAGGTTGTCGTTGTCATAGGTGTAGGAGATGGAGTAGGTGTCTGTTGCGTTGGGGCCTCCGGTCAGATTGCCTGTGAGTATTTCTTCGAGGACATTGCCTTTGTCGTCATAAGAGAGGGTGCGCGATTGGAGGAGTTGTCCGTTGCTGTCGAGGAGAGTTTTGGTATGTAGGTCGGTGCACTTTTGCCAGGTGTATTCGACGGTGCTGCTTAATATCTGTTTTCCATTTGCTTTTTGAAAGTGCTCGATCCGTTTGGGCCTGGACTTAGAAGTGAAGAGAAAGAGGGTGAGGTTGTCTTCGATGTCGTAGACGCGTGTGCAGCCAGAGTAACGGTAATGGCTGCCGTTCTCTTTTCTTCGGTGTTTATCGACAGAGTAGAAGAAGCGATGGGTCTCAATGGGAGAAGAGTCGTTGCCGACAGGGAATGCGAGGGTTTTAACGCGGTCGCAGATGGGATCGTTGACGTTATGGACGTTGATGTATTCTGAGCCGACTTGGTTTTTTCCAGGATCGTAATAATAGGCGTTGAGGGTTCGTCCGCCTGGGAAAATGCGTCGGTTGACAAGGGGGCCTCTGCGTGTGTGTGCAGAGCAATATTTATCGTCTTCTTCGGGAAGATGTGCGCTTTTGACGTGAGTTAAATAGAATCCCTTTTCCCGTTTTCCTAGCTTGTCGAATTGGTAATGGACGTTCCTTCCATCGCTTGTCTCAATGTGAAAGTTGTGGGATGCGTTGGATTTTCCATGGTAGTGGAACTTAGCCCATGCATAGGTCTTTGTGAGAGCGGGGTTGTGGGTTTGGATGAGCTTGATCCGGTCTTCTTTGTCGTATTGGTAGGTTGTCCAGTTTCCGTTGGGATGCCGCTCTGATTGGAGATAGAAGGTGATCTGGTCGTTTAAACGATCATCGGGATCGCTCTTGCTGTCGCATTGATAGAGGCGAAGGGTTCCATCAGAGCTGCGCATTTGGAACTTATGGCGGCTGAACCTCTCGATGCTCTGGTTTCTTAGGTTGGTCCGCGCTGAGATGATCCCTTTGCCGCAATTGGTGATCCCATCTCCATCTTCTTCGATCTGCAAAGAATAGAGAGAGCGGTTGGAGCGTTGCTGCTGGTAACAGATCGGCGAACTGTTCGGATCGGCGGCATAGATCCGGTTGCGTTTGTCTTTGTAGCCTCTTTTGAGAACGAGGGTCAGATGGGGCATAAACTGCCAGCCGCCATTATCCCCGATGCCATCGCCGCTGATGTAATACCGGGAAAGTTCGATCGGCTGGACTGCTTGGATGGTGAGGTCGTTTTGCGAAATGAACAGATCGCCTGTGATTGCATTGACCGAGCGGCAGAGGTTCCAAGCTGGCTCGCCTTCGGTAACAGCAGAGATATGAGGATCTTTCGGATCAGAAAAGAGAAGAAATGGAATGCAGATGAAGAAAAGCAGGGAGAAGCGTTGCATGATCGCTCGGCATTAAAAAAATGTTTGCCGAGGATAAGAGGGTTAAAGATTTGGATGCAAGTGTTTATTTTAACTCGATTTTGCACCTTTTTTGGTTCGAACGTCCGAGAGCAAAAAAACAAGGCAAGCGGGCTCCAAAAGGTGCAAAGTCGAGTTTTAACCCAATTTCGCTTGAACAGATTTCTGCAATTGAGTAGGATTCTTTTTCATTTTTATACCTGGCATTCGTTTCCAGGACACCCTATGCGAGAGTGGCGGAATTGGTAGACGCGCTACTTTGAGGTGGTAGTGAGGTTTTCCTCTTGGGGGTTCGAGTCCCCCCTTTC
>JAFEGU010000287.1 GCA_018239725.1 Verrucomicrobiota bacterium | reverse complement strand
CTCGAGATAGAACATCGTTGGGTGTCTTGATCGGGGTCGAAAATTTTTAAAATTACGCTTTAGCTCTTGGAAATGATGGAAGAAAAAAAAACAGTTAGAAGGATGCCATCTCCGGAACAACTCGACCGTTTGCTCGTGATCATCCATGCACCGGGATGGATCGCCCTTGTTTGTTTAATGGCGATTATTGCTGGGATTATAGGTTGGGCATTTTTGGGGAGGCTTCCGATTTTTATTGAAGGTAAGGGAGCTTTTTTCGATCCCTCTTCGATTTATGTCGTTGAAACGGATTTAGAGGGAAGGATCGAAGACATTCTTGTAGCTGCTGGAGATTCCATCGATATTGGGTTTCCCCTCTTTGTCCTGGAAAACCCTTTAAAGCAACTTGAGCTTCAGGAGATTAAGAAAAAAATTGCGTTTGTTGAGCGAACTTCGGGATTAAACAAGGAGAAGGAACTTTTTGATCTCCAACTCCAGAAAGAGGCGGTTGAGGCTTACATCAAACGGTTGACGATTTGCTCGCCCTTGTTAGGTACAGTGCTTTCTATCAATGCAATTCGAGGTGAATTTGTGCACTCGAACCAAAATCTGGCGTGGCTGCATAAAAAAGTTTCTTCGACGGAGAAGCAAAAAGTCTTTGCAATCTTTACATCGGATGATGGGGCATTACTTCGCCCAGGGATGCAGGCTCATGCAGCCTTCAATGCAATTGATTCAGACCATTATGGAAAGATGGTCGGGACTATTGAAAAGATTCTTCCATATACCGGATCAAATCCAGAAAAATCCTTCCAATGCGGCCACTCGCAAGAATGGCAAACGATGCTTTTGAGCAGCGAGGCCCAATATATTGTGGTCATCGGTCCTGAGCTGGACCCTTCAACGGCCTCCGGGTATCGATGGACAACAGAGAAGGGCCCTCCTTTTAGAGTCCCCCCTGATTCGCTGGGATATGTGACTGTAATTGTGAAAGAGCAGCGTCCTATCCAATATTTGGTCCCAATGAATTTTTCTGAATGATAGGGGCGGCAATGCACAAATTTTGGAGAAACAAGACTCCGACAGTTATTCAAATGGAAGCGGTCGAATGCGGAGCTGCCTCTTTAGGAATTATCCTCGGATACTGGGGACGCTTTCTTCCTCTGGAAAAGCTGAGAGAAGATTGTGCGGTGTCGCGCGATGGCAGCAACGCTTTCAACGTGATTAAGGCTGCAAAAAAATACGGGCTGGAAGCAAAGGGGTTTCAGAAAACGGCTGCAGAGATCGAGGAAATCAGATCTCCGTGCATCGTTCTGTGGGAGTTCAATCACTTCCTAGTAGTCGAAGGAATGGGGAGGGACAAAGTCTTCCTCAATGATCCTGCGATGGGTCCCCGGAAGATCTCCCGTTTAGAGTTCGAAGAGGGGTATTCAGGTATTGTTCTTACATTTGCTCCCACTGAAGAGTTTCAACGTGCTGGAGCGCCTTTGAGCCTTTGGCAGGAGTTCCATGTCCGCCTTAAGTCTGTTTCTTCTTCCCTTGTCTATCTTTTTTTGGCTGGGCTTTGCCTGATTGTACCAGGCCTTTTCCTCGCCGCTTTCCTGCGGATTTTCTTAGACTATATTGCTGCATTTGATATGAGATCGGGAGGAACTATTTTTCTCTTGAGCATTGGAGCAATTATTCTCATCGGCGGTTTGTTGATGTGGCTCCAAACCTATATCCTTATGCGGCTCAACGGAAGGCTTTCGATTGAGTTCTCCGGAAAGTTCCTATGGCATCTTTTAAGACTGCCAGTCATGTTTTATACGCAGCGCTATCCGGGCGAAGTGGCGTATCGGACGAACCTCAACAATACTGTGGCTTCCCTGATGACAGGTCCCATTGCCACAACAAGCATCGATCTGCTTCTGATCTTTTTCTATGGCGGGGCCATGCTGATGTACGATTGGACAATTGGTCTTATTGGTTGGGGAGCTCTTCTTACCAACTTGGGTGTTTTTTTATGGATCCAGCGATTGCGTGCTGATGCATATACCCGTCTTCAGCAGGAGTATGGAAAATGGATAGGGAGTACGCTCGGGGCTTTGCAGAATATTGAAACGATCAAGGCAACGGGGATGGAAGCCGATTTTTTTGCGCGATACGCTGGATATTATGCAAAAGATCAAAGCGCCTATCAGGAAATTGGAAGGAAAGATGCTTTGTTGGGAACGGTGCCAGTCCTATTGCAGGGGCTCTCGCTTGCAGCTGTCCTGAGTATCGGCAGTCTTAGGATACTCTCAGGGGCAATGACCTTCGGGCAGTTGATGGCACTGCAGGCGCT
>JAFEGU010000286.1 GCA_018239725.1 Verrucomicrobiota bacterium | reverse complement strand
TATTCTGAAGTCGCGGATTAATGACAATTTTCAGATTATTAAGTTGAACCCTGTTAATTTGGTTTAAAAGCTATCGCCTGGTACGTTTCAGTTGACACTACTATATACCGAACCCGATCACAAACTTGGAATTTATGCTGATGCATTTTTTCGTTTAACAAAGCGTGGAGTCCGACGCCATCTTCCTGTCAGCTGGCGAGGACGAACGCGAAGCTAAACGGAAAAATGCATCAGCATAAATTCCAAGTTTGTGACCGGGTTCGGTATATTTCAAATGATATCGATCATTTGCAAGAACGCATCCGGCAAGTACTCGAGCAAATCTGAAGCTGTCATGCAATAGGACGTTAAGTTGATCGCTGCAATTTCACCAGAGAGGCCATGCAAAGCTGTTGCAAGCAAGGCAGCTTTGACAGGCTGCAATCCTTGCGCCAGCATCGAGGCGACCACTCCCGTCAGAACGTCGCCAGAGCCGGCAGTCGCCATTCCCGGATCTCCCACCGCGACAATGAAGGGCGGCGTATTCGGAGAAAAGATCCATGTTGGGGCTCCCTTGAGAAGAAGGGTGACCTTTTTCTTCTCTGCATAGGCTTGGCAGCTTTCGTGAAAATGGATATCGTCTTGCGGAGCATTTGTTTGGCCCAAAAGCCTCTTCATTTCCTTACGGTGCGGAGTTAGAATAGCATCATCAGGCAAGTCGGCTTTAGGATTTTCTGAAAGGTAAAAGAGCGCATCTGCATCGAATACCGAAGGAATGTTGATCTGTGGAAGAAGGTGCTTCATCATTTTCGCTGCTTCCTTGTCCCTTCCAATGCCCGGCCCGACGAACAATGCTTTAGCGCGGGACGTCTCTTCAATAATGCGGTTGGTATCTTTTCCATCCCAGCCTTCCCGGATGAGCTCATAAGGTGCATTGTTCAAAGACTCTTCCATGCCGCAGGGATGAAAAAGGCGGACGATCCCAGCTCCTGATTTCAGCGCGCCGCAGCTGGAAAGGACTGCCGCTCCAGGCATCCCAGGCGATCCGCCAAAGCCCAAGACATAGCCGGCTTCATACTTATGGCGCGTCCGTTTGATTTTCGGCATTAGGGAAGAAAGGGATGCGATATTGACGAGGTAGGCAGACGGCTTTGCTTCATCGATGTATTCTTGCTTCAATCCAAAGGATGCATAGACAAGCTCGCCCACATGGTCCCAGCCGTTTCCAATGAAAAATCCTAGCTTTGGCAATCCTAAATAGATCGTCAGCGTTGCTTGAATTGCAACCGTTTCAACAATGCCCGTATTTCCGCAAACCCCGGAAGGGATATCGATTGCAATGATGGGCAGATCAGAGTCGTTTGCTGCTGCGATGATCTTAGCTAAAGCTCCTTCTGCAGCTCCTTTAAAACCCGTTCCGACAAGACCGTCGAGGATCACCCCTTCCGGCTCGAACGTGAAATCAGCTTCTTTGTGGACAAAGTGGATCTCTCCGCCTTTTTCCTTAAAACTTTCATGCATCTGTTTGCACAATGGGCCGCAGCTATCCAGTGAATAGATATGGTAGGCGATGACGGTAAACCCTTTTTCGATCAGCCTTCTTCCTGCGGCATAGGCATCGCCGCCGTTGTTGCCTTTTCCGACTAATAATGTGACTGTTTGATCGAGGCCGTGCCGCTCGATAAAATGCTCGACTTGATCGGCAATTGCCGCCGCTGCGTGCTCCATGTAATCGATTTCTGATGCGCCTTTGGCAAAGGCCATCCCTTCGATGCGGGCCATCTCATGCGCTGTAACGACTTTAATTCCCTCAATCATATACCACCCCTGCAAGCATGCTATTCCCGACTATAATGACGAGAGTTCAAACCTACAAGGGATTTTAAAGCTGTTTTAAGAGCCGGCTCATCCAACCTGATCGAGTTTCATCCTGATGAATTGCTGCGCCGACTCTGCTTCGCTTGGCGACATTTTGTTTAGAATGGGCAAAATTGCTCGCAGCAGATCAATATCTTCAGAACGGTTTAAGTCAATCGCATCGACTAGACTCATCATCCATTGAAACGGAAAAATCTCTCTCAAAATTTCATAGTCGGAGGCTTTCGAAAGATCAAGCTTCTGTCTGATTAGTAGCTTAACGTATTGGACTGCAGCCTGCTGCTCTTTTGATGTAAACAGATTCCCTTCAATCGATTGAAGGATGTGCTGAAAATGATAAAGGCGTGGATTCTCGCTTTTGACAGATGTCAGGTCTTTATCAATATAATGCAACCCCTCCTCTGAAACAATCAGATTGCCTCTATTGAAATCGATCGTTGATTGCTCATCTTCAGCAAACGTATCGCTTAAATCCACGATCATTTGAAGATGGGAAAAGTTTAGATAATCGATCGGCTCAACTCCCATGAACTTGGTCAAGAAAATTACTGAATCTTCACCCTCTCCAGGGAACGTTAAAAAGTCGGGGCGATGCTCCCTCTCTTTTCTCCTGATGTATTCTTCAACATATTGAGGATTTGTTTTGCGCACAACGTAGATCTGTCCATCTATATTCACAGTCAAGACCTGTTTATAATTGCCGATCCGGTTGCAGAACATCTTATAATCGCCTCCTATGCCTGCGCGCTCAGCTTCCTCTTTTAATTCAATGGAATCTCCTCGGATATCTGTATCCCAAGTTACGATATTCTCTTTCATATCCGCGCCAGCACGCCGCATGCTCTCTTGTTTGTCAGCATGAGAGAGCTGGTATTCTCTTGCCATGTAGGCAAGGTCCTTGGTTCCGGAAGTCCTTAAAACGGCAGCTGTTAAATCAATCCTCTCTTCCCGGTTTAAAGATTCCGGCGGGATCCTTTCTGGCACTTGATGTGTATACTTGCCCTCAATCGTCTTTAGAAATAGCGGGATTCGACAGTCTGCCGCAATCTGATCCACCACCATTAACAACTGCTGTTGTTCCGGATACCCGCGATACTCGATTTTTCCTTTGAGATTTCTAATGTTTTGTTGAAATGCCTCCCAGGAAGAGCTATAGATTACGTAATTCAGTTTTTGGTCGACACAATAGAGCCTTCCGTTGTCGAAGGCTAGACGGCAAGGGAGCATGTCGAGTCCTTTGCAGCGTAGGCTAAATTGGACGATAAGGTCCATCATCTGCATTATCTCAAAAGGCTCCCGAAATTCTGGATTATCTGTTCCATGAAACTCCATCAAGAATACGGTCATACCACCGCCGCGCAGCACCTCAAAATCGGGGCGGTTTTCTTCTGCTTGAGCTTCAGTAAATTCCTGGATGTACTCTTCATTGACGACTGGACCTTTAAAAGCATGGGAGTAGAAGTAGTACTTCTGTCCATCGATCTCTACAATCGGCTGAGTCCGTGTGTTTTCCTTGTGGTTGGTCAGCAAATGAAATGTTGCTAGAGGAAAAGATTCTCGGATCAGTGCGATTTCTTTCGGAGCGCTCTTTTCGTCCAATGGCTCCCAAGTCACGATATCATCAACGAACCCCTTCGAGTTTAAATAAATTTCTTTACACTCTTCCTTTGTCAGGTGGTAAACACGTTGAAAAAAGGGAAAACGCGAAGTTCCATGCTGTTCTAGAAACCGTATCCCTAAGGCAATTTTCTCATCGGAGGGCAGAGAATCAGGAGGAAATTGCTCGGCAATCGTCATATCAAAAGGGAGGGGACTCTCTATAACCTCTTGACGTTGCTCCACTTGCATACTGGCACTTAAAAACAAATCGCTTACGCTCATAATTACCTCTATTACACCAAGAAATAGTTATATATATTTTTAAATTAAAAATAAACAACTCGCATTAAATTAATAACATCTTAACATTAAGAATTATTTAACTGGTTTAATTTATCTTTTTTGCTAGGATTGCCGGATTCTTTATCTATTTTCATCGAGAAACCATGGCATCTTCCAGTTCCGTCATTGTTCGATCAAACGACACCACGACGCCTCAATATGAGGAAGTTATTGAGTATCCCCCCGTTGATAAACTGCAAGCAGCTGCAAGATTAGGGGCCATTTTTTATACAGATCGAAGACAAGACGTACTATGCAGCGAAGTTTCCCTGTTCACCCTCTTTACACAGAAACTCTCAGCCTTTTTGAAAATATTTAACAGCTCTGATCCGAATTTCTTCCATTTAACAAAGAGCGTGTTTTATTCAGATGTGTACGCACACACACCCCGTTTTATTACCTACTTTGAACATCCGAAGTTTCTTGCATCCGATACCAATCCGATATTCAAATACCAAGCTTTGTCCTATATTTTTTCACGCTGCTTCGCTGAATCGATCGGCGAAGCCCCTTCTCAGGAAACAGACTTCAGCCAATTCGTGCCTCTGCTGGTTTTGTTGCGCAGCTACGTGTCCTGCGTCGTGGGGGCCGAGCTGACGGCAAACGAGGAATATGTCGTTGATTTTCTGGATAGATCGAATTCGGTACTTCTTTTGAATGATCCGGCCCTTCTACAGAACAATCTTTTAGACTTAGGAACTGTGTCGTTAAAAACTTCTAAGGTCCAAAGTTACAGAAGCACGATCAAAAATTTCATTATGGTCTTTTCTCAGATGGATCATCTACTCGGGTATATCCAAATGGATCAGTCCCTGTCGATGAGCTTGCCCTGCTATGAAAAAATGCAATGCATTTTAACGGAACAAATGAGGACGGTCTATCAAGCGATCATCCAAAACAAAACGATCCCCAGACGATCTAAAATTGAACTGTTCTTTCACTTGCGTCGCCACTGCCTCAGGATCTTCGATAACTTTAAAGAGATCGAGCTCATGAAAGGCCGGATGTTTGCAGCTGATTCATTAAAATACTATCGAGATGTGCTCTGTTCTAAAAAAGCCCAAGCAATCGGGTTGACGCGAGTCGAATCCATTGGGAGGAACAGATCCGCAGAACAGGATGAGATCCCCTTTAATTATGATGTTGACGATCCTATTTTCCCGACCTATGCTGAAGAAAACCGTGAAGCTTATGAATTTTTTATTCCGCGCATTAGAGAAATGGTGGAACACCTTTCCTCTGCCCGCAACCAAATTAAAAATGACCTTCTGGTCATTCAGGAAGCTCCCGCTTTTTTTCGAGATGCACATGTTGAAAGCCTCCTCTCAAAGCTGGGAGCCTCTCAAGGAAATAAACATCGAGTCGATGCCGCTATTTTCAAGGAAATCCAAGAGTTTTCTCAAGCAGCCCTTTTGCAGGCCATAGAAAGCGGCCAAGACATTCCTGCAGGAATTCATCAAGAAGAATTCGAGCAGCTGGAAGAGATTTTTTGCAGCGCATCCAAAGTGATCGAAGTTTTCCTATCCGACAAGATCCAGCGAGAAAAGGAATGGAACGCAGCCCTGTTCGACCGCCCTTACGGCAGTTCTTCTCGAAAAATTCGCAAGCTGCACTCAAAAATTTCACGATCGGAACCGACTCTGCATCCAATGCTAACACCCTCATCATCTAACGTACACCCTCCTTCTCATACAATGGCCAGCTCGTCGAGTTCAACTCTCGAGCCGCCTACTTTGCCCTCCGAAGCATCTTCTCTTGAAATCCAAGTAAGCGAGTCCGCTTCCCTCTCACCCTCTTCCTTTACCTTAGAGCTTGAACAATGCCGAGCAATTCTCCGGGCGTGGCTTGGGAACCTATCCGCATCGCGATCTCCCTTAACGGCAGAAGCTTTGAAGAATTCTTATGAACACATTGACAACCTATTCAGCAGTTTGCGCAGGGCCTGCCAATTATCTCAGCGCGAATACATGACGCAAAATGAGCTGTTTGCTTTGGTCAACGATAGCGTCCGCCACTGCACTCTGGGCATCGAGCAACTACTCTCGGGCCTTTTCCGGGAAACCAATGGAATAAAAACAAAAGAAGCTCTGGCTCCCCACTTGACCCATGACTTATTTCAGCTCCTTCAAATGTGCGACATGGGAAAAGGGGACCTTTCTCCTAACAGTCGAAAATGGATTACTGAAATCAATCGCGGTGAAATCATCGTACGCGATTTGCATTTGGTATCTGAGAATGATACCGTCCTGCATAACCTGCTCCGTACGAACCAGCGCATGATGAGTCCTCCAACATCCCCCTCTTCTTCATCAGAAACTTCAGAAAAGACCAAACCGTTGATGGAGGCGTTGTTCGATTATCTCAGCCCATTAGGAGAGCTTCTTGAAACAATCCAGGATAGGTTTCCTGTTAAAGGGCCTTCCTCTTCAGTCCCATTAAGGGAGCCTCTGCTTAACCTCTTCGAAACATTTTATAAACAGATGAGTCCCGTTGCAATTGTATACGCAGATCCATTGTCCTTTGAAAAGACTCCTGTACAACTGAACGAAATGCGTTCTTTGCTCTTGGACAAACTTCCTTCCGACTTCAATGGAACCTTGGACAATATCTTGCAAAACCTGCTGGTCCATTTGGAAACCGAACTTCAGGCTCAAGAGCATTTAGAGCCGATCGAAGCCTCCTTGCACCTCGGAAACATCCTGCTTCTAGACCAAATGATCGCAGAAGGGGTATTGCTCCATGCCGTTCACTCCAAGACCCTTCCATTGAATCTTACTGAAGAGAGCGATCACGATCTCTATGCCCTCGTGCAAAAACTGCAAGTCGAGAAACTCTTTTCTAAAGAAGAGCTCGATTTTCTTAAATCGGCCAAAACAAGCCGCCAGTTTATCCGGTATCCTGCTTCTTATTCGAACAGTCGATCAGCTAAAGGTCCTCTTTCAAGGCTCGACAAGATGCTCGACCTATTGACATGGGGACGCACTCTTGCCAACCAGCAATCACCAAGGGAAGAGCTCCGCGGGTTCACCTCAGAAAATCGCGAGAGCGCTAAAAAGCTGCAGGAAGTGAAGACCTTTGCAGCAAATGATGTCAGGCTGCTTAGTTCTATCGTGAAAAAAGTGTTGAGCAAACCTTGACCCCTCTTTTTTATAGGAATTGCAGAGCGCTGCGAAAAAGAAGGCTTATTCCCACTTAAGGCTGCTTCGCCTGCTCCTCACTGCGAAGGTTCATAGAACCTTCTCGCATATCTCTAAAACTGCCTTCACAGCATACTCTGGGCATAATTTCCCATTTCCAAAAAAACAGTTTAAGCTATACTGGCTGTCTTTTACCCGAGGTCGCTTATGAAGCTTTCCAACTGTTTTTTCATGCTTCTCACTTTATGCCTGCTTTTACAAACATCTGCCAGGACAGAAGAGATCCCTTATGAGGCTAAGATTTATGTCGCAGGGCACAACGGACTCGTCGGCCGCGCGATCGAAAGGAAGTTAAGGCAGGAAGGGTACACGAATATCGTCACGCGAACATCCGATGATCTCGACCTCAGGCGGCAAGCCGATGTGGATGCGTTTTTTGAACAGGAAAAGCCTGACTATGTCTTCCTTGCGGCAGCGAAGGTGGGCGGCATTAAAGCGAATTCCGACTATCCTGCGCAATTTATCTATGACAACTTGATGATCGAAACCAATGTCCTTCATGCTGCGTATCTGCATGGCGTCAAGAAATTGCTCTTCCTAGGATCTTCCTGCATTTATCCAAGAGAATGCCCTCAGCCGATCAAAGAATCCTACCTTCTGTCCGGCTCGTTGGAACCGACCAACGATGCCTATGCGATTGCCAAGATTGCAGGAATTAAGATGTGTCAATCCTATAACCGCCAGTATGGGACACGGTTTATCTCCTGCATGCCGACTAACCTTTACGGTCCGTACGATCATTTCGACTTAAAGAATTCCCACGTTCTTCCAGCGTTGATCCGCAAATTTTCTGAAGCTAAGGCGGAAGGAAGGCCATCGGTCACCCTATGGGGAACAGGTTCTCCAAAACGGGAATTTCTTCATGTCGACGACTTAGCAGATGCTGTCCTTTTCCTCATGCGCAATTACGAGGGAGACGAGCATGTGAACATCGGCTGCGGAAACGATTTATCGATTTTTGAGCTCGCTACACTCATTAAAAATGCTGTCGGCTATGAAGGAGAATTGGTTTTCGACTCTTCTTATCCTGATGGAACGCCAAGAAAACTTCTCGATATCAGTAAAATTCAGAACATGGGCTGGTCTCCAAAAATTTCCCTTCAAGAAGGGATCCAGGACACCCTGCGCTGGTATGCCGACTACGAAACAAAATAGGATAGAGATGATCCGCTACTTTCTCATCATTTGCTGCCTAGTCTTCATGAAAGCCTCTGCAGAGAATACCGCCACAGTCAAAAAAGCGCTGATCTTCGGGGTTACCGGTCAAGATGGCGCTTATTTAGCTGAGCTGCTATTGGAAAAAGGCTATGAAGTGCATGGAGTGAAAAGGCGCTCCTCATCCCTCAATACAGAACGTGTCGATCATATTTACCAAGAAATAGATATCCCCAATAGAAAGTTCATCTTGCATTATGGCGATCTTGCAGATGGAATGAACGTCTGCTCGCTGATTCAACAAATCCAACCCGACGAGATCTACAACTTAGCCGCACAGAGCCATGTCAAAGTCTCCTTTGAAATCCCAGAATACACTTCTGATATCGATGGCTTAGGCGTTTTGCGTATTTTAGAGGCGATCCACTTGCTAGGGCTTGAGAAAAAAACGAAGTTCTATCAAGCATCGACCAGCGAACTTTACGGACTTTCTCCTGATAACATTCTCAATGAGAATTCTCCGTTCTACCCCCGCTCTCCCTATGCTGTCTCGAAGCTCTATGCCTACTGGATCACTATCAATTATCGGGAAGCATACGGGATCTATGCCTGCAACGGGATCCTCTTCAACCATGAGTCCCCTTTAAGAGGAGAAACATTCGTCACGCGCAAAATTACACTGGCTGCCTGCAGGCAGAAACTCGGTCTTCAGGATGTTCTTTATTTAGGCAACTTGGATGCAATGCGCGACTGGGGCTACGCTAAAGACTATGTAGAAGCGATCTGGCTGATGCTCCAGCAGAAAGAAGCAAAAGACCTTGTTATTGCAACTGGTGAGTCCCATTCTGTCCGTGAATTTGTTGAATTGGTTTACTGTGAATTAGGTTACGAGATCGAGTGGCACGGTTCCGGCTGCGAAGAGTATGGGATGGATAAAGCGACTAATAGAGTATTGATTAAAATCGATCCGCGCTACTTCCGTCCAACAGAAGTTCCTCACCTTCAAGGCGATCCATCGCTTGCTGCATCTGAGCTCAACTGGAAACCAAGAACCTCGTTCCAGGAACTGGTTAAAATCATGGTGGAAGCTGACTATCAAAAAGCTTCGAAAGAAGCTATCTTTCTGGAATCGAATCAAAGGAACTAGCTTCCTATTGCTCCGCTTAGGTGTATACCGAAATAGCTTTAATAATTGGTAATCTTATAAGGAGGAGTCCTAAATTTGAATCAAGCTTTGCCTCTGAGGGAGTTGCAAATTCTTGCTCCCATTTTAAGGCTCAGTTTTTACACGAACGTCTACTTGCAGTTTGATTATTTTTCTGTGGCAGTGCCAGGTATTGATCCAAGCATAAATTCCCCAACACTTGTCTCTTCTAAATAATCTGTTCCTACAAGTTGGCAAAAATGATCAGAATTGCCTCCTCCGATCGCGCAAGGGGCAAGATCAAGTGCAGATGCTGTAAGGTACATTGTTTGGACCAAAGAGCCTACATTTTTTAAAATCACCGCATACGCCATCGACTGATATTTCCTATAGACCCGGTGAAAACGGGCTGAGAGAATAATCAGCACTTGAGGGAAAGTGTCCGTTGCCGTCGAAATGCAGGCATCTTTTAGAAGGAGTTCCGCTGTTTCGTTGAATTCTGAAACACGGCATAAAGCGTGCTGTAACGGATGATAATGATAGACGCCTCGTTCTAAGCCGCAGCATTGGTGGACGATTAAATTGATTTCAAGTTCATAGCGCGCTCCACCGGCTGGATAAGGGCGCAAAGACAGTTCTTCTCCATGCGCTGTCATTTTTCCTTTAATACGTGAAGAAAAGAAAAGAAATTCAGATAGTTGTTCAAGGCTTAAGGGTTTTTCTCCGTGCTTTCGGACAGATTTTCTTCTTTCAAGGACATCAAAAAAGCAAGCCTGTTTTTTAAACTCAGGCTTTTGTAATTGCATTAGAGGACGTTCAAGACATTCTTTAGTACAAGGTGATGGCGGAATCTGATCTTTTAAATGAAATGTCCCTCCATAGGGGTATTGATGACGGCCTATGCGGCTACGAAAGTGAAAATATAGATCATGGGGTTCCCAATGCGCCGTGGAAGCGTGCTCTTTCTCTTCTGATAGCATTTTATTTGCCCACAAAAGAGCAACAGTCTCTTTTAGGGCTTCTTTAGAAAATTGAGGAAATCTTTTACAGAGATCTTCGATAGTGTGCGCTTTTGCAAGCGTGAAGAAAAGTTCTACTCCTTCCGCTGCATGAAGAATGCATTTTACTGAGGCTAAAGGAGATTCAGCAATCCAGTCTTCATTTTCTCTACGGCAAACAACGTAGCGGCCAATTTGAAAAGGTCCTTGTGGAATTTTGCCTACCCTGAGCTCATTTGGATGAGTGCCAATCGCTTGAATAAAAGCGGTTTTGTAAACTAAGAAATTGTGTTCTTCTAATAAACCAAGATAGTAATAAAAGATCGATGCCCCAAGACATGGGTCAAGCGAGCTGAATTCCGCTAAGAGCTGAGACTCCTCCTGGAATTCGGTCAACGCAAGAAGAAGTCTTTGAATTTCATCTGGCACTTGGTCAAGGGTAAGGGTGACGTGCGGAGATGTCACTTTGACAACATTCTCTCCCTCTTTTGTTACTTTCGCATCGGGGTGGAGCTGTATCTGCATTTTATAAAAATTGTGCTATGGGGTTCATGTCCGATTCTTGAAGCGGTTTTTCCAGCCACCCCATCTTGACGGGAACTTCGTACAGCCTTCCTGGGGCAAGCCGTTTCCAAAAATGTCTTAAGCCGGGAACAATGACTCTGACGACAGGAAGCCCGATCTCTTTTCGTGTATGGTCCTTAATGAGAAACTCCATCCCGAGCTTGTCGACGATCGATTGACAATGATGAATATCTTCAAGCAGATCATTGGTTTCCCATTTTGGAAAATGGGAAGCGAAGAGGAGATCCCTACCCTTCAAATAGGGCTGATTTTCAATAGTGCAGTGATGCAGCCACTCCCAAATCTCTTCTCTATCGCGACTTGTGTTTTGAGGAAGGTCATCCCAAAATAAAACTGAAGTCAAAAATTGGTTCATTTCTGTCAAAGCACGAAGAAGAGCTAGTTCTGCATCCAGATGCGTTCCAAAGCCAAATAGAATTTTTTCGCAATCTCCCGATGTTAAGCGAGAAATAGCTGCAAATGTGGGAATCCCCAAATCTGTCGTCAGATCAAGTACCCAACATTCTCTGCCAAGTTTGGCGTATTCATCCAATAATTTATCTACATAAGGATTTTGAAAGCTCTTTAGGTCTAGTTGGGGCTTTCGCAATCGATTGTACCACCAAATGGCAACGGCATCTCTTTCGACTAGCTCAAAAAAGCCTTGCAAAATGGCTTCTTCGAGCGAATTGCCCGCTGCGCATCCATTAGAATCCGCACGGCCATCCCAAATTTTAGCATCTTGAGGATATTCGAAATAGCAGCAGCTTGCAGGATAATATTTATATTTTTTTTGTGATAAAGACCAAAGACGAGTCCAATGCATTTGCGCATCTTCAGGAAAAGGGGCGCAGACATGATTGAATTTGCCATTCAGAAGATTTGTCGAGTCCCGGTTTTGATACTGGTCCTCGCTAAACAAAAGCACGGAATGAGGGTGGACAGCTTGCTCTTTTAAGTCTGAATAACGTGCACTGATGTTTGGCTCATCCCCTTGAAAAACACAAGAAAATCGCTCAAGAGATTCGCATAGGCAACCTACTTTTGCTTCGCTATCAGAAGTTCCTTTCCCAGCGCTTGCTGATCTAAAGTTATCGATCTTAAAAGGGATAGATTTTTTTGGAAGAGCATTGTTATACCCTCCTTGGAAAACGTGAATTAACGAGCTGTTTGTTTGGTTGCTACAAGAAAGTTCTCCAACAACTCCTGTGATTGGACTGATCAAGTGAGCAAATTTTTTAAGCGTTTCCTCCGCTGAGACCAATCGAAATCCAGGACCTGTATTTTTTTCTTTCTTTCGCTGCTGCAAAAGAGGAGGCGCGTCTAATTGCCGTTTATCAGCGGGGGCAGAGCAGCTGCAATGAGGAAGTTTTGTGAGGACATGCTCTTGTTGTTTTAAAGTTATCGTGTCATAGGTGATCAATTTTCCGTGCAATTGGTCATTTCTTTTCAAAATCACCTGCTTGAATACTTCGATTGCAGCTAAATGATAGGCGATTTTTTTAACAGAAGGCAGTTCAACGGATGTAGGAGGAAGAAAGAGATCGATCTGTTTTTTCTGCGCAATGAACTGCTCTTCTAATCGATGCCTTTTAAGTCGATTGGTCAAGCAGTTCCAACAACCAGTATCTTCTGGATCGAAAATCGGTCCCAGCCAAATTTGACAACCTATCGGTTTAACGAGCATCCACTGCCTGTCGCATTCAATGGAAGATTCATTAAATGCCGCAATTTCTGGGTGCAGATAATCGCTCACAACAAGAACAGAAAAGCTAGATTCCTGAGGATTTGAAGTGATATTGAGACCCATTGCCTTAAGGGCTTTAATAAACTCATCCTTTTCTTGGATCCCTAAATATTCGACATGAACCTTATTGTCTTTCAGTCGTCTATTAAGATCGCAAGAAGAAACGGGAAAATGTCCTGCAAAGGACTGAATGTCATCAGTCAAGTCCTTTAAACAAGCGCGGATGAGATTTTTTTTCTCCAAACGGGACAACGCGTAATAAACAGAAGCCGCCGCTACTTTTTTCTCTAAAACAGAGACGATCTCTTGGGCGGAATATATTCCTTCTGAGAGTAAGGGACCTAAAACCAAATAAATTTCCCCCTCCAAAAAAAGTGTTTCTTTTTCTGAAAATAAGAAAATTCCCGCGCCCTCTACGAGCTCGACATGAAAACAAGGATTCCATTGAATTTGATGATCGAGATCTATTAGCGAACTGGTTTTATGTTCCATGACTATTTTCCATATTGAATTTGCATGAATTTATCAAAACAAATTTGAAAAAAACACTTCTGAATGTTACATCGAAAAGATAAGAGGAATCGAAAACGATGGAGAAAAACGTGAAAGAAAAAAATCCTTGGACAAAAGAAATGCACGAAGCTTTTCACAAAGCTTGGTCAAAAATGATCGCAAAAGCCTGGAACGACCCAGCCTTTAAGGAAAAATTAATGAAAACCCCCTTGGCAGTCTTTAAAGAAGAAGGGATTCAGATTCCGGAAGGCATCCAGTTTAAAGTCGATGAAAACACCCATAAGGTAATTCATCTCACAATTCCTGAAAAGCCTCAAGGCAATCTCTCTGAAAGTCAATTGAAAGATGTCGCCGCAGGCGTATCCGGAGTCAATTTTTTTAGTAACTAAAGCGCTAACTCGAGGTATAAAATGAAAGAAAAACAAACATGGTCAAAAGAGAATCAAGAAGCTTTTCATAAAGCTTGGTCGAAAATGATCGCAAAAGCTTGGACAGATCCCGCTTATAAAGAAAAATTATTAAAAAATCCTCTTGCTCTATTTAAGGAAGAAGGCATTCAGGTCCCTGAAGGAATCCAGCTAAAGATTGAAGAAAATACGGACAAAATTGTCCATCTGAGCCTGCCACAGAAACCGCATGGCCATTTGTCTGAGACTGAGTTAAAAAAATTGGCTGCTGGACTGACCACAAACACCATTGGTTCCATCAGTGCATGTCACTGAAGCAACAACATCATTTAGGCAACCTTGATGCGAAGAACAGATAGGTTGCGCTAAGGGTTATATGAAGGAGTCGAGCTGAAAATTGAAGAAAGTACAGATAAAATTGTCCATCTGAGCTTGCCACAAAAACCGTATGGCCGTTTGTCTGAAACTGATTTGAAAATTTTGGCTGCCGGAAACGACACCTAGATTCCAAAAAACTGCAGCTGCACCTAATAAGTGGCAGCATTATCGGCAAGGTGTATTGCATATGAACATTCGTGATGTTGTTATTCGCGCGTAAATAATAGCTTTTTAAAAGCCGCCGATTAGGCGGCTTGTCCAACAACCTTGTTTTCTCCGATCCAAGGAAGACCTCATTTCTAATCCATCCAAAAATTTTGACGTAAAAAAACCTCAGCTTCCTGAGGATGGTTCGAAAGTTGTGCGAGGTCTCCACAAGAGCAGCGTGAATTTGATCCCCAACAAATCCTTTGAGACAGCAAAGAGCAGAATACAAAATCCCGCAAAAAACATCTTGGATATTCGAGTGCTTTCTATAGAGGAAAATGAATTACTTCTGGAGCAATCTTTGAAGAACTAGCTAAAATCATGCTAGTTTCCGATATTAAAAAAGCCTCGAAAGAAGAGATCCTTCAAAACACTCAGTAGAATCTGATCAGAGATGCTCTTCTTTGATCGCGCGCTGCAGAAGCGATTTGACGGCGTCGCGAGGATTGAGGCCTTCGTAAAGGATAGCGTAGATCGCTTTGGTGATCGGCACTTCGATATGCGCCTTTTGCGCAAGCTGAAGGGCTGAAACACAAGTATAGGCCCCTTCAACAACCATGCCGATCTGTTCTTGTGCAGTTTGCGATTCAAGGCCTTCTGCGATCAATCTTCCAAACATGTAATTGCGGCTTAGCTTGGACAAGCAGGTCACGCAGAGATCGCCAAGTCCGGAAAGACCATTGAGCGTTTCTGGATTGCACCCTTTTGTGATGGAGAGCTTGCGAATCTCATGCAGCCCGCGCGTCATTAAAGCTGCTTTCGTATTGTCGCCAAATCCGAGGCCATCAGAAATACCACAGGCAATCGCAATGATATTTTTCATCGCGCCGCCGAATGCGACCCCGTTGACATCAGCGTTGGGATAGATGCGGAAAAAGGGCGTTGTGAAAATGTCGACGATCTGGTGCATCACTTGCGGATCATACGATGCGCACACAATCGAAGTAGGAAGCTTATGGATCACCTCTTCTGCATGGCTGGGCCCGCTCAAGCAGCAGATCGCCTTGCGGCTTTGCTCGCCTAAGACTTGCACCACCACTTCCGGCAATAGCAGTCCGCTATTCTGTTCGATCCCTTTTGATGTTATAACGATCGGACATTGGACGCCGCCAAATGCGAGGACTTGCTCAAAAACGGGACGGATCCCTTTGGATGTCACCGACTCGACTAGAAGCTCTGCTCCAGAAATCGCCTCTTGCAAATCGCTTGTGAACACAACGCGGTCATCTGCTTTGTAGCGAGGAAGCTTGGGATGCTCCCGTTTTTTGCTCAAAATTTTTGATGTCTCAGGATTCGATGACCATAGCATCACCTCATTTCCATTCGAGGCAAGCAAAGAAGCCAGGCAAAATCCCCAGGTACCAGCACCTAGGTAAGCAATACGCATAAACGTCCTAAAGTTAAGAGGGATCGCAAAAATTAATCATATCAAAAAGGGGATTTCCCTATTCACTATTTTCAACATACGAATCGGAAGGCAGCTCCTTGCCTTTCCACCGCGATGCAAGATCCGGGGTCGGATAATAAAAGGAGGGGTGGAGCTCGAATGGAGTAGAAGGAGATGGCAAGCCTGAAAGGGTTGAGTAGATGTGGCGGTCAAATGCTAGCAAAGCATCTTGCACCGTCTGCAAGCTTTTTTCACCGCTTGCATTTTTCAAAGGTGCATAAGAGAGTCCGCGCGGATAGAGCAGCACTTCAACACGCTTTGCAAAAGGAAGCAGATCAAAAATAAATGTCTCAAATTTCCAGACTTTGACAAGTTCAATGCAGCTGCCTTGGGCCGTTGCGAGCAAAACAGGCGCTTGTTTGCGGGCTAAATGCAGAGGCAAGGCGCATTCTCGGTCCGTTGCGATCTTCCGGATAAAGTCGATGTGGAATGAAAATTGGCTGGTATTGGCAATTGAAAACCGAGGAGCGCCATCGGCTCCGACTGCTAATAGGTCGGCATCGCTCAGCTCGGAATACTCGACGACGCAGGTTTTGCCATTGCTGGTAACGACAACTCCCATCTTTTCATTTGCGCTAAGGCGAGGAACTGCTTTAACAACGACATCTGCATGCATCCGGCAGTGGTAGCCGATCAGCTCAGCGTCAAACGGATCGGCCAATGGATTATCTACTAAGATGACATTGACATATTCGACACCGTCAGAGCGCCATTGATCATAAAGCCCGGCTTGGTACAGCAGATGCAGCGCATTTCCATTCCCGTCAGGCCCTTCTGCAATTTTACCGGTTCTTTCCAAAAGCCAATTCCCCCGATCATCGCAAAAAGGTAAGACCGATTGCTCAAAAAAATGCAGATGGGAACTAGGGAGATCGAAATGACCATGCGACGCGAAAAACTCTTTTGTTGCAGCGTGATTCAGAGGAGATGTCATGACCGCTAAATGCAAAGGCCTTCCTGCGCGCATGGATGCGCTGCGGCACCGTTCTGAAAACAGCTGAAACAGGCTTTTGCCTTTGATCGGAGAGACTGCAACAGCTCCTTTTGGGCCGTCAACACCGAGGCGCGATCCTTGTCCGCCTGCTAAGATCAAGCATGCCACTTTTCCTTGGCGGACCAATTCTTCTCCTAGAATCCGATCAGCATACGATCCTGCCTGCGCATAATTCTGGATCGGTTCAAAAGGATGTCCAGCTTTTGGTTTCGAAAACAAGAGGTCGTGCTGCCGCTGAAGAAGCCCCCTGTCATATTTTTGAACTTGGTGTCCGAATTGTTTTTTTTGGTCCTGCGTTAGGCGATCGAAACCAGCCAAGAGGTGCTTTTGCTTCAGATGGCTCAAGTGGGAAAGGATTGCGTTTTCATTCATGGCGGATATCACCCGTAGAGCGTCTGGAAAACATGGCCTACAGAAAGCGCGCGCAGATCTCTTTTCTTAGGCGATAGCAAGGGGATATGTGTCAGGTTCGGATTGGGCGAAGGGACATTTTGTTTGAGGACGCCATGGCGCGGATCTGCCCACAGCGAGACGATTCGAACTGGGAAATCGCAATCGAGGTAATAGCTCATTGCAAGCGGCCCCGAATCCGGGAGGACAAGATAGGTGCAGCGGTTCTTGATCAAAGAGAGGACATCGTAAAGGCTTGTCTTTCCGCGCAGATCGATCACACCGGGAATTTCGATCGGAGGGGTGGGACTAAATCCAAAAAGGAGGATCTGTCCATTTTTTTCACGAGTGACTTTTTCAAAGAGCTCTTTCCAATAATCAAGCGGCCAATTTCGATCAAACGAAGAGTAGAATGTCTCTGTCTGCACATGCACGCCGACGCAGTGTTTGTTTTGATTGATGTCAAAACGCTCGCAAAGAGCATCCCATTTAGAATGCCACTTCAGCTTTGGGATAAGCGCGCCTCGCTGCCGAATGAGCCAGTTCGTCGGATCAGGCTTTTCGAAAATCACATCAAAGTCGGAACGTTTCAAGCCCTGTTTTGCTAAAGAGTCGTCGAGATCCAAAGGCACATGCCTTTTCCAGTCAGGATCGGCGAAAACCTGGAGATCATCCAGAAGCTCAAATCCTTCTTTAAGATCGGGACGTGTCAGGTAGGTGATCTGTGCATCGGGAAGAAATTCCCGGATCCGGTAGTTCAATCCATAAAGGCCTAACGCTATGTCGCCCATACCCCGGTTCCAACAGATCAAAAACCGTTTTTTACCTTCCTTTTGCGCAACTTTTAGGATCTGATCCAGAGGATTCGTCCCATATTTGCGCCACA
The DNA here is from genome assembly GCA_018239725.1 of Verrucomicrobiota bacterium. GTDB lineage: Bacteria > Chlamydiota > Chlamydiia > Chlamydiales > Rhabdochlamydiaceae > Acherontichlamydia. The sequence goes on along the minus strand of JAFEGU010000286.1, from coordinate 867 downwards.
AGTGCTTAATCATGGTTAGAGCGCCGTGATGTGAAGTTTTGAGCGTTTGCCGCTGAGCATTTTTTGAATGGCGACGAAGACTTCGTCCGCTTCGATCCGCTTCATGCATCGGAAATCGATCGGACAGGTGCGCTGGTAGCAGGGAGAGCATTCCACGTGCTTATGGATCACAGTTCCTGAGCGGTACGGCCCTGTCACAATGTCGCTGGTCGATCCAAATAAGGCAACGATCGGCGTTCCAACGGCATCAGCGACATGCATCGGTCCAGAGTCATTGGTCAGCAGGACATCGCATAAACTAATGATGCTTGCAAGCTCGCGCAGCGTTGTGGCCCCAGCCAGGTTGATCACTCTGGAAGAAAGACCTTCGCAGATCTCTCCTACCAAAGAGGCGGTTGCCTGATCTCCGAAAAAGACGAGATAGAGGTCTGGATCCTGCAGCAGTCGCTCGGCAACTTCTCGGAACCTCTCAGGAAGCCAGCACTTTGCAGAGCCGTATGTTGCGCCAGGATTGATTCCGACAACTGTCGCCCCTTCTGGAATTCCTCTCTGCTTAATAAGCGTGGATGCATCTGCGATCTCTTTGGGCGTTAAATGCAGGCGTGGAACGGTATCGGATACAGGAATCCCTAGAGGCTCAAGGAGCATCTTATAGGTCACGACCAGATGCTGGTTTTGAATGTTGTCGGGAAGCGGCATGCTGCTGTTGAGAAGCAGCTTTCTGCCATTGCACTCATACCCTAGGCGGTTGGCTACTTTTCCCTGCCAAAACCACCAAGCGGAAGAAAACGAATGGGTCAATAGGATCCCTAAGTCGTACTGACCTTTCCGGAGTTTTTCAATGATGTTCTTTTTTTCGCTGCGCCG
>JAFEGU010000285.1 GCA_018239725.1 Verrucomicrobiota bacterium | reverse complement strand
CTCAAAAAAGGGGTGGAGATCACCCGGTTCAAGGGTTTAGGAGAGATCTCTCCCAACGAGTTTAAACAGTTTATCGGAAGCGAGATCCGCCTTTTGCCGGTGACGATCCAAAACCTCTCCGATGTCAAGCCGACATTGGAGTTTTATATGGGGAAAAATACCCCGGAGCGCAAAGCCTTTATCATGCATAACCTTGTGAACGAAAATGGATGACTTAAAGCATCAGATGAAGGACCACTTCATCAAATACGCCTCCTATGTGATTCTCGAAAGGGCGATCCCGAATATTGTCGACGGCTTAAAACCGGTGCAAAGGCGCATTTTGGAGACGTTATGGAAGATCAATGATGACAAACTGCATAAAGTCGCCAATATCGTCGGACAGTCGATGCAGCTGCATCCCCACGGCGACGCCCCCATCTATGAAGCGCTTGTCAACCTAGCCAACAAAGGGTTCACTCTAGACAAACAGGGCAACTTCGGCAACATCTATACAGGCGACCCATCGGCCGCAGCCCGCTACATCGAAACACGCTTGACTCCTCTTGCCAAGGAAACACTCTTTAATCCTGATATTACGGAGAAAATCCCTTCCTACGATGGAAGGAATCTAGAGCCTGTCACCCTTCCTGCCAAGATTCCTCTGTTGCTCATGCAAGGCGCAGAGGGGATTGCAGTGGGAATGGCAACCCATATTTTCCCCCATAATTTTGTCGAGCTTCTCGAGGCAGAGATCGCCTATCTTGAAGGGAGGCCATTTAAACTCTTTCCCGATTTCCCGACCGGCGGGATCATGGACAAAAGCCTCTATGAGAAAGGCAAAGGAAAGATCAAGCTGCGCGCCAAGATCGATATTAAAGATCCAAAGACCCTCGTTATCCGGGAAATTTGCTTTGGAACAACAACGGAGAGCTTGATCCGTTCGATCGACGATGCAGCCAAGAAAGGCAAGATCAAGATTGAGGCGATCAATGACTATACTGCCAGAGATGTGGAGATCGAGATCAAGCTTCCAAGAGGGCAGTATGCGGAAGAGATCCTCGATGCCCTCTACGGATTCACTGAATGCGAAGTCGCTCTAAACTCCCAGATCGTTGTGATCAAGGATGGACTCCCATGGGAAGGAGACGTCCATGAGATCCTCTCTTTCCATGCAGAGCAGCTCGTCGGCATCTTGAAAAGAGAGCTTGAGATCGAGCGGGACCGTCTTCTTGAGAAGATATTCTACCGTTCCCTGGAACGGATCTTCATAGAGAACAAGATCTATAAGAAAATAGAGACGGTCAAGACTCTCGAAGGGATCCATGAGGCCCTTGAAACGGCCTTCAAGCCGTTTGTAAAAAGGCTGCTCAGGGCCCCTACCCATGAAGACCGGGAAAAGCTTTTGCAAATTCCGATCCGCCGGATCTCCCGTTTCGATATCGATAAGAACCAAGAGGAGATTGCAGAGCTGAAAGAATCCCTTGCTCAAGCTGAAAAAAACCTTAGGAACGTCAAACGGTTCACAATCGCCTACATCAAAAAGCTGATCGATAAATATGGTTCAGAGTTCCCTCGCAAGACCCGGATCAAGGCCATCGAGGAGATTGACAGGAGGTCGATCGAGACCAAGAAGGTCAAAGTGGGATACGATCCTGACACGGGTTTCATCGGAACAAAGGTCTCTGGCAAAGAGAAGATCGAATGCACCAACTTCGACAAACTGCTCGCCTTCTATGCAGATGGGTCCTATTCGGTGTTCAATATCCCTGAAAAGCAGTACCTGGAAAAAGCTGTCTGGGTCGGCGTTGCCGACAAAAAGACCCCGATTAGCGTCGTCTATAAGAACAAAGAAACCGGGCAGGCCTGGGCAAAACGTTTTATCGTCGATAAGTTTATCTTAGACAAGCCTTACCGGTATTTGGAAGAAAATTGGGATCTGCAGTACTTTTCAACAGACAATGATCCTGCTGTAGAAGTCCATTTTTTCACCAGCGCGCGTCAAAAAGAAAAATCGTTGGTCTGCGGGCTGAAGACGATCCCTGTAAGCGGGGCTCAGACACGCGGGATTCGATTATCGATCCACAAGGTCAAAAAAGTGACTGTGTGCAAACGAAAGAACGGAAAACTTGAAAGCACCGCCGATCAGCTAGCTTTCCCGTTTTCCGATTGATAATCGATAACAGGCAGTTTTGCAACTACCTCGATATTATTGAGCCTTCTTCATCTGTTTAAGAGGGCCTTTATCCATCTCTCTTCTTACCCGCGCCCATTGGAAATACTGCTGTTGCAGGTGGTTCCAAAAGTCTGCTGTCGTTCCGAAAAAGGCTGCCAGGTCTTGGGCTGATTTTTCAGAAATCCCTTCTTGTCCATTGATGATCGAGGTGATCTTAACCTCGCTCCATTTGCCGCCGAGCTTTTCTGCGAGCTGAGCTGGAGTTATCCCCATCGGTTTCATGAAGTCGCGCTCTAAAACAATGCCCGGATGGGTAGGTTTTCGATTGCTTGGGATCATAGTCTCCTCTCTCTTATG
>JAFEGU010000284.1 GCA_018239725.1 Verrucomicrobiota bacterium | reverse complement strand
CTTCAGTATCCCTTTGATCGAAGACGCATCCCCTATGCCCATTATGGAAACGCCTACTGGCACAACATTGCCCGCCTCGTCGCCACCTATCACATCGACCCCGAAATCGACCTTGTCCTTTTCCTTGATACGGACGAGATCGTCGATACAGACAGGTTTATCACATGGTTCAATAGCGGGGGATTCGACGAATATGAGCTTGTCCGGTTCGCTGTCTATTGGTACTTCCGGGAAACAACCTTCCAGGCCCATGCCTGGGAAGAGGTTCCGGTCCTTGTCCGAATAAAGCATCTCAATGGCGACCTCTTAATGCGATGGAACGAGCGCTGGGGGATCTTTGGCGGGATCAAGCTGCATAAGGCCGCCATGAAAACAGGTCATGACGACCTTCCCCTCGTCCACCATTATAGCTTTGTCAGAACAAAAGAGCAGATGCTCAAAAAGGTGACGACCTGGGGCCATTGCAACGATCGGGATTGGCCTCCTTTGGTCGAAGAGGAGTTCCAATCAGGCTTTCGGGGCACTGACTTCGTCAACCGCTACCAATATGAGAAAGTCGCTTCCTTCATTGATCTTGATCTGCACAGTAAGCCTGCTCAATTGCCAGCTCAACATCTTGACCATGTGCGTTTCCTGACGCCATCCGATGTCTTTAAAATTGAGATCGCCTTGACATTCGACGTCCCGATTTAACAGAGTGCTCCAATGCCATTCTTAACGAGGAACTCTCGAATATCTTTTCGCATGAGATCAAAAAAGGCTTTTCGCTCTTCTAATGAGCCATTGAAATAGTTTTCTTCGGGATTCACAGGGTTTGGGGGATCAATATATCCATGGTCCATGAAGCTAATATGTTTTGAGCCTTTATAGTACGTCACTTGATGACCTATTTTGATCATGTCATCATAAGAACCCGATTGTTTTTGATAGCCTTCCCGTTCCTCTGACAAAAGGAGAAAAAGCGGGTATTGGCCATGCGCTGGATAAGGAAAGCCTCCTGTATCCATGACAATAAGCGCTTCATTAACACCTAAAGCATCAACATGAGGAAGCAGAGTGGTTTTTTGCTTTTCCTTAAAGGCGCTGGAAGCTCGGCTTGCCAAAAGAAGCAAAGCATTGCCACCCATCGAATGCCCGATCAGTCCAACTTTTTTCAGATCAAGCGCGTCATTAAACAGGGGTGTTTGATTGTCTTGCAGCCATTGGAACACATAAAGGATGTTATCGATCACCTTTCCATATCTGGAACAGCTGCGCTGTTTCCAGAATGCGGGCTCTTCGGGGTCTGTATTGAGTTGGTGTTGGATGGAGACCACAACATAGCCATGGTTTGCTAAGTCTTCAGCAACGAAACCATAATCGGTCATTGCAACGGTATCGCCATGATTGAGAAGAATCAGGGGGTGTTTTGTCTTACCTTCTAATAAGGTGAGATCTGCCATCTGGCTATAGACCTCAACATCGAGCGGAGGCCAATTTCCTGCCACCCGCTCCTCAAAAACTTTATGGTATTGGCTTTGGAACCCTTTGCCAATTGGAAAATAAATTTGTATCGGGATTAATCGGCCATTTGGATGCTCGATTTCCTTTCGGTATGGATCGGTCAGATCATACTTGGCGATTCCAACTTGATAAGGTCCTGTCGGGATGGGCAAGGTTTTCATATTTTGACAGTATATGTTGCCGAAAAAATGAGTCTAGAAGCATTTGAATTATAGGGTGATTTTTTGGTGAGCCTTTATATTAGCTTTCGTTCTGAATAGCCGTAAATTTATCGGCCAAACTTTTG
>JAFEGU010000283.1 GCA_018239725.1 Verrucomicrobiota bacterium | reverse complement strand
TGCTTGAAGCAAAACGCTCGGCAGCCAAGAGAGATCCAAGCGCCTCTTTCCGATTATTTTGCTTTGGAAGCCTGCCAGACCCTCTTTTCCCTTAAACTAAGGGAATGGAACTACATGGTCAACCATCCCGAGCGCTATTTTCCAGCTTCCGAGCGGCTGACGGATGCAAGCAGAGCGCCATGTCCTTGCTTTATTTTGGCCCAAGACCAAAACCAAGTGCGCGCCCACATCATGCAGGTCCACTTTGGAAAAATGGGCTTTGTTGAAAGTTTTGGAAAGGATGACGGCCAAGAGGCCCTCCGATTTTTGTTCACGGAAATCTTAAAGCACAGCGAAGTTCCGTCCGATAGGATCAGAGAAGATGAAAGCGTCGTCTTATCTTGGGAAGAGTACAACACCCTCGAGCGTTATTTGGCCGAGCTTCCTCCCTCCGACCTGCCAAGGCTCCTTGTCCCGATGCGGGAAAAACTAGTCCAGCCTATCGAAGAGGTTTCTGAGACCGATTCGAGCGGCGATGATGTGGAATCGGCAAGCGATGAAGAACCTTCTTATCGCAGAGAGCGGGATAGGGGGGAACGTCCTGCAAAGCGGCGCGAGCGGAGCCCTGCAGAGAACCCGGAACAACCTTCTTCTCTGGAATCATTCCTCTCGTTCAATGATCTGATCCGCTCTAGATCCTCTGATAAACGGACAACGCGGGAAAATGATGGCGTCTCTTCCGAAGCAAAAAGACATCGGAAGAATGCCTATGAAGCGCCGGAACATGAAGGCGCCTTTGTGCCTTTGGAAGAGCAGCTGATCCCTTTTCCTGCGGATGTTCGTTCAAAACGGCAAAGAAGGGGCAAGGAAGGAGAGATCCCGGAGGTTGGCTCTTTTGCCGGTCTTCCTTCTTTAAACGACGATCAGGCTTTTGCAGTCTCAGACAACCCCTACGACACTTTGAATCGGACATCGATCAAAAAAATCAAAGAGGCTGTTGCCCGCGAGGTCGCGAGGGAATCGGTCGTCCTTCGCCAGATCAAACCTTACTCTTATCCGATCGTCGATAAATTAAGCGACATGCCTGCCGCAAAGCCTGCCTTTTCCTGGACACGGGCTTTAAAACCTTATCAGCAAGAGACGCTCCAAGACCTGCTTCGTTATGACTCCCATGGGCTCTCCAAACTCCTTTCTCTCGAAATGGGCCTTGGAAAGACCTATGTGTTTGCTGAGTTTCTGATCGACAAGATTGCAACGAGCCCATCTCCTCAGCTCCATGTCGTATCGGCGCCGGTCAGCGTTGTCGGACAAGTCCAGCAAGAACTCTCGAAGCTTCTTCTCGAAGCATCGATCACAGCCTGGCAGCTCACAGGTAAAAGACCGGCGGGGCCCCAACTCTGGCCTCAATGCAAACAGCTCTTGGACTACGCGAACAACCATCCCGATGCATTGAAATCGGTGTTGCGCGTTCTTCCCTATTTTAAAGACGCCCATGTTTACGGTGTGCCTGCGTCAAATCAGTTTTTCTCTCAGCCGGGCTTGCAAGGCCAATTGTTCTCTATGATCCAAGAACATTTGGTAGAGATCGAGACTCTTCTCCAAGA
>JAFEGU010000282.1 GCA_018239725.1 Verrucomicrobiota bacterium | reverse complement strand
CCTTTCAGGGAACCATGGTTCTTATAAAACTGCTTTTTGGCCAGTTCAACGCTGAAGACGTAAAGGCCGACGATCGCAATGATTGCGCAGTAGAAACCTAGCGGCAGCGGAACAAATCCAAATAAAGTTCCGAGCGGTGTTATCGGCATCAGGAAGGTCAATGCGATCACACCGGCCACAGCCCACGAAAGGTAGGGACTTGGACGCGACTGAAAAAAGGGTTTGCGCGTACGGATCACCAGAACGATTGCTGCAGCCGATGCGACCGACTCGATAAACCACCCTGTCCTAAACTCTGCCGATGGAGCCCTGAGGACAAACAAGAGAACGCCGAAGGTCAAGAAGTCGAACAAAGAGCTGATCCAACCAAAGAGGATCATAAAGCGCTTGATCATCTTGATGTCCCATTTGACCGGTTTTTCAATGATCTCATGATCAACTTGGTCTGTCGCAATTGTCATTTCTGGAACATCAGTTAGCAAGTTCATCAGCAGGATCTGCTTGGGCAATAGGGGTAAAAAGGGAAGAAACACCGAAATGCCCGCCATGCTGAACATATTGCCGAAGTTGGCGCTCGATGCCATAAAGACATACTTCAAGGTATTGGCAAAGGTCTTGCGACCTTCCCTTACTCCCCTCAGAAGCGCAGAAAGATCTTTTTTCAACATGACAATATCAGCAACTTCCTTTGCGACATCGACAGATGTGTTGACAGAGATCCCGACATCGGCTGTATGAAGCGCAGTCGCATCATTGATCCCGTCACCTAAAAACCCGACGACATAGCCTGCCTTGCGCAAGCTTAAGATAATCCTTTCTTTTTGGTTAGGCTCAACCTCTGCAAACAGATTGACATGCTGGACCTTCTTCATTAAGGCATTGTCCGACATATGGCGGATATCGCTTCCCGTAAGGATCTCGCTGTTCTTTAGCCCAACCTGCTCGGAGATATGGGCTGTTACCAAACGGTGGTCGCCCGATATGATCTTAAGCGAAACCCCCATCTCTTTAAGACGCTGGACAGTCTCTGCAATCCCCGGTTTTAAAGGATCAAAGAAGAGCAGAAACCCCAAAAAAGTCATCTGGTTTTCATCATCGCGCGTGATTGATGAGGTCGAACATCTCTTGATGGCCACTCCGATCGCCCGGAACCCTTGTTCGCAATAGCTTGAGAACAGTTTTTCAATCGGTTCTCTGACCGATTCGAAAGGGACCTCCTCGCCATTTGCCTTGCGGGCCTTTGAACAAATCGGAAGCATATGGGAAAAGGCCCCTTTGGTGATCATGACAAGCTCTTTCCCATCGGATGCTAAGACGCTCAGCCGTTTCCGGATAAAATCGTAAGGGATCTCATCCCGCTTGTGCCAATTCCCGAACTCTTTCTTTTTCTTCACTATGGCTTCATCGATCGGATTGGAATACCCCGTTTGCATCGATGCATTCAGATAAGAGAATTGAAGAAGCTCTTCTGAAATGGATCCTTCGCAGTCGACCCACCCATCGAGCTGGGCAACACCTTCGGTCAGTGTTCCCGTCTTATCGGAGCATAACACGTTCATGCTGCCAAAGTTTTCGATTGAGGACAGCCTTTTCACAATCACTTTTTCTTTGGCCATCCGTTTGGCGCCTCTTGCCAAATTAATACTGACAATCGCAGGAAGAAGCTGCGGCGTTAATCCAACCGCTAAGGCCAGCGCGAACATAAAGGATTCTAGGACAGGACGGTGCAAATAGATGTTGAACGCAAAAATGGCGATCACGAGGATCAGCGTCACTTCCAATAGCAAATAGCCGAAATGGCGCAGTCCATTTTCAAAAGAGGTCTCTGGAGGGCGGAGTTTCAGCCGTTCGGCAACTTTGCCAAACTCGGTCTGCTTTCCTGAAAAGACGACGAGAGCTTTTGCGGCTCCGCTGACCATATGGCTTCCCATGAACAGCGTGTTCGTCCGTTTTGCAAGCGGGGTGTCCTCGGGCAGGATCCCCTCTTTTTTTTCGACGTGGAAGGTCTCTCCTGTCAGAGTCGCTTCATCGACAAAGCAATCCTTCGACTCCAAAATGAAACAGTCTCCGGGGATCATGTCCCCTGCGCTTAACAGGACAATATCGCCCGGAACCACCTCTTCCATGGGAACCTCAGTAGTCTGCCCGCTTCTGATGACCAAGGCTTTGACCTGGACCATGGCAAGCAATTTGCTGACAGCAAGAGTGGCTCCCCTTTCTTGGAAAAAACTCAAGATCCCGCTGCCAAGCACAATGACCAAGATGATGATCGCATCCGTCTTGTCCTTCAGCGAAAATGATAGGACAGCAGCGCCGATCAGAAGAAGAATCAACGGGCTCTTAAACTGGCTAAAAAAAAGGACCAGCATCGAATTTTTTTTAGGACGGATGTGCTGAGCCCCCAATTTCTTTAATCGGATGGCAGCTTCTTTGCTATCGAGTCCAAGCGAAGAAGCTCGCAGCTTTTCCATCAGCTTTGCTGCGCTCCAATGCCAAAACGAAAAAGGTTGGTGTTCCATTGCACTCTTGCCCCTATAAAAAAAACATCACTGCTCCGCCTGCGAAAATCATCGCGAGGGTCACCCTTCTAATCCAGGCTTCCCCTTTTTGGATCTGATAGCGCCCTCCGAAATATTCGCCAAGGCCGCCTGCGATTACAATAATCACCATCAGCTTCCAATCCACGATATCATACCAGATAAACAAAAGCGACGAACTCAATGCGCTGCCGAAATTTGCAAGCTTGCGGACAGGTGCTGACGAAAGGTAGCTCTTGTCATAATTTAAAATAAGCAGATAAGCAAAAAGAATTCCAGATCCGCCGACGAAAGCCGCTATAATCCCAATGACAAGCGTGGAGATGATACCGACTGCCTTCTTGGTCTTTGACATTTTCGTATGATGGGACGCAACCCCAAGGTCTTTGCGCACAAGCAAGATCAATCCAATCAATACAATGAAAATCCCTAAGATCATTTTCAGTAAATGGGGATTGACGAACGAAACAATCTCCGCTCCAATAATCCCTCCTAAAAACGAAGGGATGAACAGATGGAATGCCAGCTTCCAATCAATTTCTAATGATTTCCTCTGCTGAATAAAAGAAAGCACTCCTCCGACACGGGCGATCAGGTTTGAAACGCGGAATGTCCCGATGGCCACATTGGGAGGAAGTCCAAACATAATGAGAACGGGACGTGACAACAGACCGATCCCGCCGCTGATCACGCTGAAAAAACTTAAGACAAAGATCACAAGGGCAAGAAGCATTTCTTTCCAAGGCATCCCGTCTTCCTTATTTTAAATGCCGTGCAAACCAATCTAGCGCAAGCTGGGCTACCTGATCAAGAGCGCCCGGCTCTTCAAACAAATGGGTCGCTTTGGGAACAATAACAAGCTTCTTTTCACACTGGAGAAGTTTCAGCGCTTCCTCATTCATCCCGATCACAGGAACATCATAGCCGCCTACTATCAACAACGTGGGAGCCTTGACCTGCGGAAGATGCACTGCAAGGTCTGGCCTTCCTCCTCTTGATACCACAGCTTTGACCGCCCCTTTTTTTTCCGCCGCGGCTGAAAGGGCCGCAGCAGCCCCCGTGCTCGCACCGAAATAGCCAATTTGCAAGCGGCCCGCCTTCTTATCCCTCATCAGCCAATCGGTGACAGCGGACAGCCTCTTTGTCAGCAACCCGATATCAAAGCGCAAATGCGCTGTCGCCATATCCTCTTCCTCTTCGTCCATCGTCAATAGATCGATCAGCAGGGTTGCAAGCCCACCTTTTTGCAGCGCTTTAGCAACATGCTTGTTGCGCGGGCTATGCCGGCTGCTGCCGCTCCCATGGGCAAAGACGACGATCCCTGACGCCCCTTCTGGCACCTCCAAATCCCCTTCCAAATGCCTGCCTTGATCAATAGGAACGTGCATCTCTAACTCCAGCTTTCTATCCTAAGCCTAGAGATATCGCAATCAATGATTTATGTTAAACTAATTAAAATTTTTTAATTAAAAATAAAAGAAAAAACACTGAATCAAAAAAAATAAACAACTCGGATTAAAATAACAAAACCAAATCAATTGTATTTAAATTTTCACATCCCCTATACTGCTTTCTTAAATAAGGAATCATCATGAACTCAAAGACCGTTGTCGTCGGTATGTCGGGAGGGGTCGACTCCTCTGTCTGCGCTCTGCTGCTAAAAAGACAAGGCTACAACGTCATTGGCCTGTTCATGAAAAATTGGGAAGAAAAAAACCCGGACGGCGTATGCCGATCGACCCAAGATTACGAGGATGTCGTCAAAGTCTGCCAGCAGATTGATATTCCCTGCTACACGGTCAACTTCGTCAAAGAATACTGGGACAACGTCTTTTCCCACTTCCTTGAAGAGCTCAAACTAGGATACACCCCCAATCCTGATATCCTGTGCAACCGGGAGATCAAGTTTAAGGTCTTCTTCGAAAAGGCGATGAGCCTCGGCGCCGACTATTTGGCAACCGGGCATTACTGCCAAATCGGAAGCAAGGACAGCTCTTTCCAGCTGCTGAAAGGCTCCGATACCAATAAAGACCAGAGCTATTTTCTCTACACGATCCAATCGAAGACATTGAGCAAAGTGCTATTTCCAATCGGAGGCATGGAAAAACCTCAGGTGCGCCAAATTGCCAAAGAGCACAACCTGGCCACTTCAGAAAAGAAGGACAGCACGGGGATCTGCTTCATTGGAAAGAGGGACTTTAAGGAGTTCCTTGGAAAGTACCTGGCCTACCAAAAAGGCAATTTTGAAAATCTCAAAGGGGAAGTGATCGGACAGCATGATGGGATCGCCTACTACACGATCGGACAAAGAAAAGGGCTTGCCATCGGCGGGCCTGGCGATGCCTGGTTTGTCGTCGGAAAAGATGTTGAGCGCAATGTCGTCTTGATCGAACAAGGGACCGACCATCCAGCTCTCTATGCAGAAGAGCTTGTTGCGACCGAAGCGTCCTGGGTCTTAGGCGCTCCTCCGCAGCTCCCTTTTGCTTGCACGGCAAAAGTGCGCTATCGGCAGCCAGACCAAGAATGTGTGATCGAGCGGATCGAAGAGGGAAAGGTCTATGTCCGCTTTCTAAAGCCCCAACGGGCAATTACTCCGCGCCAAGCCATCGTTTTCTACGAAGGGCCTATTTGCCTCGGCGGCGCAACAATTCAATCCACAATTAATTAATTCGCTCTCTTATTTCTGTTTTGTTTTAAATAATTTTAATTTATGAGCAAAGAAAGGAACCATTTATTTTGGGACAATTGCACCTATGCGCATTTCCTTTCGTTTTCTATTTGCTGCATTTCTTGGACTTTGCGGGTGCGCTTCTGTTCCAGACCATGACCTTGCCCAGGTCTCAAGCTCCATTTCCTTAAAGAACGTTGCGGAAACTGCCCTTGCTGGGCAAGACTTTGAAGTCGGAGAGTGG
>JAFEGU010000281.1 GCA_018239725.1 Verrucomicrobiota bacterium | reverse complement strand
TTATTTGACCATTTTAGCGATGATCTTGAAATGGGATCGCATGAAACTCCACGATTCAATGTGGAAACAAAAAATGGATTAATCACCTATGCTCAAGGGGATGGCTATAAAAAGTGCTGTATTCTTGAGAAAAATCCAAAGCTCTTTTTGAAGATGTTTGATCCAATTGGAGCTCACTTTAATGCTAAATTAGGTTCTGGTTTTTCTCTTAATACTCCTAAAGAATTTTAGTTTTTTGCATTAGCGATGTTTTTAAATTTATTGCAATGATAGAGTTTGGATTTATTTGGCTCGTAACTGTATTCACCTTCGTAAAGCAAAAGCTTGAGAGAGCTGTTCGATCACCTACTTTTCCCATTCGTCGGGTTTCTTGGTACGTAGAAGCAACAGATAAGGTCCGTTTTTCAGGTTCAGCTGATCAAACGATCAAAATCTGGGACCTTGAAAGCGGTGATGAGCTCCAAAGCTTGAATGTCCAACAAAGCTCTGTCTATTCCCTAATCGTAAAAGATGGGATGCTCATCTCTGGTTTTGATGATGGAAAGATCAAAATCTTGGACTTTACTTTCCCCTCTCTGAAACCTCCAATGGGCAGCCAACCAGATTAATCCCTTTAGGCTCCGAGGCAGTTGCAAAACTGCCTCTCCACTAGAAAACTGGCGTCATTTCATGTGCTGTTTCACAACAGCGATGAACTGTTCGACATCTTCGGGCTGAGTGTCCCACGAGGTCATCCACCGGACTTCCCCTTTTGCATCGTCCCATACCCAGAAGAAGGTGTGCTCCTGCAATGCAGGGATCGTCTCTTTTGGCAGCAGAGCAAAGACGGCGTTCGCTTCAACTTGGCGGGTCAAAGGAATTTGAGGGAGTTCCTCTTCGACGCGTCGATAAAGCAGCTGGGCCATCGCATTGGCATGGGAGGCGTTCTTCAACCAAAGCCCATCAGATAGCAGCGCGACAAATTGCGCAGAGAGGTAGCGCATCTTTGAAGCCAGCTGCATCCCCTGCTTGCGGATATAGGGAAACTCCTTGGACAATGACCTGTCGAAAAAGATCACGGCCTCGCCGAACATCATCCCATTCTTTGTCCCGCCGAAGGAAAGGAGATCTACTCCTAAGTCCCGCGTCAGGGCACGCAGAGGCATTTTAAGCGCTGCCGCCGCGTTGCCGATGCGTGCGCCGTCCATGTGCAGCAGCATCCCGTTAGCATGGGCAAAATCGGCGATCGCCCTGATCTCTTCAGGAGAATAGAGGGTTCCCAGCTCGGTCGACTGAGTGATCGAGATCACTTTCGGCTGCGATCGGTGCTGCACTCCCCTATCCACCAGGTAGGGTCGGATATGCTCGATCGAGATCTTTCCATTTTGTTCGGGAAGAACGATCAACTTGCAGCCGGTGTAGTTCTCAGGAGCGCCGCACTCGTCCACATTGATATGGGCCACGTTGGAGCAGAAGACCGTCTGATGGGAGTGGGCGATCGTTTTCAGCCCGAGCACATTGGCAGCAGTCCCATTAAAGACGAAATAGACATCGCAGTCGTTGCCAAACTCCTCTTGGAATAGACGGACGGCCTCCTGGGTCATCTCATCGGCGCCATACGCCCTCTGGTGCCCTTCATTGCAGTCGATGATCGCCTGCATGATCCGAGGGTGGACAGGAGCAAAATTATCACTGGCAAAAGATCGGTTCATAGTATTTTCCTCAAATAGTAAAAGCTGGTCCCTGCATCAAACCCATCCCGTTTGAAATCGATGCTGAAC
>JAFEGU010000280.1 GCA_018239725.1 Verrucomicrobiota bacterium | reverse complement strand
TTCTTAGCCATAAATATTTCCCTCTTTCAAAGTGGAGTGTTTTGGGAAGATTGAAATATAGCGGTTCCAAATCTTCATACTCTGGGTGTAAAACCTTTTTTAAATTCCTGCAAGAATAATCTTCACTTTTCGGCGAATTTTTCAAAAGAAATTTCGCTCGAGGGGATTTCGGTACGTATTTGACGTTTCTAAATCAATCCCATTCTATATAAGAAAACTAAATGGAGTATTGCAAAAGAGGCTTTGTATGTACGAAGGAAAGATCATCGACACGCACATGCACCTGTGGGATACCGCAAACGGTTACAGCTGGCTCCCACAACTTGCCAATGGAGTGTTAAACCACAATTTTTCCGCAGAAGACTATCTAAAGATGAGCAAGGATCTCCCCATTTCCCAAATGATCCACATTGAATGCGGAGGCTTTCCTGAAAATCCCGTCCTAGAAACAAAATGGGTCCAAGAACAGGCTGAGCGCTACGGCTTTCCCCATGCGATCATCGCCCATGCGCAGCTTCATTCTCCCGACGTAGAGAACACACTCAAAGGCCACAAGCATTATCCGAATTTAAGAGGGATCCGGATGGCACTGAACTCTGTTGAGGGATCCTTTGGCGCAGAGCGGGACGACTACATGAAGGACCCTGCATGGAGAAAGGGGTATGCCCTCTTATCCAAGTATGGCCTAATATTTGAAATGCAAATTTACGATACCCAGATCGCTGATGCAGTCGAACTTGCCCGCAGCTTTCCTGATATCCCTATCGTCTTGCAGCACCTGGGATGGCCGTTGAAAACGGGTCCGAATGAATTTACACTCTGGAAAAACAGACTGGCCGAGATCGCGCAATGTCCCAATGTCTGCTTAAAAATCTCCTGCATCGGCTGGATCTTTCAAAAGAACGACGAAAAGGCGATCATCCCTTTCATCCAAGAGGGCGTCCGCTTGTTCGGAGTTGACAGGTGCATGGTCGGCAGCAACTGCCCTCCCGACAGCGTTTATATCCCCTTCCATGAGATCTTCCGCATCTTCAAGACAGCGCTTGCCTCCTATTCAGAAGCGGACCTAGAAAAAGTGTTCTATCGGAACGCTAAAAAATTCTATAGAATTTAGAGGCAATTGAGTTTTGCCATTGCCTCTTAATGCTGCTCTATTAGATCTCTTGCATAACCCCATTCACCTGGCAAAATCGTTCTTTTTTCACAGGTTTTTATCCCCCTCTCTCGCCGACTCTCCTCGAGTCGACTCCATCGTGAGATCCGAAACTGTAAACAGTTTCTAAAAACCTGTGAAAAAAGAACGATTTTTCCAGGCAAAGCGGGTTATGCAAGAGATCTATTTTTTAGCATCCCATAAACCATGCAATCCTACAGGGATCGGATTGGGAACTTTCGCACGGGCTATCTCGTTAAACCCGTTCGCATCGATGACGAGCAAGAAAGAACTGTTCCGCGCAAAGTCGAGCACGACAGATAAAACGACTCCATCATTCTCCTTGGTTGCACCAGGACGCGCTACAAAGATCGGCTCACCTGGAAAACACCCCTCCTCAGACCAGCTTTTTGCAGTTTTCGCATTGACATCGATCTGGTAGAGCGCAGGCTTTGCCTGCATCGTTGTAGGAAAACGCATGTCGACCGCATAGCAGTACTGATATTCCTGCGCGACCCGTTCCGAAGGGATACGGGGTAGTTCAGTGGTCTGATCGAACAAGGTCTCGCTTTTGAGCCCTTGCTGAGCAACATCGATGGTAAACCGCTGCAGCCGCGTTGTTTCACTCTCTTCGATGCTCTTTTGATCATCCACCTGATCGGTGACAACGTTCATGATGTTCGCATTCGGATGGGTGATGATATCGATATAAATCTTCCCTTCCTTGTCAAACGCATTGACATGGTGGAAAGCGAAAAAAGGGTCCCCTTTGATCTTGAAAGACTTTCCAGATGAGCGTTCAATGACAAGGAACTCGGTTCCCAGTTCAGGCTTCCACTGGTAATTAAATATGAATGGCTTCTTCTTGTCTCTTAAGTCATTCGGATTGACGACAAAGGGAAACTCAACGAGGACAACATAATGCTCTGTAAGGGCAAAGCTGTGCATGTAGGAGGGGCGCTTCACAGGAATCTCCGCGATGACGCTTCTTCCCGCCTCTGCATTTTCCATTTTCCAGACTACATAAGAGGTCTCCCTCCCAAACCGGATAAAATAATTGACCGTCTCGCCTGTGATTGGATCCCGTTGCGGATGCGCAGATTCCCACTGCCCTTGCACAAGCTTGTCCTGATACTGGAAATTACCCACCGTCTCTAAAGTTTCCGGATCGAAGACGACCGGCATGGGGACCTCCGTCAATGCGACCATTTGATCAGCATATGCTTGGATGCTGACATCGGCATTATGGATCCCTTTCATTGAGGCTGGGACCTCTTTGGAGATCTGGTCTTTAAACACTTTAGGGCACGGATCTTGAGCAAACCCGCTGAACTCCAAGCTTTTTTCATCCATCATGATGAAATACTGCTCGCTGCGCAAAAAGCGGTTGCTATAAGCCACCTGTCCAGAAGAAAATTCAAAGACATGGAGCATGGCAAGACCGTCGAACCACTCCACCCTCTTGTCCCCCACTTGGAACTTAGCAGGCCCGTTGCGCAAAAGAGCCCCAGACAGCCATCCTGGGACCGTTCCAGACACTAAACAAGGAAATCCGCTCACCTCATCTTTCATATCGAACAGCAAATGCTCGTTCGCAAACACTTCCCCCGGCGTCGTAACTGGAACCGGTTGGCTGTTCGATTGGCAAGAACTCAACACCAAAGCTGCTGCTATAAGACTTTTTCTAAACATTTGCACTTACTTCCCCTTCAAAGCATTGTCCAACATCACTTTAATCTCCCCCACCCATCCGATCTTTTGCTCTGAGTCGTAAATCGGCAAGTCGAGAAATCCATGGATCACCGCCTCGAAACATTTTGATTGGACCATCACCCCTGCACTCTTCAATGCTTCAGCATACTTGCTGCCCTCTACATGCAACGGATCATATTCCCCGGTAATGACAACGGCTGGAGGCAGCCGGGACAGATCAGCTGCGCGGTCAACCGACGCGTAAGGGTTCTTGCCGTTTTCTTCCGATTGCAAATAAGCGCCCCACATGAACTGCATCGCCTCTTTTGTCAAAAAGTGGCGGTCGACAGAGCTGTCATAGGGCTCAGAATCGATTTGAGCTGTGATGATCGGATAGATGAGGAGCTGCGCTGCAATCGCAGGCCCATTAAAATCCCTTGCCATCAGCGATACCGCTGCAGCTAGGTTGCCTCCTGCGCTCTCTCCGCAAACGATCAGCTTGTCCAGATCAGCGCCCCACTTTCCGGCATGCTCAGCCGCCCAAACTATAGCCGCATAGCAATCCTCTAGCGGTTTTGGGAAAGGATTTTCCGGAGAAAGCCGGTAGTCGACCGATATGACGACCGCTCCCAAATGCTGCGCTAGCAAACGGCAGACAGGATCTGCTTCGGCAATATTGCCAAAGATCCAGCCACCGCGGTGAAAATAGAGGATCACAGGGGGTTTCTCCACTGCATGGGGCGAATATACATTAAGAGCAATGCTATTTTTGTCTTTTCCTTCGATCTCCACATGGTCGATCCTTTTGATCTCAGCCCGGAATGGATCGGCATTCAAGAAAAATTCGGTGCACCGCTTGCGCGCTTCGGCAAGCCCTTGCTCGGAAGAAGTTTTGATTACCTCAGAAAACCCATCGATCAACTCTCTAAAACGGGGATTTTCCATTAAATCGGGAAGCTGCTGCGTTTTCATGATGAACTCCATTGTTCCTGAGGTTGTCTTGAATCGGAAGTTTCTTCTTTAGGTCCAGAATTCGTGTAAACTTGAATGTAGGTGATTTCAGAGACATCGGGAAGAGTTTTTCCCTGCTGGAAAAGCTCCTTGATCATCTTCCTGTCGACCATTTTCTCCATTTTGACTGCGCCAAAGGCCTCTGCATCTTGAATGGAGATCCGTATAGATAGGCGTGTTGTCCTTTTGACGCGGTAGGCATCCAGTTGAACAGAGGGCTCATCTTTTGGCATCAGATCTAAAATTTCAGAAACAAGGAGCTTTTTTTGCTCTTCGAGCTCTTCGATTTTCCGTTGAACCTCTTTGTAGGCCTGAACTTTTTTGAGCAGTTCCGTCATGGCGATCTCACCCATATGTCGATCGGCTATTGTATCAGAAAGGCTTTTGACAGCGAAACTTAAAATCGATAACTTGGAACATCCAGTTTCACAAGCGCCTCTGTATCAAAATGGAGATTTGGAAAATGATCCCCATCACCCATTTAGCCCTTGCCCTCGTAATGATCCTTATCTGGGGTTTTAATTTTATTTCAATCAAGCTTGGACTGGACGAAGTCTCCCCCCTTCTTCTTGGCTTTGCACGTTTTTTTCTTACAAGCATCCCTGCCGTTTTTTTCATCAAACGTCCCAATCTCCCTTTTCGTTCCGTCGTCATCTATGGCCTTGTCATGTTCACATTACAATTTGCCCTTCTTTTTATGGGTATGTATGCAGGCGTAACACCGAGTCTGGCATCTTTGCTTGTGCAGCTTCACGTCTTTTTTTCTCTGCTGCTTAGCGCCGTATTCCTGAAGGAAAAATGCCATTCCTGGCAAATCATTGGAGCGCTGATCGCCTTCGGGGGGATAGCCCTTATAGCGATGCATTTAGGCGGAAGCGTAACACTCACAGGTTTTTTGTTGGTGATCGGATCTGCAATAGCGTTGGTCGCCGGTAATGTGATCTCCAAGAAACTTGGTAAAGTGAACATGGTTTCTCTGGTGATTTGGGGAAGTCTGATTGCATGGCCGCCTCTTCTTGCCATTTCCCTTATCGTGGACGGGGCTGAACATCTGATATCCACACTCCAGCATCTGACTTGGGTCTCTGGAGGAGCCATTCTCTATACCACCTATCTGTCGACTTTACTGGCATTCGGCCTCTGGAGCTGGCTTCTCCACCATCACCCGATTGGAACGGTGGCCCCCTTCACTCTCCTAGTTCCCATCATCGCCATTTTGAGCTCAGCTGCCTTCCTCAATGAACCCCTTCAGACGTGGAAGATCATCGCAGCCCTTCTCGTTATCTTGGGCGTCAGCATCAACTTACTCAGCCCTAGGCTGCATGCGGGAATGGTCAGGAAATAGCCTCCAAATTTCGACTCTTTTTCAAGTCCGCATCATTTTAGGCTTTTGACACCAAAACCTAAAATCGATAGCGTGGAACATCGAGTTTCATAAGCATTTCTGCATCAAAATGGAGATTTAGGAAATGATCCCCATCACCCATTTATCCCTAGCCCTTCTGATCATCCTTATCTGGGGTTTTAATTTTATTGCCATTAAGCTTGGACTGGACGAAGTCTCCCCACTTCTTCTTGGCTTTGCCCGATTTTTTCTCACAAGCATCCCTGCCGTTTTTTTCATCAAACGCCCCAGTATCCCCTTTCGATCTGTCGTCATCTATGGCCTTGTCATGTTCGCGTTGCAGTTCGCCCTTCTTTTCATGGGCATGTATGCTGGCGTTACACCTGGCCTGGCATCGTTGCTTCTACAGCTTCACGTCTTTTTTTCTGTGCTGCTTGGAGCCCTATTCCTCAATGAAAAATTCCACTCCTGGCAAATCATTGGAGCGCTGATCGCCTTTGGCGGGATAGCCCTTGTGGCCACGCATTTAAAAGGAAGCGTGACACTGACAGGATTTTTACTGGTGATCGGATCTGCAGCAGCGTGGGGAGCCGGCAATGTGATCTCCAAGAAACTTGGCAAAGTGAACATGGTTTCTCTGGTGATTTGGGGAAGTCTCATCGCATGGCCGCCGCTTCTTGCCATTTCCCTCGTTGTGGAAGGATCTGAACATCTGATATCAACTATACAGCATCTGACTTGGGTCTCCGGCGGAGCCATTCTGTATATCACCTATCTGTCAACTTTGCTGGGATTTGGCCTCTGGAGCTGGCTTCTCCACCATCACCCGATTGGAGCGGTGGCCCCCTTCACCCTGCTGGTTCCCATCATCGCCATTTTGAGCTCTGCGGCCTTCCTCAATGAGCCCCTCCAGATTTGGAAGATCATCGCCGCCCTTCTCGTTATCTTAGGGGTCTGCATCAACTTGTTCGGCCCTAGAATGTATGCGCAAATAGGTAGGAAATAGCCCAAATAGCTTTTGAATAAATCTCTAAGAAAATCGGTATTCAAAAAAAATGGCCCTTTTTAAGGGCCATGATCATCTTGATAAATGGGCTTGAATTGATCAGTGGAGCTCCATGTGGAAAATTTCCTCATCGAACTCCTTAGGCAATTTTTTTTGATATTCTTCGAAATCATTCGGGTAAAGTTCCTGCAACACAAGTTCTTTACGTATAATTTTCTCATTTAAATCATCTATTTCTTTACTTAAATCATCTATTTTTTTACTTAATTGATCGATTTGATAGATACCATAGGTTTCTTCACTTTTAAACTGTTTGAAACAATCTTGATCTGATTGAATTGCAGAATGGAACTTTAATTTAGCCTTACTCAACTTTGATTTATCCTCACTCAACTTTGTCTTTAGTTTCGTTATATCATTTTCTAATTGATCAGCACTTGGCTGAGGCTTTTGATTTTGCTTCCATAAATATTGATTCCTTCCTGCTGAGCTATCTAGATTTTTTGGATTTAATCGACCAATTTCTGATCTCTCTTCTTGATTTTTCAGTGGTATTCGTGATTTTATTTCTAATGGTTTTTCTGTACTATCTGGTATATTGCGTTTTTGTTCGCATGGAAAACTGGTTTTTTTTGGGGGTTTACTATCATCCCTTAATTGACCAATCGCACGGTTATGATTAAGCGGAACGCGCTGATTGCAATCAGCTTTAATGTTATTTCCACATTCACCAAATATACTGAAAAACAACCGAGACAATTTATTTAATGAGTTTCCAGCCATTTCTAAAAATGAATCAAAGATATCAGCACCCCAACACG
>JAFEGU010000027.1 GCA_018239725.1 Verrucomicrobiota bacterium | reverse complement strand
TGCACCAGCAATGGACGCCCCCGGCTTTATTGGAAGGTCCTGCTCCCCGATATCGCCCACCTGCTCAAGCGCCGTCTGCTCAAAACAGCCCAGCTTGCCCTGCGCAAAAGGCTCAGCCCAAAAAAAGACTACCGGCAGCAAGAAGAAAAGCTCCTTAAGAACAAAGCTGCCGTTCAAGGGATATTGGACTACGCCCGCCGCCGATTCGGCAACGGCCCCTCCTGGCTATTTAAACGGACAAACTCCAAAAATGATTGAGTTTGACGCGCTAGGGGAAAATTGATATAAAGGAAATAGCCAGATGAACTTTCAACATATAGATCATTTATGATGCACCCCGCTTTCCGTTCCATTGAACGCCTCTTTGTCGCCATGGCAGCCTTTGCTGCTCTCGTCTTTCTTTCCGGATGCGAAAACAACATGGTCATCATCAATGATGTAAGCGAAAGGGATGCCAACGAGATCGTCGTCTTCTTGGCAAGCAAAGGGATCCCTGCTGAAAAAATAGCCACCGTTAGTTCCGCTCCCGGCGGCGCTGGCGGAGCTCCCAAATGGAGTATTTCCGTCCCTCCTGGACAAGCAACCGATGCGATGGCCATTTTAAACCAAAACGGGCTGCCGCGCCAACAAGGAACAAACCTTCTCGACCTCTTTGGCAAATCGGGACTGATGTCCTCGGATAAAGAAGAGACCATCCGCTACCAGGCTGGACTTGCCCAGCAAATCGCGAACATGATCCGTAAAATCGACGGAGTCATCGACGCCGACGTCCAACTTTCATTTCCGCAAGAAGCTGCAGCTGCTGCAATTCCAGGGACCGCAGCCGCCCCATTGCAAAAGATCACTGCCGCAGTCTATGTCAAGCACCAAGGGATCCTCGACGACCCCAACAGCCACCTGGTTACCAAGATCAAACGTCTCGTTTCAGGAAGCGTAACGGGACTCGATGTCAATGATGTGACCGTCATCTCCGACCGGTCCAGGTTCACCGATGTGACCTTGGCCCCGCAGATCGAACCTCTTGAAGCCAAAGCCAAAGAGTACGTCAGCATCTGGTCGATCGTCATGAGCAAAAACTCAGCCGGCAGGTTCCGGTTCATCTTCTTCCTACTGACAGTGTTTACCCTTCTCTTTGCAGTCCTTCTTGGCTGGATGGTATGGAAATTCTATCCGATATTGAAGCGGCGCGGAGGGATTAAAGCGCTCTTGAGCCACATCCCCCTCCAAGACCACCATGAAGGAACAACGGATAATCAGCGGAAAGAGGACATCAAAAAATAGCGGTTTTGCGCTTATTTGAGATATAAACATGGATAATACTGCTGCGATCGTTTGCCACGCTTTTTTGCAAAAGTGCTCCCCCGAGCAGCAGAACGCCCTTTTGAAATACCTTCCTGCCAACGAAGCTAAAGAGCTCCGCGAACTTGGGGCCACTTTAGGAGACCCGTCCAAAGGGCTCCCCCGTTGCGATGAGGCACTTTTCCGTATCCATTATTCCTGGTTTGCCCCCTATCTGCGCACTCTTCCCGAATCAGACATCCGCCTTTTTCTCGCATGCCTGCATCCAGACCAGCAAAAAGGACTCAAAACTGCGCTTCTCTTCTCCAACCAGTTGCCCGAAATTTCCTTCATTGCCTCCCGCTTCCTCAGACAAGCCCTGTTTGAGCGGACTGCGCCTTCCGATCTTTTACCGATCCCATGCTTACCGGCAAGCCGCCTCAACCCATTGCTTGACTTAGGAATGCAAGAGTGGTCTTCCCTGATCGACCTGATCAGCATGCACGACCTCTCGATTGAGATCCGCCACATCATCGACACATCAAAGCTGAAGCAAATTTACGCCCTCCTCTCTAAACCACAACAGGCCTATCTGAAAACGCTGTCCCACAAGAAAGAGCCCGTCGCTTTTAAAAAACTGGGCCTGGCCAGCTGGAGCGGCGATGTGGAAGCTTTGAAGCACAGCCTCTTTCAACGGGGGATCAACCGGATCGCCAAAGCCCTTTACGGCCACCATCCGAGCCTGATCTGGTATGCCACCCATCATCTCGATAGCGAGAAAGGCAACGCCTTGCTCAAGCTCTGCACTCCCCTCGACCACCCCCGCGCAGCTCCCCTCCTCATCGATCAGGTGGTCGAATTGAGCCAATCGATCAACACCCATACCCCGGTATAATACCATGAAATTCTTCTCATTGATCTACCAAGGAGAAATCCATCCTTCTACAGATGACAAGGTGATCTCTGCTGAAGACTTTAGCACGCTGATGACTGCTCAGGAGATCCTGCAGCGGGCAAAAGAAGATGCGGAGCACTACCGGAAGCAAGTCGATGCAGAATGTGAAGCTCTTAAGGAAAAAACAAAAAAAGAGGGTTTTGAAGAGGGGCTTTCCCAGTTCAATGAACACCTGATATCGTTCGAGCGGAATTTGCGCCACTTGCGGATCGAGATGCAAAAGCAGATCCTTCCCCTGGCATTAAAAGCCGCCAAAAAAATCGTCAGCAAGGAACTCGAGCTGCATCCTGAAACGATCGTTGAGATTGTGATCGCAGCTTTGGCGCCGGTGACGCAGAACCACCGGTTCACCATCTATGTGAATAAGGCTGACAAAGAGTCGTTGGAAGCCAATAAGCCGAAGATCAAATCGATCCTCGAGCAGCTGCAGACCCTTTCCATTCAAGAAAGAGGCGATGTTTCCCCCGGCGGCTGCATTATCGAGACAGAGAGCGGCATCATCAATTCCACAATTGAGAACCAATGGCGCGCACTAGAAGCCGCCTTCGAAAAGTACATGAAACTCCACTAAGAATATTTTTTCAAAAGAGTTAAGGTAAAATGTTTTTATGGGCCTCTGTATCATATGTCGGAAATGCGAATACGCAGTGCCGTGTTTCCCAAATATGATACAGAGGCCCATAAAAACATTTTACCTTAACTCTTTGCATTTACCTTTCCTTTAATAACTTCTATATTTAAATCCTTGGGATGTACTAAAGTCGTGGTAAACCCCTGATTGCAATGATTCGAAAGACATTTGACCTGATCAAACGCCACAAACTCCACTTTGCACTTTTGCTCGTCCTCTTCTTTGTCGGCGTCGGATGCGATTGCTTGTTCTCCCAAGAACCAATCCCGATCGGGCCCAATACTCCCCCACCTGAAATCCCTCCGGGCGGCCAGCCTTCCCCGACGATCGTCCAAGAACTCGCAGCGATCACGATCCTTTCGCTCCTGCCATACGCGATCATGCTGCTTACCTCCTACATCAAGATCGTTATCGTTCTGTCCCTACTTCGAAACGCTTTGGGAGTACAGCAGTCTCCGCCTAACCAGATCATCACCGGTATTGCGCTCTTTATGTCGGTCTATGTGATGTTCCCGACCTGTTTGGCCATGTACCAGGCAGCGGAAGAGTTCATCAGTAAGGAGCCTCCGCAAGAACTATTTTCAGCACAAAGCGCCGATTACATTGTGAAAATTGTTGCTCTTAGCAAAGAGCCCCTGAAAAAGTTTTTAATCCGCAACACATCGAACAAGCACATCTCGGGTTTTTATCAGCTCGCGTACCGCTCCTTCCCTGACCCTTACAAGAAATCATTACAACCAACGGATTTTATCGTTATTATCCCTTCGTTTATCACGACTCAACTCAAAGCGGCCTTTGAAGTCGGCGTCCTCATTTATTTGCCCTTTTTCGTGATCGACCTGGTAACGGCGAACATCCTGCTTGCGATGGGTATGATGATGCTTTCTCCTTTGACGATCGCCCTTCCGTT
>JAFEGU010000279.1 GCA_018239725.1 Verrucomicrobiota bacterium | reverse complement strand
TCACGGGCAGCTTCTGTATAAGCAAAGATCATGACGCCGGAAGTTTCCCGGTCAAGGCGATGAACGGGGAAGACGCGGCCAGGATGGCGCCGACGCTTTAAAATCGTATGCGCTGTGTATTCATCATGAAAATCGGTTGCAACGCTCAGCAGCCCTTCCGGCTTCTCTAATACGACGATATGCTCATCTTCAAATAAGATCTTGATATCACCTCGAGCAAATTGCACGCGGGGCCCAACAGAAACTTCCTGCCCTGCCAACACAGGATGAGTGCTCCGATTGACCACAACACCTGCAACCATGACCCTCCCTTTCTCGATCCAGGAGCGCAACGTATTATTTGAACTATCGGGAGAAAGCTCCTTTAAGAGCTCAATAACAGGAGCTTGGCTCTTTGCAATCGTTTTCATCTTGATCCTAATTTTTTTAGCAAAATTCTAGCACGAAAAGCGGTAAATGGAAATGCTTTTTGCCGTCTCTTCAAGCTCTGACTTCAAATAATTGGTTGAAATCAAAGGCGCTTGCCAGAATCTCTCTTCCAGGAGCCACCCTTTGGACTAACAACGTCGGATCGGAAGAATTGCGCTCTATTTGCCGCGGACAATTAATGAAGAGGGTGTCGTTGTTGAGCAGGTGCCTGACCGACCTGGCAAATGCGCCTCTCTCGCCGGGCGTGTTCATGAAGTTGCAGATGTTGCTAACATAGAGAGTATCGACAGCGATATGGCTATTGTTGAGAAATCTTCTGATATTGGCAAACACCTCGTCATGCGTCATATCTTCAGTAATCGCAACAAGCCTATCCCTTGCGGCCAGTTGCTGCTTGATATAGAGATAGTTCTCTTCGGTTTGAAGCCAGCTCCCCTCCCGCTCAAGCTCCCTTTCGATCCGCTCGGTTGGAAGCCCCTGCTGATCGGAATGGAAATACAAATCCCGTTCCCTTCCTGATAGGGAATTCAAATAGTCGACCATGGTATGGACAAATCTATCCCGGGATTCGCACGTATTGACCATCTGGAGTGTTTTTCTCATGAACTCGCCATTTTTAGGATTGAAATCGACGATCAGTCCATAAGTTGATCGGCGAGCGCAAATGATATCCAGGTTATGCCATGTCGCACATCCGATATGGATAGTCTGAAGATCGCCGTCCACACGAGGATGCGCAGCATATGATTGCCGGGAAGCCTCCAGACGGGATTCGTTCGTGGTCACATAAATCCCGTTGACTTGACCTCCCACTCTAGCATTGTTGAAACTTGATAAAGTTTGAGAGATCGGGTCGGAGTAGAAGATCTCTTCAGCAACACGATTGATCTTCAACACATCGGAGACCCATTCGCAGATCTGTGCGTAGCAATGGCTGATCGCACAGATCGGATGATAGATCCACCCCACAAAGAAGAAACCAGCCCAGGCAGCGATCTTACTGATTGTATCCCCTTCGCAGTTCCAGGGGGTGGCAATATGAGTTAAGCAGTTAGAATCCGCTGCGGAATTCTGAATGGAAACCGGACTTGCTCCAGTCACTTGCAATGTCATGTATTTACTCAAAAGTTGGTTGTTCTATGCGACAGCCTCAACGTCATACAAGCTAAACTCTTTCCCCATAGTAAGCAGTCCCCCATCGCCAATCGCCGAAGAGAGATCCAATGCGCGGAAGGTGGTTTTCATCCGAAGGATCGGAAGAGACGGCCATCTTGATAGCGTCTTCTGGAGAGAGGATGGCATTAAAGCTAAAGTAAATGCTGTTGAACTGCGCATGCAAAACGTCTTGTTGCACATCCGTGTTTGCTTGGCAGAAAATTTTAGAAAAGGCATAGCTTGCCAGCGCGATAACGGAGCGAAAAAAACTCTCTCCTAAAGAGACAGCCGCCCAAGCACGCGCTTTCACTTTTTCAGAGAGCTCCGCATCAGAAATATTTTGCACCACAGCGTAATGGTAGAACCAGCGTTCGAAAGAAACTTCTTGGCGGAGCCCGGTAAGGTGGGCTTGCGTATTTTCCTGGTTATTGAACCACCGAAATTGTTCGATCGGATCGTAGGCAGGAATGTTTTCAGAATTTGGAATTGAAGAAGTCATAAAACCCCTATTCTTCTATTTTCACAGAAAATAAAAATAACAAAAAAAATAAACCAAACAAAGACAAAAACGATAATTAATTTTCAAATAATTAATCAAGAAAAAGAATGTTTGTACTATTTCCAGAGAAGAAGGTA
This sequence comes from Verrucomicrobiota bacterium, assembly GCA_018239725.1. Lineage (GTDB taxonomy): Bacteria > Chlamydiota > Chlamydiia > Chlamydiales > Rhabdochlamydiaceae > Acherontichlamydia. The sequence continues at coordinate 635 of JAFEGU010000279.1, read as the reverse complement.
GCTCGAGGAAGATCTTGAAAACTTCTTGTTCCTCAATTGTCTATAAGGTATAACAGTTTTTTCCAATTAAGCGAGGTAAAAGATGAAATCGACCAAGGAAAAAGTTAGCTATTGCATAGGTCTCCAAACTGGAATGAATCTCAAGCAGCAGTTTGCAGACATGGACATGGACTGCTTAAACAACGGTTTTAATGATGGATTGGCTAATAACGACCCTAAACTGGCAGTTGAAGAGATCCAATCGATCTTGAATGCCCTGCGTCAACAAGTTGAAACGCAGCAAAGGCAGTTCGTTGCAAAAATGTCAGAAGAAAATAAAAAGAAGAGCGAAGCTTTCCTCTTGCTGAACAAAGAAAAGGAAGGTGTTGTTGTCCTTAATTCCGGCCTCCAATACAAAGTTCTTCAGAAAAGTTCTGGGACTGGCGTACATCCCACTCCCCTTGATGTCGTTAAGATTCATTACAGAGGCTCCTTCATCGACGGCCGAGTCTTCGACAGCTCATATCAACGAGGACAACCTGTATTATTTCCTCTTAACCGCGTCATTGCCGGTTGGTCGGAAATCCTTCAATTGATGCAAGTCGGCGACAAATGGGAAGTCTATATTCCACCTTATCTTGCATATGGTGAAAACG
>JAFEGU010000278.1 GCA_018239725.1 Verrucomicrobiota bacterium | reverse complement strand
TCTTTCGTACAGCTCTTATCGATGGCCTTTGCCCTATTCTTGCTGATGGACCCGATCGGCAATGTCCCTATTTTTATCTCGGTCCTCAAAGACATCGACCCCAAACGCCACCAGTACATTATTTTTCGAGAGCTGGTCATTGCGCTCATCATCATTATCGCCTTTGATTTTCTCGGAGACATTCTCTTGGAGTTCCTCAATGTGGAACAAGCTACCTTGCTAATCGCTGGCGGGATCATCCTCTTTATCATCGCCCTCAAAATGATCTTTCCAGGAAGGCGCGACCCCGACGTCGACATCTCTCCCGATAAAGAACCCTTCATCGTCCCTCTAGCCATTCCCCTTGTCGCAGGCCCAGCTGTCCTTGCCGCCGTGATCCTCTATTCCCATGAGCAATACAACGAATGGATCACGATCGGAGCGATCATTTTAGCATGGATCGCTTCCACGATCATCCTACTTAGCGCCAGCTATCTGAAAAAATTGCTGGGATGGAGGGGGCTTGTCGCCTGCGAAAGGCTTATGGGCCTTCTTCTCATCCTGATCTCCGTGCAGATGTTCTTAAACGGTCTCATCCTCTTCTTGGGCCCCCATGGCTCTTTAGGGCAATAATCAATTGACGGCGGGACTGTGAAAGAAGATTCTAAACTAATCAATTACAAACTGATCGTTGCCTACAAAGGCACCGAATATAAAGGATGGCAAAAGACCTCCCTTGGAAACAGCATTGAGCTGATGCTTGAAAAGTCGATCTTTCAAATTCTGCGCAAACAGGTCCAGCTCCAAGCCGCAAGCCGCACCGATGCCGGCGTCCATGCCGAGGGACAAGTCGTCAACTTTTTCACGGATACTCCCCTTTCCGACCTCCGTCGATTCCTCTACGGCCTGAATGGAACACTCCCTCATGACATCCGCGTCCTTTCCATTGAACCTATGCCGCTACCATTTCATCCTACGATTGACGCAACCAGCAAACACTACACCTATTGGATCTGCAACCATGAGGTCCAGATCCCCTTCTACCGCCAGCTCTCCTGGCATTTTCCCTACCCCCTCGACATCCCTCTCATGGAAAAAGAATCCCAGCATCTGCTTGGGACCCACGATTTTTCCTCATTTTGCAATGAACGGTCCCTTTGGACCCGAAGCCCCGTCTGCAAAATTGATGCGATCAATATTATTTTACATGAGGGAAACCGCCTATCGATCTGTTTCAAAGGGGATCATTTTCTCTATAAAATGGTCCGGAACCTAGCCGGCACCCTCGTCTATGTGGGATGCGGCAAGATCCTTCCTGATACCATTCCCTCTATCCTAGAGAACAAGACTAGGGCATTAGCAGGCGTCACAGCTCCCGCCCATGGACTCACATTAAAAGAAGTTTTCTACACTCCTTCCATGTAAATCTCTTATTTAACATCAACTCACAACCACTAATAACCAATAACTAAAAATATAAATTAACTTAACAAATTTGACATTGCAATAATTATCAGAAATAAACCATAATCCATCCGTTTTATTAACCAAACCAACTTTACGGAGTATTATGGTTTCTGATTTTCAATCAATATCCAATCAATGCTACGATGCATTGATTGAGCCTTTTAACCAAGGCTATTGCAATCTACGCGATGGTCTCTTTGGAACAAAAGTTGATTCCGTTGCACAAAACGTGATCGCTACAGCAGCTCCAACCGAGCGCAACCTATCATTGGGCGAAAGAGTCAGCGCCGTCGTTGTCGGCATTTTACTGGTCATTCCAGTGATCAATGCAGTTGTCTATGCAATCCTAAAAATTGCTAGCAGCGACCTGCTTTATCCGACAAAATCAACTATCGTCCTAGAACCGATCGCACCGGTCAGCGTAGATCCTATTTCTCCTGAAGAGATGATCGCAAGAAAACGGGCTGCCTTAACCCGCTTAGACGAAATCGAAGCAATGGTCAGACCTGGCCAACAACCGCTAGCTGAGATCAGCGGCCGCTTCGAAGCAAGCGCCCATATTCTCCAGTTCAATCTGCAGAATTTGCTTAACAGATACCAGACCAACCACACCCCGTCCAAGTTATATGATTTCATGGATTGGGCTGGCATTCCAGACGATGCTCGCAGAAATGCATTTAGAATGGCCGTCGATCCTTTTAACCGCAGAACCGGAGATGATCACCAAGCCACAGTAAAGGGGCTGATGAGCAATTTGGCTGAATATTTCGTTCAGCAGCAAGCTATCGTTGGCTCTGGAACACCTGCTGAAACTGTCCTTAAAGAACAGTTTACACGAGTCTATGACAGCATTATCGATGCGAACAATAACTGCATCGACCAAATGCTCTCCCAGATGCAAGGACTTGTTCTCGACGTCATCGCCGAAGGGGACTCAGGACGTGGAAGCTCAGTTCAACTCAAGATCGTCAACCGTGCAGGACTGGCTCTTTGCAAATACCGCACAAGCCTCCTTAAGGAAATCCTTGTCCGTCAAAACCCAGGTCAAGCCCACATGGCAGACTTAGAGCGGGTTGCAACTCAGCGCGTTGCGGAAGCTCTTGGAATGCAGGGAAATATCTTTGCAGCTGGCGCTAGATTCGGCCATGTCCTCGGCAACGTGGATGAACCTGTTAACCGTGCTGTACAGACCTTCCTAGACGAGTATAAGCCGATGGAGCATCTCTTAGCTGACCTTAGCGGCTATGCTGGAAACCACCGTACCTTGCGTGCCGACATTTTCCTGTGGGCTAACACCTACTTTGATATCGGCTCTGAGACGCAAGACAACGGATCTGCAGCTCCAGCCAACCTGCCAGACGGGACACCAGCTCCCCATATGGACCCCAGGATGTCTGATGATTTTGCTACTCTTCCAGCATTATCTGATGGAGGCGTCATGAAAATATCTGGCGTTGCACTGCTCCTGGATACGCTCGGGTTGATCCGTCAAGCCGGCGCTCAAGCTACAACCTAAAATTTGTAGTTGCTTTTAAGTCAAAACGCCTGATTTTTATCAGGCGTTTTTTTTACTTATACTAATTGTAAAAATGCATTAAACTACCGCCTCACTTTTTATAAAATTTAAGAGAATCTATGGTTACACGTGCGATTTCTGGAATAGTAGAACCGATTACCGACCGTTATAACGAAATAGCGCCACTCCTCTCTGAAGCCTCGCGCGAGATCGCTCATTTTGCGGAGCCCGTTACCGATGCATACGACAATTTTTTTATCGAACCCTTCCGCCAAGGCTATTACAACCTGCGCGATGCAGTCGTAGGAACTAAGGCGCAATCCATCGCACAAGCTATCATCAATCCTAATGCCCCGCAAAGAGACCTTTCTCTAATAGAACGGGTCAGCAGCGCTGCCGTCGGCATCCTGCTTATTATCCCCATCGTCAATTCCGTCGTCATGGCCATTTTAAAAGGCATTAAAAGCGATCTTCTTTATCTGACTAAGGCAAGCGAAATCGCAGCAAGAGCGATCGTCCCTGTCAACGATCCTCCGATTGCCCCACTCAACACAGATCCGGTCTCCGCTGAAGAGATGGTTGCAAGAAAAAGAGGTGCGCTAGCACGTTTTGCAGCACTCGAAACAATGGCAAGTCCCGGACAAGACCCCATTCCCCAGCTCAATACCCAATTTAGACTCCATTCCCAGGCCCTCCGATTCAACTTAGACGAGGTCTTGCAACGGTATCAGACCACGCATACTCCCGCAAAATTATTCGACTTCATGGACTGGGCTGATATTCCAAACGATTACCAAAGAGACCGCTTTAGACGGGCAGTCAACCAATTTGAAAATCTACACGGCGGTCGTGAAGAATATGAAACAATCAGAGGCCTTCTTTCAAACATGGCCGAATATTTTTCACAGCAGCAAGCCCGCGTTGGAGCTGGAACCGACGAAGAGACTGCGCTTAAAGAGCAGTTTACAAGAGTATTTGACAGCCTGATCGATGCAAACAACAATTGCATCCACCAAACTCAGGCACAGGTCCAGTCGCTGCTTCTCGACGTGATTGCAGAAGGGGATGCTGCCAGCAACGGAGGATCGGCCCAAACGAAGATCATCTATCAAACAGGCCTTGCCCTTTGCAAATACCGCCAAAACCTCTTACGAGAAATTCTCATCCGGCAAAACCCTGATAACCGCAATATGGCCGACTTCGAACGGGCTTTCACACGAAGGCTAGCTGGGATCCTCGGGCTGCAAGGGACCATCTTTGAAGCTGGAGCTGTCTATAACTTTGAGTCCAACCACCTAGAAGGCCGGGTTGATCGGGCCCTTCAAGCTTTTAGAGAAGAGTACAAACCCTTTGAGCACCTCGTCAAAGAACTGCGCACCTATCACGGTGCTTATCAACGTTTGCGCAACGAAATCTTGATATGGGCGACAGGATATTACGGCTTTACCGATGAACCTGGCGCCAATCTCCCCGATGGAACAGCAGCTCCCGATATGGAAGCCCGGTTATCGGAAGATCCCGACAACATCTTGAGCGACGGCGGCAATTTTAACTGCCAGGGTGTGGTGCTACTGCTTGAAACCCTGGGATTGTTACGTCCAGCTGAAACCCAAACGACTGCATAAAGTGAGGCATCATGGTTACAGAAGTTCAACCGAGCACCAATTACTGCTACGATCTATTCATTGAACCCTTTAAGCACGGTTTCCACAACATCACGAATGCGTGCTTTGGAACAAAACTTGAAGTTATCGATGCAACTGCTATAGACAACCTCCCTCAATTCGAATATCGAGGCCTTTCCTTAGCAGAGAGGGCGGTTCTGCTATCGTCGGAGTCCTGCTGATCGTTCCAATCGTCAATGCGGTTGTTATGCTCATTTTAAAAGCGGCCAATAGCGATTTCATCGACCCAAATATTGATTTCGACATTTACGCGCACCGGAGAAGAAGATATGAAGACCAAGATGATTCTGAAATCAACATCACTCCTCCTCCGAGCGACGAACCGATCGCGCCGATCGACCTTACCGCTATTTCCGCTGACCAAATGGTCGCAAGAAAAAGAGAAGCGCTCAACCGCCTTGCAGAAATCCAAGGCATGGTCCCCTCTGCTGAAAACACCCTGTCAGAGTTGAACAGCCGCTTTAGGCTCCACTCCCAAATCCTCCGTTTTAATTTAGCCAGCGTATTGCAAAGATACGAAACAACGCATCGACCATCGAAATTATTCGACTTCTTAGATTGGGCCGGCATCCCTGACGATGATGAAAGAGAGAATTTTAGAAGAATAGTCGCCAATTTTGAGGAATATATCAACCCCGCTGATGATCAGCCCATTAACTTTTACGATGATCGATACGCAACAGCTGCCAATCTTCTTTCTAAATTGGCCGAATATTTTTCCCAACAGCAAGCGCGCATTACCCGAGGGTCGCCCGAGGAAGCCGCGCTAAAAGAACAATTTGGCCGCGTCGTTACCAGCATTATCGATGCCAGCAACAACTGCATCACCCAAACCATTTCACAAGTCCAAACGCTTCTCCTCGACGTTATTGCAGAAGGAGACGCTGCCAGCAATGGAAATTCAACTCCCACGAAGATCATTTATCGAGCATCTCTTGCCATGTGCAAATACCGCGCTAACCTTATCAAAGAGATCATTGCCCGTCAGAACCCTAACGATCCTACGATTGTCTACATCGAACGGGAGGTCATCCGTAGGGTTGCTCGATTATTAGGGTTGAATGAAAGCATCATCAATTCTGATGCAAATCATTACTACGATGGATATGGCACTCCTCCAGGCCGTGCAGCTCTACGGGCCTTTGCTGAAGAGTACAAACCCTTTGAACACCTCGTTAAAGAACTGCGCACCTATCACGGCGCTTATCAACCTTTGCGCAATGAGATCCTGATATGGGCGGCAGAATATTACAACTTTGCCGATGAGCCTGGCGGCAACCTCCCCGACGGAACTGCGGCTCCCGACATGGAAGCACGATTATCGGAAGACCCTGATAACGTCTTGAACTATGGCGGCAATTTTAATTACCCCGGGTTGGTGCTGTCGCTGGAAGCGCTCGGACTGGTCCGTCCTATTGCACCGCAATCGAACGCAGACGCAGCACAAGAGTAGGTTCAACATTAGATCTCTCAAATAACATAACTTAACATGTTGATGTAGAGCATGGTGTAATTGGTTGTTTTGGCGAAATATCAAACCCTAACCGTTTTGCAAACTTTTCCAAGTTTTTTACAGCTCTAGCTTTGTGTAGTTCGTCATAATAACCTGCGCCCATCTCATTGTAGCTTTTTTTGTTCTTTATCATATTGTAAATGATTACTGCCAATTTATGAGCTACTGCAGTAATTGCCTTAGCTGGTCCTAGTCTTGCTTTGAGCCTTCGTAAAAATGCTCCAAGGGCACTTTGATTTCTATACAAGGCACTCGCTGCCATTCTGAGTGCTTCTGCTGCTCTATTCTTACAGGAAGTGGTTTTCCCACTTAGCCGTTTGCCGCCTGATATTTTTGTGCCTGGACATAATCCTAGCCAACAAGCAAACGCCTTTGCGTTCGTCCATTTATCAACATTTGTCCCAACTTCAGCAATGAATGTCATGGCTATAGTTCCATTAATCCCAGGAATCTGAGTAAGATTTACCCCCACCATTTTCATAAGACGATCTTGTGCATCGAACCCAATGTGGTTTTTCTTACTTTCTCTTTTCTTGCACACTGTTTGCCCACCACTTTTGTCTTCAAAATTCCTAGTGATCACCTCGATCTCTTGGTTACACTCTCCAATTTGTCTTTGGTAGTGGTCATAACTGGCTAGAGCTTGCTTTAGACTGAATAAGATTTCCTCTCGATAATGTCGATATAAGGATTTTTCTATTGTCTCTTGCGAATTTTTACAGCGAGCATCTCGAAACGCGGATAATATTTTTGGATCTCTTTCTCCTGAGCAGATAGCTCTTATAATCTTCATTCCTGTGTCTCCGAGAAGGTCGGTCACCACATTGCTCAATTGTAAATTCATTTGCGCGAGGGCTTTTTGCATTTGTTGAACATGAGTTGCTCCCCATCGGACTAGGTTGGCTCTATGACGAACGAGTTGCCTTAGTTTGTTTTCTTCCTCACCGGGTTGGAAGGATGATTTCAAAAGTCCGTAGGAATGTAGCTGCTGCAACCATTGACAGTCTAATACATCGCTTTTTCGTCCTCTAACATTCTTATAATGCCTGGCATTCACCAGACACACTTGAAAGCCTTTTTCTACCAGCACCTCATATAAAGGAATCCAATACACTCCTGTCGCTTCCATTGCCACTGTTTTTACCCGGCAGATTTCTAGCCAATGTACAATTGAGTGTAAATCCTCTGTAAAACTACCAAATTCTTTAACGGTTTCTTTATCTCTTCCTTGAGGAACAGCTACAAAATGGGAAAAGCTACCCACATCAATGCCTGCTGCATTTGGTTCTATGCATTCAAAAGTCGATTCCATGAATTTACTCCTTAAGTTTCAAGAAGGAGGGGCAGTATTTCAACAATCACTCTCTCAAACGGGATAGCCTTAAAGCTTCACCAAACATAGCGACGTGGCTGCCTTAGACCTTGCTCTTGCTCGGGCTTTTTACGCACCAGAGTTCTTCCGGCCTTTTCCTTCGGCTATTAAGGATATCGCTCCATGTTATTTTTCACCTAGATGACAGGCGCAGCACTGTTTGTTGGCTCTTGGATAACCCCATTCGCCTGATAAAATCGTCCTTTTTCCAAGCAAAGCGGGTTATGCAAGAGATCTATTGCAGTAGACTTTTTTCTGAAACGCAATTTAATCCCTGCAATTTTGCATCAAAAAATTAATTAAATTATTCCGTTTAATCTGAATTTTGATCATAATATTTGCAATTTAAATATTACTCTTTCAGGTGAATATGACCGCTGCAATTCCATCCTCTCCCAACCATTGTTACGACCTGTTTATTGAGCCGTTTAACCAAGGGTTCTATAACATTCGGGATGCCGTCCAAGGGACTAAGGTCAGCTCGGTTGCACAAAACACCCTGGATAATCCTGCACCGGAAAGAGAGCTCACTTTATCGGAAAGGGTCAGTGCAGCTGTTGTTGGGATCTTATTGATCATTCCCATCGTCAATGCTGTTGTGATGGCCATTTTAAAGGGCATCAAAAGCGATCTTCTTTATCCTACAACAGCTAATGCGCTCTCAAATACCGGAACGCAGAACAACCCTGTTCCCCTTGTCAACGATCCTCCTATTGCCCCCTTAGACCTCTCTCCCATTTCGCCCGAACAAATGATCGCCAGAAAAAGAGGAGCCCTCGAACGCCTTGCAGAAATTGAAAACATGGCCGGCCCAGCAGATCAATCTCTGATCGAGCTGAACAACCGCTTTCGGCCTCATTCCCAAATCTTACGGTTTAACTTAGATGCCGTTCTGCAAAGGTATCAGACGGCGCATGCCCCTTCGAAATTGTACGATTTTATGGACTGGGCGGATATTCCAAACGACTCTGATAGGAATCGTTTTAGAAATGCTGTGGACCCATTTGAGAATGATGAAGACGAGTTTCATCAGCCTCAAGAAGCAACGGTAAGAAGGCTGCTCTGTAATTTTGCTGAATATTTCGAACAGCAGCGAGCCCGCGTCGGTTCAGGAACACACGAAGAGACAGAGCTTAAGGAACAGTTTGCACGGGTCTATTCCAGCATCATCGATGCAGACAACAACTGCATCGACCAAATGCTATCGCAGATCCAGACTTTGCTCCTTGACATCATCGCTGAAGGAGATGCTGGCAGCGCAGGCGGGTCTGTTCAAGCAAAGATCATTAGCCGCGCTGGCCTTGCGCTTTGCAAATACCGTCAGAACCTCTTGAGGGAAATTCTTGTACGCCAAAATCCTAACAACCATCATATGGCCGACTTAGAACGGGAAGTCACACAAAGGGTGGCGCAAGAATTAGGGTTGCAAGGAAGGATCTTTGAAGCTGGCGCTGCCTATGCTTTCACTAGCAACCTAGAGGCAAAGGTCAATCGAGCGCTCGATACTTTCAGAGAAGAGTACAAGCCTTTTGAGCACCTGGTCAGAGAACTCAGGACCTACCACGGCGCGTACCAATCTTTGCGCAACTCTATCCTGATATGGGCATCGGAATATTACAGCTTTGCCGATGAGCCTGGAGCTAATCTACCCGATGGAACAGCAGCTCCTGATATGGAAGCCCGGTTATCGGAAGATCCTGACAACATCTTGAGCAACGGAGGCAATTTTAATTGCCCAGGTTTGGTGCTGTTGCTGGATGCGCTAGGACTACTGCGCACAGTTTCTGCTTAAAAATTGAGACCAAAATAAATCAGTTCAGGTAAAACACATCATGGTTACCGCCACCCAATCTCTTCCCAATCAATGCTACGATCTACTGATCGAACCCTTTAACCAAGGGTTATACAATCTGCGCGATGCATTTTTAGGGACAAAAGCAAGAGCGGTAGCTCAGCAAAATTTGGATCATCGAGCAACAACGAACCAACGGGAACTTTCTTTAGCAGAGCGGGTTAGCAGTGCTGTTGTAGGCCTCATTTTGCTGATCCCGATTGTCAATAGCATCGTATTCAAGATCCTATCAGTTGCCAAAAGCGATCTTCATTATCCTTCCCTTTCCCGTTCAACTGTTGTGGAAATTCAGCAAGAAGTTGAGATCGCCGCTCCATCCCAACAAACACCTCCCCCTCCACAAACTCCCCAACCACCTCCTCCCGAACCACCTATTGTCATGCTTGACCTCTCGCCCATTACCGCAGAACAAATGATTGCTCGAAAGAGGACAGCTCTAGCCCGACTAGACGCCATCGAGAACATGATCAGGCCGGGACATGATCCTATGAACGAATTGGCAATCCGGTTCAAGCCCCACTCCCAGATCCTCCATTTTAACTTAGACCAGGTCTTGCAAAGATATCCGACTGCCCATCCTCCTTCGAAATTGTATGATTTCCTCGACTGGGCGGATATCCCTCAAGACGCACAACTACATTTCGGACCACGACGTGAATTCAGACGTGCTGTGGAACAGTTTGAAGATCTGACAGTCCTATCCACTGAAAAAGCAACGATCCGTTCGCTGCTTTGCCACATGGCAGAATACTTTAAACAGCAACAAACACGGATAACCGTTGGCTCTCCAGCAGAAGATACCCTTAAAGAGCAGTTCAATCGGGTTTTCTCAGGACTCATCGATGCCAACAGGAATTGTACGGATCAAATGCTATCCCAAGTCCAAACACTCGTTATCGATACCATTGCGGAGGGCGACGCCGGAGAAAATGGTTCATCTGCGCAGACTAAGATCCTTTTTCGAGCAGGCCATGCGCTATGCAAATACCGCACAAATCTCTTTAAAGAGATCCTCGTACGCCAGAATCCTCATCGGAACCATATGGCCGACTTCGAAAGACAAATGATGCAGCATGTTGCCGGAAGATTAGGACTCCAGGGAACGATCTTTACCGTAGGAGCTGTCTATCAATTTACTGGCAATTGGGAACTAGAACAATTAGCAAATCAGGCCTTGGCAACATTTCAGCAGGAGTACAAGCCCGTTCAGCACCTCCTAACGGAACTAAGGACCTATCATGGCATCTATCAGTCCTTGCGCAATGAGATGCTGCCTTGGTCCAATAACTACTTTGCCATTGGAGAAGAAACTGATGACACCGGTACCCCAGCCCCAGCAAATTTAAACGATGGGACGCCAGCTCCCCATATGGACGCAAGGATGTCCGAAGAATTTACAGCCCTTCCAGCTTCAGATGGCGGTAACTTGACGCTGCCGGCGCTAACAATGATGATGGAAACACTCGGCCTTATCCATGAAGTTCCCGTTTCTTCCAGTTAAATGATGGAGAAGCTTAAGTTTAGCGACAGGTTCCTTGTGCATAATCTTTTTACAAATTAGAATTTTTGGTAATGCTCATATAAAGGCGGTCTATGATTTCACGAAATGACCTTTGCTGGTGCGGAAGCGGCAACAAATGGAAAAAATGCCATTTTCCCGATACAGGCTCAAAAGGCAATTCAGCCCTTGCCGAGCAGTATTTCAAGAAGTATGGGATCATCCTAAAGACCCCTGAGCAAATTGCAGGGATCCGCAAAGCTTGCCAACTCACTGCACAGATCCTAGACAAGACCTGCCGTATGGCCAAAGCAGGCGTTACTACCAATGAACTGAACGCTTTTGCCCACCAGCTCCATATCGATGCCGGGGCAATCCCCGCGCCTTTAGGATATGGCCATCCTCCTTACACCAAAAGCATCTGCACTTCGCTCAATGATGTGATCTGCCATGGGATCCCCGACGATGTCCCTTTAAAAGAGGGGGACTTCCTCAACATCGATGTCTCCTGCATCCTCAACGGCTATTACGGAGATTGCAGCAAGATGGTCGCAATCGGAAAGATCGATGAAGAGAAGCAGCGGGTGATGGAAACAGCTTATGAATGCTTGATGCGGTCGATCGCCATATTAAAGCCGGGAGTCATGATCTACGAGATCGGCAATGCGATCGAAACTTACGCCGCATCGCGCAAATGTTCCGTTGTGAACCAATTTGTGGGCCATGGCGTCGGCATCGAGTTCCATGAACCGCCTCAAATCCCCCACCATTTCAACAACCTCAAAATCCCCTTAGCTCCAGGAATGACCTTTACAATCGAGCCGATGATCAATGCCGGCGTTCGGACTGGCCATATCGATCCCCATGACCAATGGACTGCCCGCACCAACGACGGCAAGCCAAGCGCTCAATGGGAACATACCCTGCTGATCACAGAAAATGGGCACGAGATCCTCACATTGCTCTCTTAAAGAGACAGCCGTCAAGAGGGAGTTGTAAAACTCCCCCCGTCTATTCTAATAGGGAATATTGATTGTTTTTGTGATCGATCACCTCTTGGAGCATTTCTGGAAGCGATCCTTTTTTAGTCCTCGGCTTTGTTTTTCGAGGCTTTGCCGCTTTCTTTTTAACGCTGAGCGTTGAAATGATCTCTTCTAGAGAGATGACCTGGGATTCGAGGTCCTGGCACTGTTCGATCAAAGCTTGGACCTGCGCCTGATAAGCGAGCTCATCTGCGGACTCTGTCCGCTTTTCCTCTTCCTGCATGCGCAGAAGAGAGACCTCTCCTTCGAGGCGGAAGAGTTCTTTACGCGCTTGGCGGAGCGCATCCGACTTCTCTTCAAATTGCTCTTTCAGCAGAGCATACTGATGCTCCAACTGGCGCATCTCTTGAGGAGGAAGAGAGCCTCCATTCTCTTCATCGCTCTCTTGAGAAACGATGGGGTTGACCTCTTCTTTTGCTTTGAGCGGCTCGGCATACTTATATTTGATCACCTGCTCTTGAGCATCGTCCAAAGCCATCTGAAAGGCTTTTTCTTTCCGTTGGTATCCAGAGATCTCCTCATTGAGCGAATCGATCTGCTGGCGGAGCTTTTCTATCTCTTCAAAGGCCCGGTTTTGGTTTTCGACGGCAGCATCACGGGAAACAAGGGCCGCTTTGAAATCATCTGCTGTTCCTTTAGGCTCTTTTTCAACCTGCACATGGGCGAGACTGACCATCTCCTGCAAACGGTGGACCGACTGCTCCAAATCCCCTTTCTTTTGAACCTGCGCTCCGATCCATTGAGAAATCTCCTCTTGCCCTAGCAAGACGATCCCCCAGCTCAATACGGTCCCGGCTAAAAATAAGGCGCACCACGGCTGTTCGAGCAGAACCTTGTACTGGAATGAAGCTAGCGCAAAAAGAGCGACGAACGAGAAATAGAACCCTACCCGCTTAAACAGCGATGAGGCAAGCAGTCCTATGGAGGAAATTAGGACAAATGGCCACAACTCCCATGAGGTGCGAAATAGGAGGAGGGCAAATGCGGTAAATAAGAAAAGGGGGCCGCTTGCCGCCCAAAAGAACAGATGCCCTTGATGGACATGGACAGGAACCAACTGCCGATAACATTTTATAATTAGACTACGCATGGGCATCCTCCTATGAAGAAGAAAGCCGGCCGAGTATCCTTGCAACGGTCAGATATCCGAGCTCTAAACGCTCGAGCCCAAAATGCTCATTAGGAGCATGGATATCATCGTCCACAAGCCCCATCCCGATCATCGCGACATCGGCCCCAGTTGCAGCAGCCAAGTCGACGACGATGGGAACGGAGCCCCCGCTTAGCATATAACGGCATGGCTTCCCAAATACCTCTTCATAAGCTAAAGCCGCAGTTTTGACAATAGGAGAATCAAAAGAACTCCGGTAAGCGGAGTCGCCGCTGTGGAAATCCACGCTGACTTTTATCCCTTCGGGAGCCTTTTCCTTCAAAAAGGCAGAGAGGGACTTGACGATCTTTTCCGGGTCTTGGTCGGGAACTAGCCTGCACGAGATCTTTGCATGGGCCTTTGAGGGGATCACCGTTTTAAATCCAGCTCCTGTGTATCCTCCCCACATCCCGTTGATCTCGACCGTCGGACGGAGCCAGTTGGACTCGCGGATAGAATATTTTTCCTCATTCGCATAGGCCTTGACGCCGAAGCTGTGCTCATACTGCTGCTTGTCAAATGACATATCGACAAATGAGAGGTGCTCTTTGGACAATGTTTTCACATCATCGTAAAAATGGGGGATGGCCACTTTGCCGTTCGGCTCCCAGATTTGGGCAAGGATGCTGGCCAACGCGCGGTTAGGGTTCAATGCAACCCCGCCGTGCACCCCTGAATGCAGATCGATCGAGGAATTGACACATTCGACATCGACTGCGACCAATCCCCTCATCCCTAAGGTGATCCCTGGAATCCCAGGGCCAGGAATGTCGAAATCGATGACCAGGAGATGGTCTGCCTTCAGCATCTCTTTTTTTTGCTGGATGGCGACCGCCGTTCCCCTTCCTCCAGACTCTTCCTCGCCTTCGATGAAGACCTTGATGTTGACGTCCAAAGACTTGGCCATTTCAAATACTGCTTTGAGCGCTGTCAAAGAGTAAAAGCATTGCCCCTTGTTATCGACCGCTCCCCTTGCATAGACTTGATTCTTCTTTACGACAGGCGTAAAAGGATCGCTATGCCATAGCTCCAAAGGATCGACAGGCTGGACATCGTAGTGATGATAGATCAAAACAGTGGGGCGTTTTGGCCCCGCTTTTAGGTATGAAGCAAAGACCACCGGCAACCCAGGAGTTTCCCAGATTTCAGCTTGCAGCCCGATATGCGTCAAATACTCTGAAAGCCAAAGCGCGCATTTTCTGGAGTCATTCTCATGCTTTGGATCTGTACTGATGCTTGGGAAAGAAAGAAATGTGAAGAAGTCCTTCATGATCCGGTCTTGGTGGTCCCGGTACCATTTCTTGAGTTGTTCGGTTGATATCGTCTTCATGTCATTTAGCTTAATTTGTTATTTTGAACTGCCTATTTAAGAGGACATGTTCTCCTGGTGATCGATGATGTCCTGAGCGCTTTCAATCAGAAATGCCGCTAAGGAGCGATCTCCTTCGTAAGTCATTTCAACTTGCATTTTTCCATCTTCTGCCGGTTCGCCGCATGTGATGAGGACATAACAGG
>JAFEGU010000277.1 GCA_018239725.1 Verrucomicrobiota bacterium | reverse complement strand
GGTGGAAAGTAGGCTGAAATGCTTAATTCTGAACAAAATGATGAGAGCAGCAGCCTAAAGGCAGGGAGTAGGGGCGACCACCACCTTATTTCGTTGCGTTGAAAGAGAATTTTTCAACACAGCCTGTGTATAAATAGCTCGGGGATTTTACTTTTCTTGATGTATTTTTACAAGAAACTTTGACCTTTTTGATGGACAACTATGAAATTAAAGGTTGATGGTTAGTTGGAGTTTGTTTGAAAGGGGGATTTTTAATTTAAGAATGGAGGAGATGAATTACTTCCAAATAGTCTTTAGTGAATTTTTGAAGCCCGTCTGCAAAGAGGGTCGAGGCCATGAGATCTTGGGAGAAGAGGGATTGGAAGGTGTCTTTATTGAGATTTTTTGTTATACCGCAATCGGTCAAGTTCTGTGAATTTGGACTAGCTGCCCGGTTCGCGTCCAAGGACGCTTCACCTGTTACGCACTGCGAAGGTTCACCGAACCTTCTCGTGTTTCCACAGCCAAATCGATCCTCATCCTCACCCTTCCCGCTAGGGGAAGGGCTTCGTCTTTCGGAACCAGTTCGCAGCCAAGGCTGCTTCACCTGCTCCTCACTGCGAAGGTACACCGCACCTTCTGTTGCATCCGCAGCCTCGATTTGGCTTTGTCTCGCAGAGTCCAAATTCACAGAACTTGACCGATTGCGGTATACTTGAGGCTCTGCTACGGGGGTGGATTCGATAGCAGGGCTAGCAATGTTCGGTTGTTCTAAAAGGGATGCAAGCAGTTTTGGTCCAATCGTCAGATAATGGGATTGGACAAGGTTCATAATTTGTTCAATGGAGCGGAAGCTGGCTGCCATGACCTGGGTTCCACAGCCTAGCTGTTTGGCATGTGCTAGGATTTGCTGGACAAAGTGAACGCCAGGATCTGCATTGACATTTCTGTGCGGTACATGTGCAGCAAACCAATCGGAGACCCTGCCGACATAAGGCGCGATCATTGTTGCATTGGCCTCGAACGCGGCGGATGCTTGGAACAGAGAGAAAATCAAGGTGATGTTGCAGCGGATCTGCTCTTTTTCTAGAATTTTGGCAGCAGAAATGCCCTCCCAGGATGCGGGGATCTTTAAGATGACCCGTTTGCAGTCGGCGCCGGCATCATCAAACAAGGAGATTAATCGGCGGCATCGGGCGAGGATTTTTTTCGTATCGAAAGTGAGCTGTGGATCGATCTGTGTGCTTAACGTTCCCGGGATCTCATTTAAAATAGCAGATCCGATGGCAACGAGGAGGTGATCGTAGAATAGGTCTGGCTCGCCGTTTCCCTTATTTTTAGCCAGAGTAACCATTGCCTGGTATTCAGGTGAAGTGATGGCTTGCCGGATTAGGGTTTGGTTGTTGGTGGCGTGGTCCAGCTTAAAGCGTCTGATCTCAGAGAGGCTGGCAGTGTCTGCTGCCAGCTGAGTTTTTTTCTTTAACGCATCCAAAAGGGACATGAATGATTCGATTAAAGCCGTTGCATCAGGGTTTTTTCGAGTTTGACGAGGTCCTTGGCAAAATTGCGGATCCCTTCGGACAGCTTGTCGTTTGCCATTGGATTGTCGCAAAGCATCCAGCGGAATGTCTTTTCATCGAGGTCGATCTTATCGATGTTCATTTTCTTAGCGGCTTCCGCATCGAGCTTTTTGGGAACGTCGCCTTGGGCGTTTTGAAGTTCTTCGAGAAGTTTTGGAGCGATCGTCAGCAGGTCGCAGCCGGCAAGTTCCGTGATCTCATCGGCATTCCTAAAGCTTGCTCCCATGATCTGAGTCTTGATCCCGAATTTCTTGTAATAATGGTAGATCTGCGTGACGGAAATGACCCCTGGGTCTTGTGCTGGAGGATAGGACTCTTTGCCTTCGCTTTTTTTGTACCAGTCCAAGATCCTGCCGACAAAGGGGGAGATAAGGGTTGCGTGGGCATCAGCGCACCCGATCGCTTGGCATAGGGAGAACATCAGCGTCATATTGCAATGGATCCCTTCTTTTTCCAAAATCTCTGCAGCTTTGATCCCTTCCCAGGTTGAGGCGAGCTTGATGAGGACTCTTTTTCTGTCGATCTTCGCCGCTTCGTAGAGGGAGATAAGCCTGCGGGCTTTTTCTACGCTTCCTTTGACATCGAAAGAAAGGCGGGCATCGACCTCAGTTGAAACGCGGCCGGGGACGATCTTTAATATCTCGAGGCCGAAGTTGACAAAGACCTTATCGATGATTGCTTTAAGCTGGTTTTTAGTGGAAGTTGCATTTTTTTTACCCCACTGGATCGCCTCTTCAATGAGAAACTGGTACTCAGGCTTTGTGGAGGCTGCGAGAATAAGGGATGGATTTGTCGTCGCGTCGGTCGGATGGTATTTTTTGATTTCTTCGAACTCGCCGGTATCAGCGACGATCGTGGTGAGTTTTTTGAGTTGTTCCAGCTTGTTCATTAGTTTTCCCCATAAAAGTCAAAAAAATTTGAAGGAAAATGCAAAACGCTATGGCATAGCCTCGATCCTTCAGGAAACCTCAGTATACTAATTGGAGAATTAGAACGGAAGGTGAAAGGGGTTTGGGAAGAGGGGGTTTTGCTGCATTTTTTTGAATTTCTCAGAAAAATCTGAGGCGGTAAGCTGGGCCGAGTACCCGGATATCTTGATCTCGATGGGTAGGTCCTTTTGAAGGGATCCGATCAGCAGGTTAACCGCCTCTTCAGGAAGCAGCAGCCTTTGCCCTCCTTCTCGCCGAACGGCTTCGAAACGATGCTTTTCAGAACCAACGGTAAGAATGACAAAAGCATGCTTGGGGTCGTCTTTTAGTGGGGGGATCGGAGTCGAATGGACATTGAGATAGACATAGAGGTTTTTGCTGGTATTGAGAAATTCAACGTCGATCCCGTGGATAGGATCGCCGGCAGGAAAAATAAGCTTTGTCGAATTGAAAGCAGAGCTGCCTGATTCGACCCGGTCAAGGGACCAAGGGCTGCCCGATCTGCAGCTTGTTAGCATTGCCGTAAGCAAGGCGAACACGCAGAGGTACTGGGCTAGCATGTGAAGCATGAAGTATCTTTTTGCAAATTTTGCAATTTTTGCTACTGAAATTAGCCCCGAATCCGTTTAGAACGGGGCTCAATCATTTATTTCTTGTGGTGGTGCTTGCTATGTCCGTGGTTTTGAGACACAAGGATCAATGCGGTAACAGCAATTGCCACAGTCACGACTGCAAGGGCGATATTCGACCACATTTTTTTCTTTGCAGTTTTAGAGCCTTCTGTTGAAGCTTGGCCGACAGGGGTTCCTTCATCTTCTGATTCTGGCTCTGT
>JAFEGU010000276.1 GCA_018239725.1 Verrucomicrobiota bacterium | reverse complement strand
TCAGGAAGGTGGTAAATCGAATCCACTAATACTTCAGAATTATTATCTAAATGTAATGACATGTTGTAACCTAATTAAAATTAATAATAGCATTGCTAACATTATATCAAATAATTATTTTCTTGTAAACTAATTATTTTTATTATGTGAATGATTGCGCTGCTTCTATTAATTTTTGAAAGTAGCTTATCCATGCGTAATTTGATATAATTGAACCAACTTCATTCTATTAGGTGGTTTTATGTCGTCCGGAACTTCGTGGGGAGATCTTTCTAAAGAATTGATTGTTAGGATTTTAGAGTGCAATGTAGATCCTCACTTCCGGGAAATTAACACGATGGCAAATGTTCTTATTCAGACCCATGTATATCCGGCCGTTCTGAGGGCCTTGTTCAAAGAGGTCGATCAGCACCCGATGAGGGACTCTGCAGTCGACCAGCGTGTTTATGCTCTTCTATCTCCGGCATCTGATCTGGCAATGGATGAGATGGCCCAGCTTCCCTCAAGCACCGTCCAATTGAAAGGCGAAGAATTTAATCAAAACTGCAAAGATCCCGATTTTGTCTGCTCCCGGATCGAGATGGTTTTTCATGAGCTTATGCATCGTTCTGAAACGATCGCTGATGCGGATGTCAGAGTTCAATGCCAAGAAGCGTTAAGCGGGTTGCATTGCTGCATTGCCCTTCAAGCGATGCGCCATTTTGAAAACCGGTCTTTGATTGCATTTGTCGACCTCTTGGGCAATAAGCTCAGCGGGACTTTTAAACAGCGTATTGCAGACCTTAAGGATAATGCGCTTTACGAGCCGGATGAAACGGAGTTCTTAGCCCACGCGTTCCGTGAACTGTTGAAGGAGCATCAGGTCGAGCTTAATGGCATTCAGTATCTTGATTTGTCGCAGAGCAAGCTCACTTCATTGCCTCCAGAAATTGGCATGCTGAAGGGGCTGGTGATCTTAGATCTGGGTCGGAACAAAATTACCCGTCTTCCCTCAGAGATTGCAGAGTTGAAAAATCTCGTCCGGCTAACCCTTTCGAACAATCTGATCTCCGATGTTCCCGTTGAATTGAGCTTGCTGCCGCAGTTGAGGGAGCTCTATTTGGACTCGAACAAGCTGCAGAAGGTGCCTGAAGGGGTATTAGCCTTAAATGCTGTGGGAATTGTGAACTTGAACAGCAATCAGATCAACGAGATGCCTGAGTCCATTTCTCAAATGAAGGGGCTTAGCGAGCTTCATGTCGCAAACAACAAGATTCCAGCATTTCCCGATTCTCTGGGCGATTTGCAAAATCTTAGGCAGATCGATGCGCGCAACAACCTCATAGAAAAGCTTCCAGATTCTTTCCGATCGCTAGAGAGCCTCGAAGCGCTTAATTTAACGAAGAACAAGCTTGTCGAGTATCCTGTCATCTTGCAATCGCTTCCGCATTTAACGGATCTTAAATTAGATCGGGCCATTACAGAAAGACCTGCTGGAATTGTTAGAGCGCTCAGCGCTTGTGCATTCGCCTGCGGATCAGCGATGACGGCCCTTCTGCAGATCATCTAGAACAGTCTATTGGATCTTGAAAGTTAAGATTACTCGACGGTGACCGATTTGGCAAGGTTGCGCGGCTGGTCGATATCTGTCCCTCTTTCCAAAGCAATGTAGTAGGCCATCAACTGGCTGGCGACAGCGT
>JAFEGU010000275.1 GCA_018239725.1 Verrucomicrobiota bacterium | reverse complement strand
TCCGAGGATGGGTAATATTCTGAAGTCGCGGATTAATGACAATTTTCAGATTATTAAGTTGAACCCTGTTAATTTGGTTTAAAAGCTATCGCCTGGTACGTTTCAGTTGACACTACTATATACCGGATTAGGATGCGGCATAGCCGCATCCTGAAATGGATTAGCGAAGCTTATAGGTTTTACGGATTTTCAAAGCGATAACGATGATGACTGCCAAACTGAGCAAGCTCATGAGGCCGCTTGGAATGAAGTTAAGCGTTTTTGCAAAACGATGGGTGAAGAAGCCGTCTAAGACAAAGGTGACAGCTAGAGCGACATACTGGGCTGCGAGCTTTCCTTTGGATATAGCGTATGCGCACAAGAACAATACGACGCTAAAGACCAACCCTGAAACTAGGGAAGGGATGCTGTCTGCCTTCATGTAGCCGACAAGGCCCCCTATCAAAAGGATCAATGCGTAAATACCTACAATGGTCGCGGTGATTTTCATTTCGGATAGCTCCAGTTAATGATTAAAGATTATAGTTGAGGAGCCAATTTGGGTTCCACTAACTTTTCACTTCAAGGAACTATCAAAATGAAAGTTTTAGCTGATTGATGGCATCTCTTTGTTATTTCTTAACGTCTTCATTTTCAGAATTTAAAATAACGAATACCGCCTTTCATTTCCTTGACTTTGAGGGGTGTTTTCTGTATAATTAAGCCTTTGCAAAAGAGTGGAAAAATGAATTTTGCTAGGAAAGTTTATGAATGGGCTGCCGGCAAAGCGACATCGACTTTTGCTCCTTTGTGGCTTGGGATTATTTTTCTTCTTGAACTCGTCCTTTTTATTCCTTTGGATGCGCTGTTGATGCTCTTTTGCATGCACAATCCCCAAAGGCGGTTTGTTTACGCATCTGTGGCAACATTTGCCTCACTAGTGACTGGACTGGCCGGGTATGCCATTGGCTATCTGCTCTGGGATACAATCGGCCCTTTTGTTATTTCCCACCTCATTTCTCCCGACTTCTTTAACCGCCTCGTCGAGCACTACAATGCCCATGAAAAGCTCGCTGTTTTTATTGGCAGTTTTTTACCTATTCCCTTAAAAGCGATCACGTTGTCGGCTGGCTTTTGCAAACTCTCCTTATTGCCCTTCACATTATCGATTTTTCTGGCCCGGGCCCTCCGTTTCTTTTTGATTGCTGAGCTGATGAATTTGTGGGGAGAGCCGATCAAGCGTTTTGTCGACCGCCACTTTAACCGGCTCGTCTTTGCATTTGGGGCCAAGGTTGCATTAACTTTTTCCTTCTTTTGGGTGTTAGGGCAATGACACAGATTCTTAGCAATGCCCAGATTACAGAGGCTGCTTCTTTGCTTAAAAGCGGTAAAATTGTCGCTTTTCCCACAGAGACGGTCTATGGCCTTGGAGCCTCCATTTTTCAGCCGCAAGCTATTTCCAACATCTTTAAAGTCAAAGGCAGGCCTCAGGACAATCCCCTGATCGCACACGTAAGCTCCTTGGAACAGGTTGAAAGGATTGCCCAAGATATTCCAGATGTTTTTTATTCTTTGGCTGAACGTTTCTTCCCTGGGCCGCTGACCGTCGTCTTGAAAAAGAGCGAGTGCGTCCCTTCTATTGTCTCTGCAGGATTGAGTTCGATTGCGTTGAGGATGCCGAGCCATCCGATTGCCCGCAGGTTGATCGAAGCTGTTGGGGAACCGATCGTCGCACCTTCTGCCAATATTTCAGGAACGCCCAGTTCAACCCGATGCGAACATGTGATCCATGACTTTGATGGTAAAATCGCTGCTGTCATCGACGGGGGATCTGCCCATTACGGGATCGAATCAACGGTGATTAGTCTGCTCGGCGAGGATCCTATGCTCCTCCGTCCGGGAGCTGTTTCTACCAAGCAGTTAGAAGAGGTTCTTCAGAAAAATCTCATCGTCCCTTCAGCCCTCGATTTATCAACTCCTCTTTCTCCTGGAATGAAATACCGCCATTACGCCCCTCGTACGCCGGTCCATCTCTTCAAAGAAAGCCGTGTGCTATCGGAAGCTGTTTACCATGATCCGATGATGCCCAGAATGATCTTGAGCCGCGAAAAATTGCCATTCGAGCTTCCTGCCGCCTGCCATTGGTTTGCTTTGAGAGCACCCGACTTATATGCGCTGCTCAGGCAAGCGGATGCTGTTGGTTATCAGGAGATCGCTATTTTTTGCGATGAACTGACTTTATTTGACTTAGCCTTAATGAACCGGATCCTAAAGGCAGCTAGCTGCTTTTAATTCGGTTTTCTTGGGTGCGATTGAAGTTTTAGCAGTATATAGTAGTGTCAACTGAAACGTACCAGGCGATAGCTTTTAAACCAAATTAACAGGGTTCAACTTAATAATCTGAAAATTGTCATTAATCCGCGACTTCAGAATATTACCCATCCTCG
>JAFEGU010000274.1 GCA_018239725.1 Verrucomicrobiota bacterium | reverse complement strand
AGCGTACTGAGCCGGTGAGCGATCACAATCCGGGTGACATCCAAAGAGTTAAGGCTTTCGATAATGATCTCCTGGTTTTTATTGTCGAGCGCGCTTGTCGCTTCGTCAAGGAACAGGATACAGGGGTTAGGAGCGAGCGCCCTGGCAATCAGAAGACGCTGCCTTTGCCCGCCAGACAACGTCGATCCTCCCATTGAGAGATAGGTGTGGATCCCCATAGGAAAATCTTCGAGGTCTTCCGCAAACCCTGAAATCGCAAGAGCCCTTTCGATTTGTTCGGCAGAAAAAATCCTTCCGCAAACAAGATTGTCATAGATCGAACCTGCAATGATCCCCTCTTCCTGAAGGACAACCCCAATCTGTTTGCGCACCTCGTTCATGTGAAGCGAAGAGAGATCCTTTCCATCGTAGTAAACTGCTCCGCCGTGAGGACGATCGAACCCCAGTAGCATCCGGAGCAATGTCGATTTGCCGCACCCCGAGGGACCGACAATTCCCACAAACTCCTTTGGTTTGATCTCGATTGAAAGGTTGTTCAATACGAGGGGCGCATTCGGTTCATATTGGTAGAAAAGCTCCTTCGCTTCAATCCTTCCAGTCAAAGTCCCAGGCCTTTCATTTTTGATCTGCTTTTCAGGTTGTTCGTCGAGAATCACCTTGACTCTTTTCCATAGAGGAAAAATAGGGGTCAGTTCCAGAAGGATATTGTTAAAGTCGGTCATCGCAAGATAAAAACTCACAAACGCTGCGTTGAACGCAATGAAATTGCCCATAGATAATGCAGCGGGATCTGAAATGAGAAATGAAAAAATAAAAAAATACAAAATAAAAGGGAGAAGCATATTCATTACGCTGATGATATTTTGTATTTTTACAGCGGAAAGATCGACCTTTTTAAATTTAGCAAAGTCAAGGCCCCAGTGCGCATAGGCATATTTCTCAGCGCCTGCTGTACGAAGTTTGGCAACTGAAGAGATGATCTGAATGATGTATGCGTTGATCTTTCCCTGCAACTCATAGAGGAACATTTGTTTTTTTCCATAAAGATAAGCAAGCCCAAGGGTCGTTAAAAAGCTCACCCCAAGAATCCCGCAAGAAATAAGGGCCAAAACGGGAGCGTAGATCAACATCATCGCAATGTAGAATAAAGAGAAAATTCCTGAGAAAACGGCACGCGCACCGCTGCCGCTTAAAATCCCCCTCATTTTTTCTATCGATACCACGCGCATGATCAGATTTCCCGACGTTTCTTTTCTAAAGAAACGGGGAGAAAGTTTTAAAAGACGGTCCCAAAGTCCAAGTTGGACCTGATTGGCTGCCACCCCTTCCAACCGAAATACGGCAAGAGATCGGAAATAGAGGAATAAGGAGGATGCGCAGGCGGCTAGAATCAACGCAAGGAAGATCTGTAGGATAACAGAGACCTGAGAATCAGGAACAAAACGATTGAACAGTTGTGCAATCGCAAAAGGAGGAAAAAGGGAAATCACCGCAGCAATCAAGCTGTAGCTCAACAAAGGCAGAAAATCTTGTTTGTTATGTTTCCAGACAAACTGGAGCATCTGCCTGCCAGATTGAAGGTCTTCTGGAAACGGCGGGGAAAAACTATAGGCATAGAAATTAAGCTCTTCTGCAAGAGCATTATCCACAGCCTTCCTCTGTTGCGACAGAGGTTCGATGAGATCGTAATGCCCATTTCCTTTGGGAATAAGAGCAACGGGCCTCTGCTCTTTTCCGCAAAAGGCAAGAAGAGGCCCCGCATCGGTTTTCCACCACTTGCCCTTAAGGAGCACTTCGCGGAACGGAACTTCTGAAAAACTCGAGATTTCCAAAAGGACTAGTTTGGGATCCTTGTCCTCCTCAACCTCTTCGGGCATTTTGAAAGTGATCCCCATAAATGAGCCAAGAATATGGCAAGCCTCGAAAAGCGCGTTTTTTTTCTCCCTAATGTCAGATGAAGGGTTAAGGACACCGACCATTTCAGAAATCGATTTCTCCAGAAACTCTCCTTCATGCAGCTGCCTTTTATCGGAACGGATCTTCTCTTCCTTAGATTCCTCTATCATTCTGGATAGGCAATAATCCAAAAAGATCTCATGAAAAAACAAGAGTCCTTCTTCTTTCTTTTCTACTGCCCCGCAAGATTGGATCCTCCCTTCGCCGATCATGCGGCCCCATCCGTCATAGGCAAGGGGAAAGGGGCTGTTATGAGCAGAGATGCATAAGCTTGGCCTGCCTAAAAATGCAACCTCTCCTTTAAGGACATTTAACCAGTACACCCTGCTTTTTTCCTCGGGGTATGCAGCCCGTTTCATCATGAACGCTTGGCCTTTGGCCATCTCTTTCTCATCCCCTGGAACAAGAAAGATCTCCGCTTGCGAGCTAGTTGCCGACTGGGTGTAGCCTGAAAGGGAATTGATCCATCGATCTAAATAAACAGGATCCTTGGCAAGATCCTGTTTCAAAGAGGAAAGGGAAACTTTCCTCATCGAGCAAGGACTTTCTGTAACAGCCGCCATGTCATGAGTCACAGATGCCCTTGCTTTAAATCCAAATAGAAGGGCCGGGGCCTCGAATCCAGCGATAAAATGGCGAGGACCTTTCGGTTCATTTCCCATCCTCTCTATCGCAAAGAGGTTCACCGAGCCCGATTCGAGAAACCAAACAACCTCTTCTTCCATGAGAAGAACCACTTGATTGGTCGAAAAAGAAAGCTTCTCCCCTTCCCTCTGAATCGTCCCGATGATCTCAGACATGGATCGCCCCTTCGCTTTCAATCAGCCCTTTATAAATTCCAGGTTCTTGTTTCAGAGCCTCATGCGTTCCCCGTTGGACCACCTTCCCTTTTTGCAGAACAAGGATCTCGTCGCAATCCTGAATTGTGCTTAAGCGGTGGGCGATCGATAGGACTGAACACCCCCTCTTCCGGATTCTGTCGGAGACCATCTTTTCCCGTTCCGAGTCGAGTGCGCTTGTCGCCTCATCCATCACCAGAAGAGAAGGTCTGTATAGAAGGGCCCGCGCAATTTCAAGCCTTTGCTTCTGCCCTCCGCTCAAATTTCTCCCCCTCTCCATCAGCAAGCTATGATAACCGTTTTCTCGAAGGAGGATCTCATCATGAATGCCTGCATCTTTTGCAGCTTCGATGAGCATCTCATCCGTCACCGTCTGATTCCACAGAGATAGATTTTCCCGGATCGTTCCTGAAAAAAGGAAAATTTCCTGGTCGACATGGGAGATCGAATGGGTGAACTCTTCCACTGAGATCTCCGTCAAAGGCCTACCATCCACGGTAATTTCTCCTGACCAGGGCTGATAAAGTCCTACTGCAAGCTTGGCTATCGTCGACTTTCCACAGCCGCTCGGCCCCACAAGCGCCAGTCTTTTGCCCGGCTCAATCTTAAAGCTCAGAGCATCCAAAAGGGGATCTTTAGAACGGTCATAGCCAAACGTCACATTTTTAAATTCGAGACATCCTTTGAGCTTAAACCCATCTTTTTGGGCATTTTCCTTACGCGAAAAATAGATCGGATCGATCTGGCTGCGCATCGTATCATTCAAACGATTGACATCGGTTTTTGCAGTCTGCATCATCTGGCCAAAGTTGATAAACCGGGAGATAGGCAAGAGGAAACTGATCATCAGCGCTTGCAATGCCATCAGCTGTCCAAATGTCATTGTCCCTGATAGTATCCTAAGGCTTCCTATGCTCAGAACAGCTGCAAGCGAGAGTCCCTGTAATAGAACAGGGATCGTTCCCAATACGGCATCTCTCTTTCCAATTTCCTGGTAGGCGCTTTGATTTTTTGCGTAATATCCTGCATAGCGTGCAAAAAAATCGGCTTCCATCCCCGTTGCCTTGATCGTTTCAATATTCTGCAAAGCCCCGAGCGAGCTTCCTATCCATTTTCCATACTCCTGCTGAAGACGGGTATATGCGTCCGCGCGCAATCGCTGGATCCATAAAAAAACGCCCAAGTTGGCAAGAAGAGCTCCCCAACCAATAAGACCGATTGTCCAATCATACATCAGCATCGCTAAGCCATAAAAAAAGATCAGCAGCAGATCGATGCTTGTCGTGGCAATCGGACCTGTCATCTGGGTAGCCACAGTATTGTTGAGGTTCGTTCGATACGCCACCTCTCCCGGATACCGCTGCGTATAAAACATCACCGGCAGCCTGAGCAGATGCCAGAGGAATTTTCCGGAGAACTCGATAGAAAGCCGTCCGTTGAGCCGCATGAGGATATGCCTTTGGAGCCACATCAACAAACCGCCGATGAGAATAATGGATCCAATGCTCAAAAGAAAAATAGACCCTGCCGACTGCATATTAAATGCGGCGATATAATCTAAGAAAATCCGTAGGAAGGCGGCGAGGAAAAGGCCTGGTACAATCAGGCAAAGCCCAGCTATAAAAAGATAGACAAGGGAAGAAGAAACATGCTTAAGGCGGGCATGAAACTCCTGCCAAAGGCTCAGCGGCGCTCCGCCAGTTTGAAATTCTTCAGTAGGATTAAACGTAAGAACAATGCCTGAATACCCCTCTTCAAACTCTTGATGCGTCACCGAAAGGGGTCCCACCGCAGGGTCATTCAGGAAGACCTTGTCCTTCCCTATCCCCTCGACTACAAGGAAATGGTTGAACTCCCACAGAACGATGCACGGAGAACCGATCTCTTCGATCTCTGCAGCCGTTTTCTGAAACCCCTTTGCTTCCAGCCCGTATTTTTTTGCAGCCTTAATCACGTTGAAAGCGTTGCTGCCATCGCGCGACACCGCACAATCTTCCCTTAGCTGTTCAAGAGGAAGGAACCGACCCCAGTATCCGAGGATAATTCCTAAAGAGGCAGCTCCGCATTCGACCGCTTCCATTTGAATGACCGTCGGAGTCTTCTTTCTCCAAAATTTGTGCATTGCCGCCCTTTCATTTAGAAAAATTCAATGGGATCAAATATTGGATCGGCCTCTGCTCTTTCACAATAACAGTGACGGAAGCTAGTGCATCGGGGGGAACTTTAAAAGAAGGGCCTTCCTTTGATGTCCATCGATATCCTGAGGGTGTCGAAGGGTCAAGCTCTGGATCGATCACGACGATGTATTGAGTCTCATTGTCCAATAGCATCGCCTGCCACTCCTCCGAGTGGAGGCTTTGAAAGACCTTGCCTTGATTTGAACCGGTAAATGGGAGAATCTTTTCAATAACCCCGATCATCTTTCCATAACGTTCCGAATCGATTGCCTTGAAGGCTACATGGACATCCATTCCTGGATGAAGCAATGCTCCAGCATCCGTTGCAAAGACAGCAAAGACTTTTTGCTTTTCAGTCGGAGAGGCTTTCTTTTGAAGCCATGCCAGATTTTGATTAGGTTGAATAAACTCGCCTCGAACCACATTGATAGCGAGCACTATACCTGACACCTGCGATCGAATCGTCAACCCGTTGATGTAAGCCTCAACAGCCTCTTTTTGGAGCTGCAGATCAAAGAGCTCGGTTTCCCGGTTTATCCCCTGAGTCCGTTCCACAAATTCCATTTTTTTCTCAATCT
The DNA here is from genome assembly GCA_018239725.1 of Verrucomicrobiota bacterium. GTDB lineage: Bacteria > Chlamydiota > Chlamydiia > Chlamydiales > Rhabdochlamydiaceae > Acherontichlamydia. The sequence continues at coordinate 10,546 of JAFEGU010000274.1, read as the reverse complement.
CTTGAAGCTCCAGCTGTTTCAAAGGATTTTTCAGAACAAAAAGGGGAGACCCAACATCGATGGAATCACCGGCAGCAACAAAAATGTCCTCAATCCTTCCATTCAAATCTGTCTCGACCACATAAATTGAAGAGGGATCGAAAAAGACCCCTTTTCCTTCGACAAAGATCGGGAGCCTGCCTAAAAACGCCCAGCCGACAATCCCGGCCACAATCGCCATTAAGCAAACAAGGGCTATCCATCCTGGAACATGAATAATGACGAGCAAACGGTCTAGCTGCTCAGGCGAAGGGATCCGTCTTGCCGAGGCTTTCTTTTCCATAACTTCCCAGAGTAATTAGGATATCACGATCTTCATCAGAACATGCACAGATGTCCCAGCTGGAAACCGTCTTCCTCTTTCTAGCATCCGACAAACAAATCATCAACAATTTATTTCACATATTGAAGGAAGAAAAATCAGCACTCGGAAGCCTACATTTTAAAAAAATATTATAGAAAGGAATCCTCAATTTTATTAGGGTGATGAATAACCCCTCAACAACTAAGGAGGAAGTCATGCAACAACAAGATTTTCAAAAGAAATGGGCAAAAGTCATCGCTAAAGCATGGAGCGATCCTGCCTATAAGAAGAAACTTTTGGAAAACCCAGAAGCCACTTTAGCTGCAGAAGGAATTACTTTTCCTAAAGGGACTCAGGTTCAAATTCATAAACAAGATGACAAAATTGTCCACCTCAACTTCCCAGATAAGCCAGAAGGCGAACTTTCAGAAGAAAAATTGCTGAAGGTTGCTGCAGGCTTTTGCTGCAAGTTCGGCGGTAGTTGGTAGTTTTTCTCTGAGAACGATCAGCACGTTATAAAAAGTGTTGGTTGAGGCCCATCTATATCATCGAACTTATTGTTTTACATTTCGAACGGGACCGCCCTCAATGGAAAAGATTATCTGGAACACCACTTATCAAGTCAAAATCCTGGAGGAAGAGCAAATCTTCCTCTTATCTGAATTCGATCATGTGCTTCTTAAAGGAAAGGTCTATCACCTCCTTGCGCCCTTTATTAGCAACGGCGCTTATTCAGAAGATGAACTAGTCGATTGCCTCTCCGGTAAGACTCCGCCTGAAATGGTCTACTATGCCCTGAGCAGACTAAGAACTAAGAATTTAATCGTTCAACAATGCGAAGGCTTGCCGGAAGAACTCAGGGCGGTCTGCAGTTTGCTTAACGTCCAGCAAAACGATGCACTAAAAGCTCTTAGCTCTATGAATGTTGCCGTAACGGCCCTCGATGGTATTGCCCGCCCCGAGTTCATGGCGCTTCTTGACTCCTACAACATCAAAAAGATCGATTCCGTAGCGGAAGCAGACCTTGCTGTTCTGATTGTGCACGACTATCTTGAAAAAGAGATCGCCGCATTCCATCAAACAAGAGGAAATAAGCCTTGGATGCTCTTGCGCGATGTCGGTGCGCAAGCTTGGATCGGTCCTTTTTTTGAACAGGATAAAACAGGATGCTACAATTGCCTTGCAAAAAGACTCAAGCACAACCGGCAAGAAGATGTCTTCTTTCTCTCTGAAGAAACTCCCCTCATCCCTTCCAAATCAAAACTTCCATCGGTAAGACACGCAGCCTGGAACATCGCGGCAACAGAACTTTTAAAAAGGCTTATCCTTGGAAAAAGCGACTCTCTGGAAGGCAAAATCCTCATATTTGATCCGCTAAGGATTAAGCTTGAGTCCCACACGATGCAAAAACTCCCCTCTTGTCTGCATTGCGGTCATGCAGATCCCAAACCTGAGCACAATCTGTTATGTCTGCAGAGCAGGACCAGCAGAGATCCCTTTGCAGACGGCTACCGGACTAAAAGCCCGGAAGAGACGCTTCAACAATATGCCCATTTGGTCAGCCCTGTTACAGGAATTGTCAAATACCTTGCCAAAGCTGACCAACCCATTGGTTCTGCAGGACACGTCTACATGAGCGGCACCAACTGGGCCCTTCCCGCATCTGCACAACGAAAAAGCATTAGCAGCTTTAGAAATTTTAGCAGTGGAAAAGGAACCTCGGAGACCATTGCTAAAGCCGGAGCTCTCTGCGAAGCGTTGGAAAGGTTTTCAGGACTCTACCAGGAGGGAGACATCGCATTTTGCGCCCCATTCCATACGATTAAACAGTCCGCGATCCATCCCGAGCGCATTCTGCTCATAAGCGACAAGCAGTACCAAATGAGGAACGCAAGTAATTCCCATTCTCAACGGTTTGCAAGAATTTCAGATCCATTCCCCGAAGAGAAAGAAGTCGCTTGGACAGCCGTCTATTCCTTAACAGAAAAACGGACAAAATATGTTCCGACAGCCGTTTGTTATTTTGGGTATAAGGATCCTCATTGGACTCATGGGGGAGACTCAAACGGCTGCGCTGCAGGAAATTGTATAGAAGAAGCGATCCTGCAAGGTTTTTTCGAGCTTGCAGAAAGAGATAGCGTGGCGATCTGGTGGTATAACCGTCTGTTAATGCCAGCTGTCGACCTTGACAGCTTTGCTATCCCATTTATCTCCTTAATGCAAAAAGAATACAAAAATGCAGGAAGGGAAATATGGGCGCTTGATTTGACAACAGATCTTGGCATCCCCACTTTTGCAGCTATTTCTCGACTCATCGATCATGAGCATGAAAAGATCCTCTTTGGGTTCGGAACCCACTTTGATGCTCAATCGGCGCTTCTTAGAGCTCTAACGGAGCTCAACCAAATGGCTTCAAACACCTCTTTCTGGGAAGAGGAAGACATGGCCGACGGCGAGCAGGAAAAAAACGATAAGAAGTTCGTTCAGAATTGGATGAGAAACTCCACGGTTGAAAACCAGCCATATCTGGGAAAAAAAGGGGCATATAAAAAAGCATCCGATTATGTGAAATGGCAAAGCTCCGACCTTCTTGAAGACGTTCAACGCTGCCAAAAGATCGTTGAGAGCCTCGGCATGGAATTTTTAGTCCTTGACCAAACCCGTCCCGACGTAGGATTGCCTGTTGCAAGAGTGATCGTCCCGGGCCTGCGCCACTTTTGGGTCCGCTTTGCTCCTGGAAGATTGTATGATGTTCCAGTAAAAATGGGATGGCTTACCGAACCTACTGCAGAACCTGACTTAAACCCCATTCCCCTATTTGTATGAAAATCCAGCTAAAGCCTGAACCTGCGCTAAAAGAAAAAAGCGTCGATCTGGCGCAAATCGGATCTGCCCATCTGCACTCTTCAGTATTCGAGCATTTAAAGAATGGGATCGATGAGGAGAAACTTGCTGATGAGGTGTTAAAAACTCATGGGGATTCCGGCCTCGCCTCTTTTTATTACCTATTGAACCTGCTGAAAAAACACGCGCTTCTGAACTACAAGACCTCTTTGATCGACTGGGTCCCCATGAAGGAAGCATGCCCTCCTGATTCTCTTTGTACCAATGGCCTCTATCGGATCTCCCCGTTTGCCATGTTGCGAGCAGAAGATGGCTGCTTTGTTATCGAGACTCCTCTTTATCCCGTTCGAATTACTCTGCTCAGCCAAGAGATGCTTATCCTTTTGGACCTGTTTCGCAAGCCAGTAACAATTGCTGAAGCCCTGTCCCGGTTCTCCCATGTGGAAAAAACGGAGCTGGAACAAACGCTTGCCCTCCTTCAACAAGCAAAGGTCCTAACTTTGGAAGAATCCAATTTAATCCAGATGCAATGGGAGCCGCACGATCTGTATTTCCACTCCCGCTCCCGTATGGGAAAGCATGATTCCATCTATGGAGGAAGCTTCCCTTTTCAAGGAAAAATCCCCCCTCCTTCCTGCAAAAAAACGTATCCATCAAGCGATGCATTTCCGCTAAAAAAACCCGATTCCCCTCTTCCGATCTCGCTGGAAGAGGCCATTGAAAGCAGAAAAACAGTCCGAGAGCATGCCAGCTCCCCTCTCTGTTCACATCAACTGGGAGAGTTCCTATTCCGATGCGCCAGGGTCAAAGAAACCCTCGTCTATCTTGGCGAAGAATTTGCTAAACGTCCCTATCCCGGAGGCGGCGCTCGGCATGAGCTGGAGATCTATCCCGTCATTTACGCCTGCGAGGGACTGCAGAAAGGCGTCTACCACTACGACCCCTTTGAACATTCTTTGAAGAGGCTTTCCAATCTGACCGAAGAAGCAGAAAAACTGTTAAGGGATGCCTGCACAATGTCGGGAAAAACGGAATACCCCCAGGTCCTCTTCGTCATCTCTGCTCGATTTCAGAGGGTATCGTGGAAATACCGCTCTATGTCCTATGCCTTGATATTAAAAAACCTCGGCGTCCTCTATCAGACGATGTACCTGGTGGCAACAGGAATGGGCCTTGCCCCCTGCGCCCTCGGAGGAGGAAACTCCGACCTTTTCTGCAAAGTAATCGGAACCGATTACCTCGAGGAGACAAGCGTCGGAGAGTTCATGCTCGGCAGCCGCAACGTTTAAAATGTCATCCCCCTACTTATACACATCGTAGTTCAAAAATTGGTTTTGGCTTTGCAACCAGCTCGTGCCCAAAGGCACTTCACCTGCTTTGCCAAATTCCAAACTTTGAATTACTATGTGCGCAACAAAAACAACTCTATACTTATTTTATTAGTTTCATTATGTTGCAAATTAAAACAAGCATGAACAAAAAATCAATTTCTAAGGAGGAATAGATGAAAGCCAATCAAGCAGAATTTCAAAAAAAATGGGCAAAAGTCATCGCTAAAGCCTGGAGCGATCCTGCCTATAAGAAGAAACTCTTGGAAAACCCTGAAGCCACGTTAGCTGCTGAAGGAATCTCTATGCCAAAAGGGATTCATGTTGAAATTCATGAAACGACAAATAAAGTCGTACATCTAAACCTACCACAAAGGCCCGAAGGGGATCTTTCTGAAGAACAATTGCTAAAGGTCGCTGCAGGATCTGCCGCTATGTTTGCCAGTGCTGTATGTTAACAGGCTGAAAGGAAAACTTGCTTTTTCTTTCAATTTCCTAGGAGAATCCTGCCCTAAAGAAAGGGGGGCAAAAATCGAATGCGTGGCAAAATGACCATTTTGCCACCCTGTTCCCGATTCCTATTCACTTTGAATATAGCCTCTGGAACAGAGCCTTTTCTCCTTATGCAGCTGGCTAACCGGCTCAAAATTATTAATTTTTCCAAATATTCGATTTTTGCAAGCCTCTATATAAGGGCCAGGTTTTTTTTTGCTGAATCAAAATCTAAAAGGGTATTCCAAACAAGAGCGCATAGTTTCCGATCGCGGCAACGCCAAGCGATTCGTAGACTTTGCGGGCGGAGACATTATCTTCCCCGGTAAAGATGATCAGCTTGCGCAAGTTATGAAGATGCTTGGCATCGTGCATGAGCTGGCGCATCACAGCTGATGATAACCCTTTTTTACGATGCCGCGGAACAGTGAAAACGCCGCCGACCTGCCCCAAGTCCATCGCCTTGGCGTTGAGGTCTGCAATCGAAACAAGTTCACCCTGGTGAAATAATCCCCAGGCGATCTTCAACTCCACATCCCTTTCGAACTCCTCTCGGATCTCATCCATTGACTGTTGAGAAGGAAGCTTCATCTCCTCAATGTACGCCATGCGCAAATCGATCCACTGCTCCCAATCGGATCCTTGAAGCAAGCGGACATTGGACTGAGGCTCTAAGAACTGATGTTGAAGATCGGCCGCATAAAGGACCTCTTTAGACACAAAGGTCTCCGAACTGATGATCCTTTTATCCTTGAGGTACTGCCAGAAACTGCTGCAGAAGCTCCACTCCCCTAACACCCCTGTGACTGGGATGTTTTCTTTAAGGCAGCTTTGAACCACTGTGTCGAAAAAGGTCGCATCGCATCTTTCCGATTGGATGAGCAATGTCCCAGAGCGTACAAGGCAAAAGACGGCAATGACCTTGCCATGATCGCGCGCAAGCTTGTAGTTGCCCGAATAGGAAGCAACTCCTAATGTCGGGCCATAAGTTTCCAGGTTGCTCAGCAAAAAGAGGGAATAGTCCTCATGCGCCTTCAGAAAGGCGATCAGTTCATTCCGATCTTGAGCCGGTTCGATCTGGATCATGGCGAGTTAACGACACTGAGCGCAATCCCGATCGTCGTAGGCTCTCCGTTGAGATCCCACTGCGTCCCGTTACTGCACTCAAAGATGACCTGCGTTCCAAGGACCTCATGCATAATGTAGTCCTTGTGCTGCTCAAAGGCTTGCTTCACCCGGTCGGTCGTGCTGATCTCGATGGCGATCCTATCGGTCACAGCAAACCCTTCATCGCGCCGCATCGTGTTGATCTTGTTCACAATCTCACGAGCAAGCCCTTCTAGGAGCAGCTGATCGTTCAATTCTGTATCGAGCGCAACGGTCATTTCTTGAGCAGTCGCTGCGATGAGACCTTCGCGCACTTTACGCTCCACGGAGACATCCTCGCTAGTCAGGACAACTTCTTGCCCCTCGACCTGGATAGGAAGGTTTTTACCTTGGAGCAGAACATTGAGCTGAGCTTGAGAAAATCCTGAGATCTCTTTTTGCGCAGCGTTCATCAGCTTGCCGACCTTCTTTCCTAAAATGCGGAAGTTCGGTTTTGCGATCAGTTGGACAAAGGCCGACTCGTCTTGTTGCAGGACGACATCTTTGACGTTCAGTTCATCTGCGATCAGGTGCTTCTGCCGCATCAGCGCATCATAGACCTCGGGATTAGCCGTGATGATGTGGGCCTGTGCAAGAGGCTGGCGCACTTTAAGCTTATGCTCTTTGCGCAAGGAGTGGCCTAAACTGACAATGTTCTGCACCGATGCCATCTCCCCTTCCAGCTTTTCTTGGCGCAAGTTGGCCTGGTACTTGGGAAAATCTGACAAATGGACCGATTCAGGGTGGTGGGCCATTTTAAGCTGCTGATAAATCTCTTCGCTTAAAAATGGAATGAGCGGCGCTGTGATCTTCGTTAACGTCAATAAAACGGTGTACAAGGTCTCAAATGCCTCGTTCCGATCTTTTGTCGCTTCTTCCGACCAAAAACGGGCGCGGTTGCGCCGGATGTACCAGTTGGTCAGCTGTTCAACGAAGAGGACGATCGGTCCTGTAACTTGAGCAAGCTGGTAACGATCCATCTGCTCCGTGACATCTTGAGTCAGCTTCTGCAGCTGCGAAAGGATCCATTGGTCAATCTCCGCTTGCGGCTCGGGGAATTTGTCGGTCGTCGGATGCCATTGATAGATCTTTGCATAGGTCGATAGGAAGACAAACGAGTTCCAGAATGGGATCAAGACTTGCCGAAGGACCAGCTCAACGCCTTTTTCTGAAAACCTCAAGTCCTCTGCATAAACAGCAGGGCTGTTGAGAAGGTAAAGCCTAATCGCATCAGCGCCGTAGCGGTTGATCACCGCATCAGGCTCAGGATAGTTTTTTAAACGCTTCGACATCTTATTGCCATCTTCGGCAAGGATGATCCCGTTGACAATCACGTTCTTAAATGCCGGCTGATCAAAAAGGGCTGCAGCAAGAACTGTCAGCGTGTAAAACCAGCCACGCGTCTGATCCAAGCCTTCTGCAATAAAATCGGCCGGAAACGCTTTTTCAAATTGCTCCTTGCGCTCGAACGGATAATGGTCCTGAGCGTAGGGCATCGAGCCTGACTCAAACCAGCAGTCGAACACTTCAGGCACCCTTCGGTACTCTCTGCCGTTCTCGACAAAGGTCAACTGATCGATGAAATGGCGGTGAAGGTCGGTCACAGGCTTGCCGATCCTCCTCTCTAGATCTTTGATGCTGGAGATCACGATGATGTCTCCATCCTCGCTGCGCCAGATCGGGATTGGCGTTCCCCAATAGCGGTTCCGTGAAATCGCCCAATCTCTTGCATTTTCGAGCCACTTGCCAAACCGCCCTTCCTTGATGTGGTCGGGGACCCAATGGATCTTCTGGTTGGCTGCCAGCATCTTGTCCTTGATCTTTTCGACCGCGACAAACCATGTGCGCACTGCTTTATAGATCAGCGGCGTATCGGAGCGCCAGCAGAACGGATAACGGTGGCGGACCTGTCCATGGTGGAATACCCTCTTGTCCCCTTTCAACCGTTTGATGATCTCTTTATCGGCGTCTTTGACGTACATGCCGGCAAAATCGGTCACTTCAGCCGTGAACTTGCCGTTGTGGTCGACAGGGCAGACCAGCTCGATCCCCTCTCGTGCGCAAGCAAAGAAGTCAACCTCGCCAAACGCCGGCGCCGAGTGGACAAGTCCAGTCCCCTCTTCCGCTGCGATCGAATCTTCCAAGATCACGCGGAAAGCATTGGCTTGAGCCCGGTTTGCGAAATAGGGAAGGATCGGCTCATAGCGCCGCTTGTCCAACTTATCGCCCATGAACGTGCTCACCACTTGGAACTCTTCAGGGTTCTTAAAATAGTGGGCAAGGCAAGCTTTTGCCAAGATGTAATGGTGGCCTGTCTTGAGGTCTTTGACCTTCGCATACTCCAACTCTTTTTTGGCCATGATCGCCAAGTTGGAAGGGAGGGTCCACGGGGTCGTCGTCCACACCAAAAGCGAAGTGTCCGGCTCATCGACAAGCGGAAATGTAACGGTAAGCGAAGGATCATCGACATCTTTGTAGTTGAGGTTCGCTTCAAAGTTAGAAAGAGGCGTGCCCAATTTTGCTGAGAACGGCATCACCTTGAACCCTTCGTAGACAAGACCCTTCTCATACAGCTGTCCAAAGGCCCACCAGACCGATTCCATAAAGGAAAGGTCCATCGTATGGTAAGTGTTCTCAAAAGAGACCCAGCGCCCCATCCTGTTGACGGTCCTTTGCCATTCTGAAGTGTAGCGCAGAACGATCCCGCGGCATTCCTCATTGAACTTTGCAACGCCGAACTCTTCAATGGCAGCAGCTCCCGAAAGCTCCTTGGCCTTTTCGATCTCATTTTCGACGGGCAGTCCGTGGCAGTCCCACCCAAACCTTCTCGGCACGTAGTAACCTTGCATCGCCTTATAGCGAGGCACGACGTCTTTCAACGTCCCAGCGAGCAAATGGCCATAATGGGGAAGCCCCGTTGCAAAAGGAGGTCCGTCGTAGAAAGAAAACACTTTGCACTCACGGCGCTGATCGACCGATTTTTCAAAAATCTTTTTTTTCTGCCAAAACTCTAAAACGCGTTCTTCTCTCTCTGGAAATGATTCTTTGGAATTGGGCTCAAACATACACACTTGCCTATAAAAAAATGGGGCCGTCGCAAAGCTCATTCACGAGCCAGCTTGCAACAACCATTGAAATAATAGGGAGAATTTTACTCGATATGCATCAATAAATAAAGAGGGAGTTTAAAACTCCCTCTTTATTGTTAGAGAGCAGCTCCGCCGACAGGTGCGCCACCTTCGGGAGCGGCTCCGCCGCCGCCCAGCATTCCGGCTAACATGCCGCCTAGTTCTGGAGGAAGCTGGCGGGAAAGTCCTTCGCCGAACTCGATGAGGTCGTTATAAGTCTCCACACCCTCGAGATTCCGGTCGATATAGCCCAAAGGACCGCGGAGTACAGCATTGAAGATCATATCGTTGTTTTGAACAAGGGCGCGGCTCGCTTCTTGGAACCTTTCCCGGTTGCGCAAATAGACCCCTTTGATCGCATCGATGGTATCGCGCTGCGAAGTATAGACCACTGCCGCCGCCGCAATGCCTGCAACTCCCAAGTTGACGAATTGCCCGGCTTTAGGAACAATCGTTCCTGCAAGGCTGGCCACAATGCATCCGAGGGAAAGACCCGTATGGATCCACTCTCTTCTGAATAAGTCGTTGACCGCTTGAATCTGTCCGAAGGTCACTGCAGCAAGGGCAGTAAAAACAACGGCAAAGACGACATTGTGAACCAAGCTCACAACCGACATCAGTCCCGATTCCAAATAGCGCAAACGCGCTGTTGCGCCATGATAAAAGGTATTCGTCCCTGTTTGTTCGCTTAAGAACGTATAAGGGATGTTCTTTACAGAAGCCGCCGTGACGGTTGCAAGAGCGCTCGAATCGATGATATCGACAAGGCCTTTTGCCCCTCGCGACTGCAACAGGACAGGGATCTCGCCTTGAACAATGTTCAACAACGGTTGGTAATTGAGCTCCAATTGCGGCATTCCGCCAGGGGGCATTCCGCCGGGAGGCATTGCACCTACAGCCATATAATAACTCCTTGATAAATTGAGTAAATGTCCAAAGAGTATACCCGGGCTTTTTTTGACCTTCAAACGTAAAAAAAGCTCTTATATCTATAAAAACCTTGAAAGACTTGCCTATTGCGCCATAACCGCTTAGATCAAAACAACCGACACAAACACCTAACCATTAACAACTTGCATATCCACCACTCTCTTTCTTGTTTACTTCTAATGGCTTATCGAAAAAAATGATAGTCCTTGCTATAATAATAGATGGGGGTGTACTGGTTTCGACTTGGAAACAAAGTATTGGTGGCATGCGGAGGACGTCGGTTGGCCTCCTTAATCATCCGATAAAAAAACAAACGACAATCAAGAAATTGAATT
>JAFEGU010000273.1 GCA_018239725.1 Verrucomicrobiota bacterium | reverse complement strand
AAGCTGACAAAAGAGGGAAGGATCAAGCAAAAGATCTCCGATTTGCACGCCTTCGTCCGTCATTTAGCTGGCAAAAAAGGGATCCCTCAAGAAAAGATCGATGCGGCGCTCGAAGATCTGTCGGGATCGAACAAGAACCTCAATGAGGTCTTGAACAGCTACCGCCTCCAATATTTCCCAGAAATTGCCCATGAGCTCAAAGAACTGCAAGATTGCGAAGAGTGCATCAAGCACTTCAGCATTGGTTCTTAAGAAAAGCTAGGATCGTATCGCGTGTATACAGGAGGTTCTCTACTGTGTGGGCGCTTGATACAAACCAAGCTTCATAGGCCGATGGCGGCGCATAGATCCCTCTTTCAAAGAGATACTGGAAAAAGGCCTTAAATTTCGCTTCGTCGAGCTGGGCCAAGTCTTCCTTCCCCCTTACTTCCGTTACACCAAAAAAGAGGGTAAACATCGAGCCTACGCGTGTTAAGAGCGCTGGTACGTTGTTCTGCTCTAGGTGGTGTTCGATCGGATCGGTGAGCAGGCGGGTCTTTTTCTCTAACTCTTCATAAAATCCTGGTTTTTCAACATGGGAGAGGGTTTCGAGGCCAGCGCACATGGCGACAGGGTTGCCAGACAAGGTCCCTCCTTGATAGACAGCCCCAAGGGGTGCAATCATGTCCATGATCTCCTCTCTCCCTCCAAACGCTGCGACGGGATATCCCCCGCCGATCACTTTGCCAAGGCAGGTCAAATCGGGTTTTATCCGGTAGTATTCTTGAGCTCCTTTCAAGCCAACGCGGAATCCGGTGATTACCTCGTCGAAGATGAGCAGGGCGCCAGTTGCGATCGTCTCTTCGCGCAGCATGTCAATGAACTCCTGTTCTGCAGGGACAACGCCCATGTTGCCGGCAACAGGCTCTAAGATGACGGCTGCGATATCGGGATGGTTGCGGATGAAGCTGCGGCAGGCGTTCAGATCGTTAAAGGGCAAGCAGACGGTATGCTGGATGACCGAATCGGGGATCCCTTTGGATGTTGCTTGAGGGAGGTGGGTGACGCCAGATCCTGCTTGGATGAGAAGGCAGTCGGAATGGCCGTGGTAATGGCCGCTGAACTTGACAAGGGTATTGCGTCCAGTATAGCCGCGGGCAAGGCGGATGGCGCTCATGGTTGCTTCGCTGCCTGATGAGACGAAACGGAGTTTTTCCATGGAAGTCAGATGGCGGTTGATCTTTTCTGCAAGGAGGAACTCATAAGGGGTGGCAATCCCAAAGGACGAGCCCCGCTCCATTTGCTCGCAGGCCCGCTTGACGACAGAAGGATGGGCATGGCCAAGGATCAATGGCCCCCAGCTTAAGCAATAGTCGATATAGGCGTTCCCATCAGCATCCCAAATCGTGTCTGCTTTTCCCCTTTCGACGATCATCGGGGTCATGTCGAAGCCTTTAAAGGCGCGGACCGGAGAATTGACGCCGCCTGGCATCCGTTCTAAAGATGCTGCATAGATCTCATCTGATTTGGGACGTGCAGTGATCATTTTGATACCTCGCAAAAAAAATGAGATTATGTGGATTAAATGATTTTCGATCCAAAAGAAAAAACCCTCTCCGCAAGGAGAGGGTTTTTATTACCTCTGTCAACGGTTGTCAACGGAGATTAGAACATCAGACCAGCTTTGACAGTTAAGCCTTGGAAGGTCAGGTTTCCACTCATCTCATCGTTCAGGTCATAAAATTGGTTCTGGTTGAACCAAATTTGCTCTTCCCATCCAGCTTGGAGGTAGAACTCATAATCACCAACGAAGAATGTTGTGTCATAACGAAAGCCGAGGCCGAACTCAACCACTTCAGTCAACGTAAAGAAGCTGTTGTGATTGCGCATAGCATGGAACTTAGGCACTGTTGGAGTGGCAAATGTATCTTTACGGCTGTTATCGAAATCGCTCCATAATGCAGAGGCAGCGATATCGCCATAAAGTCCCCAATGCTTCGTGAAGTACCAAACCGCATCTAAACCAGCTCGGAGTCCAACGCCAAAGAAGTCTTGGTCCAGTTTAATTTCGTACTCATTGCCAGAGTCGCCTTGAACATTGTGGTACTTAGCTTTGTAATCTTGATCGATCCATCCGAACTTAAAGCCAAAGTGAGGTCTTAAAGTCAGGAAACGGCTGATGTAGAAATTTCTTCCTAATTCAAGGTCCAATGCATTGAAGTGCATGTCCCAGTGTGCATGCGCTCTTCCATCGCTATTGGAAATGAGGGCTGAATGGTCAATACTGCCATTGCCCGTTCCAATAAAGTTTGGCGTCCATGAACCATAGATGATCGAATTAGTCGATGCATGTGCATGGCTATGGGCTTCTACTTCATTGAGCCAAGTCCATTGCGCAAACAGGTCCCATCCATCATGGCGGAACTTTAAACCGAAGCCGAGCTTAAATCCTGGCTCCCATTCAAATTCTGGCACTTTCACGCTTCCATGATGAGCATTGTTTGTGTTTGGCGTAACTCCAGTGATTGCATAATCAAGGCCGTCTTCATACGATTTCCAATAGATGAAATCAGCTGTGATGTATGGATCCGCCCAGTGAGTTACCTTAGGTTCTGTCTCAGGTGTCACTTGGCGCATCGGCATCGCATTGCCGTCGCCATTTTTTTGGCCATTTTGTCCGTTCTCAGCAGCAACATATCCACCAGACTGTTGTGCAAAAGAACGCTCCGCCATCGCATGCTCATTATGAGCATCAGCAAAAAGAGCTGCAGCTCCCATGCTGAGGATAGGCGCAGTTAAAAGTGCATACTTGTTCATACCGTACCCCTATAGTTGGTATACTTAATTCGCATCGTAAGAAATCGTAATAATTATTTCAAAGAAAAAAGGGAGATGAAAAAAAAAAGAACCTCGTTGATCTGAAATTCAACGAGGCTCTCTTTGTGCGTTAGATGAAACTATCGTCAATGTCGATTAGAACATTAATCCGGCTTTCACAGTCAGACCTTGGAAAGTCAGGTCTCCAGTTCTTGTGTCGACTGTGTCAAGGAATTGGTTCTGGTTGAACCAAATTTGCTCTTCCCATCCAGCTTGGAGATAGAACTCATAATCGCCAAGGAAGAATGTGCAGTCGTAACGGAAACCGAGTCCCAGCTCCAACACTTGCGTAAGCGTTGTGAGCGTGCGTTTGAAATCAAGGTTTTCAACTTTTGCAAGGTTATCAGCTGCCACATGGTGTTCCGTCTTAGAGTGGAAATCGCTCCAAAGGGCGCTGATCGCAAAATCTCCGTAGAGTCCCCAATGCTTGGTGAAGTACCATACCGCATCTAGACCCGTTCTGATACCGCAGCCAAAAAAGTCTTGGTCGTTCTTAGCGGTCCCTACAGAGGGATTGACGATCGTTAGGAGCGGCTGGTAAGCTGCGATGTTATGAGCTTTGATATGATAGTCTTGATCAATCCATCCGAACTTAAAACCAAAATGGGGCCTTAAGGTCAGGTAGCGGCTGATAAAGAAGTTGCGTCCAAGTTCAATATCAAGGGCATTGAAATGCATCGACCATTCAGCATGGCCTCTGTCGTAGGTGAAATCAGGCATCAAACCGATTTGCGGCGTTAGGACTGAGTGCACCATAGAATGCGTTTGGGAATTTGTCCTTGTGTGCACATGGTTATCGCCTTCAAACTCGCTAAGCCATGTCCATTGGGCAAACAGGTCCCAGCCATCATGTCTGAACTTCAAGCCGAACCCTAGTTTAAAACCCGGTTCGAAATCAAAATCTGGAGAATGGTAGGTTCCTTTGTGCGCATTTGCAGAAGTTGATGTGATTGCTCCTGTATACGCGTAGTGCATGTTCTCAACAACGGCTTTCCAGTAGATGAAATCAGCTGTGATGAATGGATCTGCCCAATGTGTGACCTTCGGCTGGGCCTCTGGCGTGATCTCTCGAGTCGGGAACTTATAGCCGCCGTCTGTATCTTGTCCGTTTTGTGCATTTGGAGCATCAGCAAACAGTGCCGCAGCTCCTAAGGTTAGGACAGGTGCAGTTAAATACAAATACTTCATCATACCGTACTCCTAGTAGTTGGTAACTAATGCTTCAGATCCTATGAAATCAAAATAATTACTTCAAAGAAAAAATGGATGCAAAAAACAGAATCTAGACTTTTTCGTAAAAAAAAGAAGAGCCTCATTGAGATCAAGAGGTTTTTGATCTTTTGTTCAATGAGGCTCTTCTTGCGCCTTAAATTAATGCTATCGTCTGCAACGATTAGAACATTAAGCCGGCTTTAACTGTCAGGCCTTGGAACGTCAAATCTCCAGTTCTTGTATCGATTGTGTCGAGGAATTGGTTCTGGTTGAACCAAATTTGCTCTTCCCATCCAGCTTGGAGATAGAACTCGTAATCGCCAAGGAAAAATGTGCAATCGTAACGGAAGCCAAGCCCCAACTCCAACACTTGCGTCAGCGTTGTAAGCGTGCGTTTAAAATCGAGAGTTTCAACTTTTGCAATTGTATTAGTTGCAACATGGTCTTCTCTCTTAGAGTGGAAATCGCTCCAAAGGGCGCTGATCGCAAAATCTCCGTAGAGCCCCCAATGCTTGGTGAAGTACCATACCGCATCTAGACCCGTTCTGATACCACAGCCAAAGAAATCTTGGTCCATCTTTACAGATGATTCTGATGGTGGAGAAATTGCTTGCAGCAAGGCGCTCACATTATGACCTTTGGCATGAAAATCTTGATCGATCCAGCCAAATTTAAAACCAAAATGAGGTCTTAAGGTCAGATAACGGCTGATAAAGAAGTTGCGTCCAAGTTCAATATCTAAAGCATTAAAGTGCATCGACCATTCCGCACGCGCGGTATCGCATGTGGCGTCAGGGAGCAGACCAAATTGAGGCGGAACCGCTGAGTGGAATACGGCATGTTCTTGAGAGTTGGTTTTTGTATGGGAATGACTATTACCTTCAAACTCGCTAAGCCATGTCCATTGGGCAAACAGGTCCCAGCCATCATGTCTGAACTTCAAGCCGAAACCTAGTTTAAAGCCTGGTTGAAAATCAAAATCAGGAGAATGGAAGCTTCCTTGGCGCGCCTTTGCAGAAGTGGACGTGATTGCTCCTGTATACGCATAGTGCATGTTCTCAACAACAGCTTTCCAGTAGATGAAATCGGCTGTGATGAATGGGTCTGCCCAATGTGTGACCTTCGGCTGGGCCTCCGGCGTGATCTCGCGGGTCGGAAACTTGTAACCGCCGTCTCTATCTTGTCCGTTTTGTGCATTTGGAGCATCCGCAAACAGTATTGAAGATCCTAAGGCAAAGATCGGTACAGTTAGAAAGTGATACTTGTTCATAGCTTACTCCTAGTAGTTGGTAACAATCGCTTCTGATCCTATGAGATTAAAAAAAATTATTTCAAAGAAAAAAAAGAAGAGCCTCATTGAGATCAAGATCGTATTGATCTTTTGCTCAATGAGGCTCTTCTTGGGCCTTAAATTAATGCTATCGTCTGCAACGATTAGAACATTAAGCCAGCTTTTACAGTCAAACCTTGGAAAGTCAAGTTTCCAGTTCTTGTGTCGACCGTGTCGAGGAATTGGTTCTGGTTGAACCAAATTTGCTCTTCCCATCCAGCTTGGAGATAGAACTCATAATCGCCAAGGAAGAATGTGCAGTCGTAACGGAAACCAAGTCCCAGCTCCAACACTTCAGTCAATGTTGTGAGCGTGCGTTTCAAATCAAGGTTTTCAACTTTTGCAATCACATTAGATGCAACATGGTCTTCTCTCTTGGAATGGAAATCACTCCAAAGAGCGCTGATTGCAAACTCTCCGTAGAGGCCCCAATGCTTAGTGAAGTACCATACTGTGTCCAAACCGGTTCTGATACCGCAGCCGAAGAAGTCTTGGTCCATCTTAGAAGATGCTTCTGATGGCGGAGTAACTGCTGTTGTAATCGGCTGCAATGCGCTCAAGTTATGAGCTTTGACGTGGTAATCTTGATCCACCCATCCGAATTTAAAACCAAAGTGTGGTCTTAAAGTCAGGTAGCGGCTGATAAAGAAGTTGCGTCCAAGTTCGATGTCGAGAGCATTAAAGTGCATCTCCCATTCTGCATGGGCTCTATCAAATGTGATATCGCCTTGCAGGCCGATTTGCGGCGTAAATGCTGAATGCAGCATAGAATGTGCTTGGGAGTTTGTTCTTGTATGGGTATGGTTCTCACCCTCAAACTCGCTGAGCCATGTCCATTGTGCAAACAGGTCCCAACCATCATGTTTGAACTTCAAGCCGAACCCGAGTTTAAAACCAGGCTCGAAATCAAAGTCTGGAGAATGGTAGCTTCCTTTATGCGCATTGGCAGTCGTTGTTGTGATTGCGCCTGTGTAGGCGTAGTGGACGTTCTCTTCAACAGCTTTCCAATAGATGAAGTCAGCTGTGATGAAGGGATCTGCCCAGTGAGTGACCTTTGGCTGCGCCTCGGGTGTGATCTCACGTGATGGGAGTCTATAACCACCATCGCTGCTCTGATCGTTTCCGCTTTGTCCAGTTGCAGGTTGTCCGTTTTGCTGTGCAACAAACCCGCTGGTCTGTTGTGCAAACGAACGCTCCGCCATCGCATGCTCGTTATGAGCATCAGCAAAAAGAGCTGCAGCTCCCAAGCTGAGGATAGGCGTAGTTAATAATGCGAATTTCTTCATACCATAACCCCTATAGTTGGTATTCACTAATTTGGATCCTAAGAAATTGAAATAATTATTTCCAAGAAAAATTTTCTTCGATTTGTTAAATTCCTTCATTGACCTTCATGTTTTCATAGGGCAAAATGAAAAAACAATTTTTTCTCTTCTCATGTTGCGACACTTTAAAAATCGTCTACTTTTCTGTGCGATCTCCTTTTTTCCGCTTGCGGTGCATGCGGCGAAGGTGGACTATTCTGTAGAGTTCGAAGGGTTGAATGACGACAAAGCTCTCAAAGCGATCAAATCGTTTTCTCAACTGACATCGCTAAAGAAAAGGCCTCCAGCTTCAATCAATGCGCTCAGATACCGTGCAGAATCGGATGTGCCTGGTTTGATCAAAGTCCTCCATGCTCACGGATATTATGAGGCCAAGGTCAATATCCGCGTTCAAGAGATCCTAAGCCAAGTGCATGTGTTTGTCTTCATCGAGCCTGGCCCCCTTTATTGCTTGGAAGAGTACAAGATCCGCCTTTACTGCGAATCGCCGGATGAACCGGAAGGATGCTGCCCTGTTTCGTTGGAGGAGATCGATGTCAAGCTTGGAAAACCTGCTCTGACGGAAAAGATCTTAAGTTCAGAACTAAAACTGCTCGAGTCGCTCTCTGAATGCGGCTTTCCCCTTGCTCAGATCGATGGCCGGGAGATCATTGTCGATGGAAAAACAAAAAGCGTCCGCGTGTGCGTTGCCGTCAAAACAGGACGCCAAGCGGTCTTTGGTCCAATAACGGTTGCCGGACTCGATAAGGTAAAGCCGCTCTTTGTCGAAAGAAAGACCGATTGGGCCGAAGGCGCGACTTACAACAGCGTTCTTGTCGAAAAGACCCAAGAATCTCTTCTGGATTCCGGTCTTTTCAGTTCCGTGTTGATCACTCACGAAGATGCGATCAATCCTAACGGAGAGATCCCGATGAAGATCGAAGTGAGCGAAACCAAGCACCAGAGCGTCAATGTCGGCGTGAGCTATCAGACGGTGTTTGGGCCAGGTATCACATTCGGCTGGGAAAATCGGAACGTGGGTGGCATGGGACGCCGCTTAAGCTTTCAAGGAGACGTCACTCGCATCAGCCATACCGGAAACGCAATGTACGTCCATCCTGATTTTTTAAAGATTGGACAAGATTACATTTGGCAGGCGCAAGCGATGCATGAATCGCTTTTCGCGTATTCGATGCGCTCCTACAGCCTCATGAACCGCTTAGACCAGAGATGGGGAGAGCATGTCCGCTTTTCATTAGGCGCCCAAGGCGAGAGGCTTTACGTGACGGCAAGCGTCCACAATGGGAACTACTGGCTCTTCGAACTCCCCCTGTATGTGCGCTACAGCACAGCCAATAATCTGCTCAATCCAACAACAGGGATCACTTTTGAGTACACGACCACGCCATCGCTGAATGTGACCGATGCAAAAGACTTTTATCTGATCAATCAATTCTCGGAGAGCACCTATCACCCTTTGAATAAAAGCGAATCGATCGTGTTCGCCCAGCAACTGACTGTCGGTTCGATTCTAAGCGACACCTTAAATGCAGTCCCTGTTTCGAAACGGTACTTAGGAGGATCGGAACAGGACCTTCGCGGTTACCGCTACAGGACTGTCAGCCCCCTTGACGACGGGAACCCGATCGGAGGCAGATCGGCAATCTATTTTACGGCTGAGGCGCGGCTGCACGTGACCAAGAAGATCGGCCTTGTCCCGTTCTTAGATATTGGCAGCGTCTATGAAACAATCCTTCCGACATGGCATGGAAAATGGTTTAAATCGACAGGCCTTGGCCTCCGCTATTTTTCTTTTATGGGGCCGTTCAGAATCGATGTCGCCTTTCCTTTAGATCGCAGAAAAAAGATCGATCCTGTATACAAAGTATTAGTCAGCATTGGTCAAACCTTTTAAATTGACTTTGCAACTTTTTAGGGCCAAAGGCCTCGGGGTATTTGTCCTCTGAGGAGTTTATTTAACCGGGAAGGGGTTTCTAACCCCTTCCCGGTTAAATAAACTCCTAGTTCGACTGTAGGTCGAACGTCAGTGGGCGAATGGACGAGGCAAGGGGCCTTAAAAAATTGCAAAGTCGAGTTTAACGAAAGCTCTGATATGGGACGTTTAATCCGATTCTGTGTGCACTTTCTCATCATGAGCACGATCTTTGTGCTCTTGTTGTTATGCATTGCATTGACGGCCATGCAGACCAAATGGGCAAAGCTCAAGATCACCGATCTGATGACAGAAGCGCTGCTTCAGAACAATGTCCAGGCAAAAATCGATGGTTTGGAGGGACAGCTCCCATTTTCTTGGAAGATCAATAGGATCGAAGTCGACTTTTCCGGAGATCCAAGTTTTGCAACGGGCTCTCAACGATTAGCACTTGATCATGTGATCTTGCGCCTGGCCTTTTTTCCTCTGCTCCGAGGCCATGTCGCTATCAATTATTTCAATGCCGACCGCGCCGAATACCAGTTCTTTCAGTCAACAGCAGCTGAAAACATCGAGAATAAGAACTATCATAATATTCTCCAGCAAAAGATCAAGCAGCTTACACCTCTTGTCCACCTCTCGGTCCGCCGCTTGAAGATCGATCATGTGCATACACACAACTTGACAACGGAGAGACATCTCGATTTTTCTCTTGAAGCAAATGGAAAATGGAAAAAGAACAATTCAGAATTTTTGCTCTCTTGCAAGGTTGCATCGCTTGCTGTTCCAAATGAGGATGAAAAAAACTCAGCCCCTATCGATCTGGAATTTTCCCTGCAAGGCAGCAAAGCGAAGCAGACCATCGCCTCCTCAATTAAGGCGCACATCGGAGCTGTCGAAAACCTGCCATTTGCCCACCCTCTTCTCTTTGAAGGGGACGCCCTTTTCGATTTGCAGATCGACGGCCACTGGAAAACTTGGGAGTCGTTAGTTTGGAATACTGTTTCTGCAACTCCTCCTCTTCAAGGGAAGATCCGCGCAAAATTAAGCAATGTGAACGTGCCTGAACTTCCTCTAGCTTTGCGATCAATTGAAAAGCAAGCTTCTGGAGTTCTGCAAGACCTTATCAACAGGGATTGGTTATTTTCCTCTCAATTTTCCCTTTCCTCTAAATTGGTTTGCCTGGTTGAAAAGTTTCAGCTTTACTCGAACTTGCTGAAGCTGCAAGGCAAAGGAAAGTTGCTTCCCGATCTTAAGAAGAGCAAAGGGATCATCACCTATTCGATCCCCCGCCTCTCCCCCTTTTCTCCATTGGTTCATGCCGAACTATCAGGAAGGGCGATCGGAAAAGGGTTCTACCATCAGGGCAATCTCAAAACGATCATGGCTGCAACTGATCTGATGATCAATCATTATCCCGTCGAAACATTAAGGACCCACCTGCAAGCAAAGAAAGCAGCTTCCTCTTGGTGCGGCCTTTTAAAACTGCATGCGGAGGAGGGAGTTTTACCTTTTGCAGGCAGTTTTGCTTTTGCTTGGAAGCCCGATCATTTCCTCGACCTATGCGATATCGCTTTTGACTCTCATGAATCCTCCGTGAAAGGGAACTTGAGAGTTGAGCTTTCTGATCTGCTTTTGAGCGGTTCCCTTTATGCGGACGTGAGCCACTTGTCCCAATTCTCCCCATTTTTCCCAACAGCAAACGCAGATGGCACCTTCGGAGCGGAAGTGGTCCTTTCCCACAGCGATCGCGCGAAGGGTTCCCAGGACATGCGGATCAATTTTTTATCCAAGAACATCCGGTTTTACAACTATCTGATCGACGATTTGTCGCTCTCTGCCGATCTTATCGACCTTTATCGTACGCCGCAAGGCCGCATGGAACTCTTGGCAGAAAAGATCTTCACCCCTCAGCTTTATTTAAACCAGGTCTTCCTGAAGACCTATTCCAATGAGGAAAACTGGCCTTTCATTGTAAATGTCCTAGGCCCAGTCCAAGAACCCTGCGACTTGCAGGCAACTGGAAGCTGGAAAAAGGAAAATGGTTCTTTCTTCTTCCAACTTGACACCGCCCATGCAGAAATTGCCGACCAGTCAATCGTTTTAGAAAAACCTTTTCAGATCGATTGGGAGCCTTCCCAGCTTCTGATCTCTGCATCCGATTGGAGCATCGGTGAAGGTTTTCTATCCGCTTCAGCATCTTTTGCAAAAGACCAGTCGATTGCAGAGCTCGAAATGCAGCGCTTTCCCCTTCAGGTCTTTTCCCTGATTAAGCCCCAGTTCTCTTTAGAAGGATCGCTCACTGCAAGTGGATTCCTCGATGCGACTCCTGAGAACATCCAAGGGGCGCTGAACATTGTGTTAGAAGAGGCCGATGTCCTACATTATGGCAAGAAAAAACCTTGGCGGGCCAAAGGCTCTTGCCAAATGCACCTCGACCATAGCATGCTCCAAGTCCACACCGACCTGCATGCGATCGGAGAGCAGTTTGTCGATTTTTCCGCATCCATTCCCCTCACCTATCAGCTTTACCCATTCAAGATCGGCATCGACGACTTGCACCCTTTGAGCAGCGAGCTTACGGCTGAAGGAAGGATCCAAGACCTATTTGACTTTATCAACATCGGCACCCATCACATTACAGGCTTTGCCTCATGCCGCCTCTTCCTCTCTCAGACCTTTGCCCATCCCTCATTGCAGGGCGAGATCGCATGGCAAAACGGCACCTACGAGAACTACTACACAGGGACCCAGCTCAGAGATATCCAAGCAAAAGCTGAGGCCTTGAGCCACGAGATCCGCCTCATCTCCATGACAGCTAGAGACGAGGAAAAAGGAGAAATGGAGGCAGAAGGGACCCTGCAACTAAAACCAGAAGCCCACTTTCCCTATGCGATCACCAGCGAGCTTGACAACCTGCATTTGCTCCGCTTTGATACGATCGATTGCTATCTGACCGGAGCTCTGTATCTGACAGGATCGACCCGCTCTGCGCTCTCAGAAGGCAACCTCATTGTCCCTTACGCAACGATCCATATTCCCGACCAACTGCCCTATGAGGTTCCTCAGGTACCCGTGACCTACATCAACAGGCCCTTCTTCCTCGATGACTCGAAGCTTGCACCGCTCCCGATCTTCCCCTTTCATATCGATCTTGAGCTGACAGCAGACCAAGATGTGCATGTCGATGGAAAAGGACTCTCTTCCGAATGGGGAGGTTCAGTCCGTCTGACAGGCACCAATGCAACTGTTGCCGCCAACGGCTCATTATCGCTAGTGAAAGGCGACTACCAATTTTCCGGGAAGATCTTCACATTGACAGAAGGGCAGATCGTGTTCAATGACAAGCCAACTCCCAGCGCTTATCTAAATTTGAGCGGAAACCTCAGCTTGTCCGACATGGAAGTGACGGCCCGTCTTCGAGGCCCCCTTTCTTCGCCTCAGCTGACCTTCCAGTCCAACCCGCATATGGCGACCAGCTCGATCCTTGCTCGTATCCTCTTCAATAAAGACATTTCCGACATCTCCCATCCTGAAGCACTGCAGCTGGCCAACACGCTCATGTCGCTATCGGGCGGTGCAGGCCCCGATGTCTTGGAAGCGATCCGCAAAAGCATCGGCGTCGATCGCCTAACCATCGTTTCCTCCAGCGCAGGCTCCGATCAAATCGCTGTGCAGATCGGCAAATACCTGGCAAAAGGGGTCTTGGTCACCCTTTCTCAAAGTGCAACAAGCAGCCAGGTCATCGTCGAGGTCGAACTGGATAAAGGATTTATTTTCCGAGCAGAGACCCAAGAAGAAGAAGAGGGAAAGTTTTCTTTAAAATGGCGTAAAAGTTATTAGAGGAAATCGCAAAACTCCATTCGGGCCCAAATCCGCGCTTTCTTCGCCAGATTCGACCTTTCGCAAATCGCCTAAGGTCCAAAAGGTTATGTGAATTTGCGAAAAACCAAACCGGCTTTGAAATCATCGAATTTGGACCGCGAAGCGAGTTTTGCAATTCCCTCATTAATTTTAATCAGCAAAAACCAGATTGGAGATATAATAAGCCGAAACAATTATTGGTGAAAAAATGAATATTAAAATCCTTCTTAGTTTAAGCAGTGTTTTGACGTCATTAAATCCCCACTTGGGCTCAAGCACTGTCTCACAGCAGTACATTGAATCCTCTTCCCAAGCGACATCGAATAACAAAACCTTACTTAGAAAGATCCGAGCTGAGTCACAGTCTCTTGAATTCCTAACATCTTCAAAGTTAACACCCCACTATATCGGCGAGCTCCAGGAGAAATGGCAGTTCACTTCCGACCATCTTCCCATGGGAGCCAAGCTGGACGATTTTTACATCGTTACCTGGAACGTCCTCAACTCAGAGTACATGGGCTGGATTGAAATGAACACCCAAGGGTTAAAATATTCTCTGATCATGCAAGAACATGTTTATCTTGATGGGACTGGCCTTACTGCCCGCGATGCCCATGTGATTAATCAGATCCATCAGATGATCAATCATCCATCCCATCCAAGAAGCGTGCTTGCCTTGCAAGAGTGCAGCCGTCCTTTTATCGATGCCTTAGCTGCATCCCTGCCTGGCTCGATGAAAATGATCCGCTCCTCTGAAATTCCGCAAAAAGACCAAAACATCCTGATCTATGATGCCAATGTGTTCGCCTATGCACCGGAAGAAAGCGAGATCGTTAAAGACGCCTTTCCCAGCCAGCTTGGCAGATCTCTTATGGACATCATGCTGATCAAAAAGGATTCGAATGAAAAGTTCCGCTTCATTAACGCGCATGTTCCTGGAGATCCTAACCTTCCAGGACGCTATGAAATGGCAAACTACGCTGCCCGCACGCAGCAAGATGATGCAGTGACCATTGTCCTTGGCGATATGAACTTTGATGATATGGAAATGCTTGAGGCCTTTAACCGCGCCTATGCAGGAAGCGGCAAAGAAAACCTATTCCAGAATTATGCCAACTACTACTCGAACATCGGCATTGACAAGTATGCTAAGTGCATCGACCACCTCTTCATCCACTTCGGTACATCTGGAAAAACTGCAGAAGTTGAACAACCAGGAGATCTTCTTGCAGAACTGTCTGAAGTCGTCGCCCTTTTAGAACAACGGCAAATTTAGATCAGACGACTTCCCCAGCCCGATGCAGGATCTCTTCAATTGCAGAGCCGATGCTGCCAAAGGGATAGAAGTCCCCTTGATAGATCGCATAGCGCACCATCGCCTTTTGCTTTAATGCAATGCAGAAATCTTCAAAATCGTTGCGACCTTCCCGATGCCGGATAACTTGAATAGCCGCAAAAAGGTTTGTGATCACGCAATTGCTTAAATTTGCAGGCTGCTCTCCTAAATCAACGATCCCATCGCGCACAGAATATTCCGATCTGACCGATCCATTTCCAGCTTCATGGCCGAAGTTGTAGCGGAGCGACAATGTCCGTTCAACAATGTCTTGCATTTGCTCTAATGGGACCCGTTGCGTTTTTCCATGTTCCGTTCCTCTTTCGATCAATTCAGCCTCAAAATGACCCTCATCGACCTTTTCAACCAGCAGGTAACGCATATGGGAATTCCATGCAGGGAGCAGGCACAGGTCTTGATCCCGTTGCTCAGGACGCGTGATGACAGCCGGAAGCAACAGCTTTTGACCTGGCGCCATTGCAGCCATCTGCGCTTGAATCTTGTTCATCTGCAAGGAAAACATCCATTGAGCTGCAGTATTTTTGCTCTTTTCACTCAAACTAGCGCCGAACTTCGGATCGATCCAAGCTGCGGCAAATCCTAAAGTTGCGCTGACCAAGAACAGAGGGATCTTGGCGATATTGGCAATGATGACCTCTGGAGAAGAGGCCGTTTCCATATAAGCGGACGATTGCCCGCCAAGCATTTTGACTGCCAATGCTCCTAAGCAGACAACCGTCGATACCGCATATACGGCCAGATCTAAGAGCATCAAGACCGGATAGGCGACCAATGCCGCCCTTTTAGCGGCTTCCTGCATCGGTAATGGCAATCGGCAATTCTCGATCGCCTGGATCATCTTGCCTGTCAAATTGCTGGTTAAATTGAGGTTAAAAAAATCAAGCGATTGGATTTTTTCAAAACTGGATTCATAAGAGGCTGCACCATGGAGCAACTGCTTCTCCGCCTCTGTCAATTGGCAAGGCGCTGTCACCTCATCCCCCAACGTCGCAATCTCTTCCATTGCGGTCAGAGGGGAACAGACTGCATCAAAGCCGCGGTCCGATCCGCTGAGTAAAATTCCAGCGGCGATGTGTTTTTTTACAGGTTCTGCCGCGTAGCACCCCAGATAGGGATGGACTGCTGCAAACACGCTGCCATACAGCATCGGAAAGACAGCATCTTGGACCCGTTGGAGCTGGTTGTCGCTGGAAAAGGGAATACTTGCAGCATGCACTGCAAAATCGGCCAATGCAGCAGGAGAGAGCAAGAGACCGATCGCCCTTGAAAAAATCTCTTTTTCAACGAGTTGCATGATCCCATTTGAATGGAGCAATTCACCATTATAACTTTGCAACATCAGCGCATTAATATAATTTGAAATAGAATACTTTGCTACATCCAACATAATAAAACAAATCACATTAAAATTTAAATGCAATCATCATAGTAAAGACAGTCATTTAAACAAACAAAAAAAATGAAAACCTTGAATAAAATTGATAAAGCCAAAAATTTACTTAACATTAAATGATTGATTTACACTCGCTTATGATTGAATAAATGCCCTTCTTTTGATAAACTTGCAGACGGGTGGATATACATAGGAGAAAGTATGACGGCAGTACATGGATACAATCTTGCACTCGAGTTCTTGCAAGCTCAGCAAAAGGCTTTTGACTTTACTGAAACCAATATCAATTCATTGATCTCTAACCTCAGCCTTTTAAACGACCAAAACCGGGAACTTCAAAAACTGATTGCAGCTCTTACCCACGCCAAAAAAGATAAGAAAGACGCCGATTTTAGCGAAGACCAAGATATGCAGGAGACGATCCAACGGATCCACGACCTCAACCCGCAGATCTTCGGCTCTTTTGCCAATAATAACACTAAAGTTCAAGACGTCTACGACCCAAAGATCTACGTCTTTAAGCTCGATGACATCGAAACATCTCTTAGCCTCCTGGACAGCGCCGTAAAAGACCAGGTCTCCAAGGTCAACGAGACGACGATGTACATCAACCAAGGCTACGAAGACCGGATCCAATACACGGAAAATGCCCAAAAAACATTAGAGATGCTGATGCGCCACATCGACTCAATCCTCGGGAAAATCAGGATCTAATGGAAATTGATATTCAAAAGAAAATTGCTGAAATCCTGAACTTGTCTTCTGAAGGGGTAAAACCTCTTTCAAAAGAGGAGCAAAATGGACTGTACGCAACAGCCTTCAAGCTGTATAATGATGGCAATTACGAACCGGCTGCCGAGATATTTACCAAACTTGTCCTCTCGGCCCCGTTCAATCCTGGCTTCTGGAAAGGCCTGGCCTCTTCAGAACAGATGAAAAAAGAATTTACTGCAGCATTGCATGCCTGGTGCATGGTGGTCTTGCTCAATGACAAGGACCCTTTGCCCCATTTTCATGCGGCTGAGTGCTACATCTCGCAAGGCAACACGCAAGAAGCGGATAAAGCGCTGAATGCGGCTGAAAAGCTCCTCAACCTCGAAACGGAAGAGGGCAAAATCCTTGCAGAAAAGATCAACATGTTAAAAACACGGACACAATAAGAAACATATGTTTCCAGTAGCTGTCGGTTCAAGAACCCATTTTGACCCATCTCTGCGGATTCCTCCTGCAGCGGACCCGCACACGCATGTCCCATCTGCTGTTGAAGACAGCATGGCAGCGTCTGCGCTAGGGCCTTCAATACCTGTCATCATCGACAGGCCGACACTTACCCCTCCAAGCTTTTCAGAAGATGTCCCATCTCCTGCCAATCCCCCATCGCTTAGCGAACTACGTTTTTTAGCCGCAATGGAATCGTTCCGCTCGTTTGGTGATCAAGTTTTATCGACGCTCGGCGTCCGTTTGGAAGCATTCCGCCTACAGCTTCAGGACATCTCCGCTGAGAACCTGCAAAAGCTCAAAGAAGCAGCTGAGAACGCCAAGTCATCCGATTTCTGGTCTTTATTGCAAAAAGTTGCTAACTGCTTACTATCCGCTTTTTCGATCGTAATTGGTTTTTCTCTTGTTTCAACAGGAGCTGGAACGCTTGTCGGCGGAGCAATGATCGCATCCGGGATCTTTTCTATTGCCAACCTGCTCATGTCGGAATCTGGAACTTGGGACTGGGTCGCCAAAAAACTTGCTAACGAAGATGAATCAAAGCGGCAAATGCTTGCTATGCTGCTCCCATCAGTAGTCGGAGTGCTTACCGGCGTCATTGGGGTTTTTGGATCAGCAGGAGCCTTTGCATGGTCTGGAATCGAATTTATCGACAAAGTCGGCTTATTGCTCAGTTCCCTGCTTAGCATTATGAGCGGAGTGACGACAATCGGAAAAGGGTATGCTGATGCCAATCTGACCTGGTCTAAGGCTGACTTGATTAAAATTAAATCGCAAATGACCGTGGAAAGACATCTCATTGACAATACTGCAAAATCGATCGAAGGCGTGCTCGATGGCATGAATGCAGCACATGATAAAGCGAATTTATTTGTTAAGATGGCAATCCGATCAAACGAAGCCGTCGTGAAAGAATTATTAAGTTAAAATATTTTAAGGAGAACACATATGTCAGGATCTGTATATGCTTTACTTCCACAGCTCGCAAATATTATGCGAACCTTTAATCAGCTTGGAGCTCAACATACATCCCGCCTTTTAAGCCAGCTCCACCAATATGGCGACCTGACCGATGGACAGATCGGATGGATGCGCCTTAAAGCAGGAGCTATCCTCACAACAGCGTTTCTATCTGGAGCTACAGGAATTGCTGCAGGATTTTTCCCAAAAGGAGCTTCTAGTCCTACGCTTAATCTCGAATCTGGAAGCAGCCCTGTCGAAGCTATGTTTAACTCGATTGCCAACAAACTCCAGGACAACGAGTTTATGCGAACCGCTTTGAAAGCTGCATCAAAGAACATCCACGAATTCGGGAACGGTTCAAATCTTCTTTTTGATATGCCTACTACAGAGATCGAAGCAAAACGAACGATCATGACCCAAGTCCGCTTCCAATCAGCACAAGATGGTCAAAACTCTGCTCAAGGCGCTATCGATAAAGCAAACCAGCTTGCGAACAGCATCATCGAGAAGAAAGGCCGCGGTGCTTAAAAAACCTCCATAAGAGTTCTACTCATAGACACCTTCCGCTTAACCGTGGAAGGTGTTTTTTTTTGCCTGGAAACTCTTAGAAAAAACTGATTTACTGTCATGCAACTGGAGAAACCATGAAAAGAAAACAGCATAATCGTATTGTTTCGAAACCCCTCAAAAAACAGACCAGAGTCACTATTGAATTTTCAATTGCAGAACACAAAAAGTTAAAAGCCGTTGCCACTTTACATGATATGAATTTAGAAGATTACATCCGCTCGAAGGTTGTATCTGAATTTCAAAAAGAAGAGATTTCCGATGAAGAACTTGAATCAATTGCAGAAAAAATCATCTCTGTAAACAAAAATGCTTTGAAAAGACTTGCTACTCAGTAATCTAATATCCTGATACCTGATTCTTTTTCTGTGATTTGACCCCAAATCCCGCTTCCGATACAATCCGATTTTGGGGCAGTATATAAATGCGGGGATGGTTGCTTTGAACGGAAATAACGGACAGACTGCAGCGAACAACAACCAACACCCTTTGGTCAAAAGGCTGTTTACAGCCTTGGGATTCCTCGTCTCTGTCGGTGAATACGCAGTCCTCATCTTCGATGTGACCAAAGCGACAATACGCCGCCCTCCCCACTTCTACTTGATCTTGAAACAGCTATTCGATATCGGCGTTGCATCCCTTCCTGTTGTGGCCATCACGGGTCTGTCGACAGGGATGGTGCTTGCCGCCCAGTCGTTCTACCAGCTCTCTGACAAAGGTTTAGCTTCCGTGACAGGTCTGATGGTCGCCAAGGCGATGATGACCGAGCTAGGGCCCGTCTTGACCGCATTCATGGTCACCGGAAGGGTCGGCGCAGCGATGTGCGCTGAGCTCGGAACGATGCAGGTGACCGAACAGATCGATGCTCTCAAAACGATGGCCGTCAATCCCAACCGCTATCTGATCTCTCCTCGCTTTATCGCAGGGGTCTTCATGATCCCATTGCTCGTCATCTTCAGTATTGTGATGGGGATTTTCGGAGGGTATCTGGTCGCCGTCTATTTTTTTGGGATGGCCCCCATTACCTATTTCGATCCGATGCCCACTCATATCACCTACTTCGACTTCTTGACAGGGGTGATCAAAGGTTTTGTCTTTGGAGTCCT
The DNA here is from genome assembly GCA_018239725.1 of Verrucomicrobiota bacterium. Classification (GTDB taxonomy): domain Bacteria; phylum Chlamydiota; class Chlamydiia; order Chlamydiales; family Rhabdochlamydiaceae; genus Acherontichlamydia. The sequence continues at coordinate 4,442 of JAFEGU010000273.1, read as the reverse complement.
GATCATGACGATCGCCTGCTATAAGGGACTGCGCACTTCAGGCGGAGCGGCAGGGGTCGGCAGATCGACGACCAATAGTGTCGTTGTGACCTATTGCTGCATCCTGTTCGTCAACTTTTTCCTCACGGTTGGCCTCAATATCGTCCACGACCAATTGCTGGAGCTGCTGGACTGATATGATCACAATACGCAATCTTTGGAAAAAATTCGGAAAGCTCCAAGTCCTGGCCGGCATGGACCTCGAGGTCAAAAGCGGCGAGACACTGGTGATCTTAGGACCGTCAGGGATTGGCAAGAGCGTTTTACTAAAGCACATCATCGGCATCTTGAAACCGGACGATGGATCTGTCGATGTCGATGGCGTAGAGATCACTTCGCTGCGCGGATCAGAGCTGCTGCGCGCTGTTAGGCACATGGGGATGCTCTTTCAAGGAGGAGCCCTGTTCGACTCGATGTCGGTCGAAGACAATGCAGCCTTTTACTTGCGCGAACATGGAGATCCCCATACTGGCAAAAAGGTCTCCCATGCGGAGATCAACGACCGGGTCAGCCATGCGCTGGAACTAGTCGGCCTGGCCGGAACGCAAAAGAAGATGCCGTCGGAGCTTTCCGGGGGGATGCGCAAGCGGGCAGCGCTTGCCCGAGTAATCGTCTACCGCCCTCAAATTGTCCTCTATGATGAGCCGACGACAGGGCTGGACCCAATTATTGCTATGCAAATTAATGAGCTAATCGTTAAAACACAGGAAGAGCTGAAAGCGACAAGCATCGTCGTTACCCACGACATGTTTTCTGCTCTGTATGTCGGCGATCGGCTTGCTCTGATCCGCGATGGGAAGATAGCCCATCTTGCTGAGCCCGACGAGTTTTTGAAGATCGATGATCCGTTGATCAAGTTTTTGTACACGACGATCTCGCAGGACCCGAGAACCTTGAAGGAGAAAAACCACCATGGGTGAACAAACGAAAAACATGCTGATCGGCATTTTTGTCGTGGCGGCTTGCTTTTTGATCGTCTCATTGATCATGTTCCTCAAACCGAGCGTCGGCGACGGCAAACAGACCCTTTACGTCCGGTTTTCCAATATTAACAAGATCAATGTCGGCACCCGAGTGATGTTTGCAGGGAAACCTGTTGGAGAGGTCGTTGCCATTGATGAGATTTACGATGCCCGCAAAGCTCCTGCGACTGATATGCTCGGACGGATCTACTTCTATCAGCTCGTCTTGAAGATCGATTCGAGCGTCAAAGTGTACGATACTGACGAGATCTCGATCCAGACATCGGGCCTGCTTGGAGAAAAATCGATTGCCATCATCCCCAAAGCTCCTCCTAAAGGGATTACTCCGAAGCTGGTCACCAACCAGCCGATCTATGCCGAATCAGTCGACCCGATCGAAAATGCCATGAACGAGCTCTCCGATCTGTCCAACAACCTCCAAGTCACGATCAAAGAGGTCAACCGCTGGCTCCAAAAGAACGGCGACGACCTCGGCAACGCTGTCCGCTCGTTCGGCAGCGCTATGGACGAGGTCAAAACAGCTGCAAAATCCGCCAACGACCTTCAATTGGTCTCTGGGATCAAAACAGGAGTTGATCACTTCAGCAGCACGATGTGCGACATCCAAGATGCTGTGCGTGAAATGAAGGATGGAAAAGTCTTTGCAAACGCAGGCGTCGTTATGAGGAACCTCAAGAATGCGACCCACTCTTTTGATCTGATTGGCAGAGATATTGCAAGCGGCAAAGGAACGCTCGGCAAGCTCATTAAAGGCGACGACCTCTACTTAAGGTTCACAGCTGTGATGAGCAAGGCCAATACCCTCATGAACGATATCAACCATTACGGACTCCTCTTCCATCTTAACAAGAGCTGGCAGCGGCAACGGGCCCAAAGGCTCACCGTCCTCAACTCCCTTGACAATCCCCAAAGCTTTAAGAACTATTTCGAAAACGAGGTCGACGACATCAATACAGCAATGTCGCGCCTTTCGATGCTGATCGACCGCGCAGAACTTTCCCCTGAAAAAGAGGTCATCTTGAATGATAATAAGTTCAAACAGGACTTCGCTGAGCTGCTCCGCCAGGCAGACGCCTTATCGGACAACTTGCGCTTGTATAACCAGCAGCTAATGGAAGCCTCTAACTAACAGACAGGATGGGCCGCATGGAATCTGCTCCTTACTCCCATTTGACAAAAGGCTCGTTTCTGATCGCCAGTCCTGATATCGACTCAGGAGTCTATTTTCGCAGCGTCCTGATCATCTGCGAACATAGCCCGGCAGGGTCTTTCGGGTTGATCATTAATAAGAACCTCGAAATGGAGCTTCCCGACGAGATCTTGAATGTCAAAGAGCTCAACAACCATAATGTCCATATCCGTGCCGGAGGCCCCATCCAGCCCAACCAGATGATGCTCCTCCACTCCTCAGACCACATTCCCGACCAAACCCTCAAACTCTGCGACGGCGTCTATCTCGGCGGCGACCTCCAGTTTCTCCAAGAAGCGATCGCCGATCCGAACGGACCTGCTGTCCGCCTCTGCTTCGGCTACGCCGGATGGGGAGCTGGGCAGCTTGAGAGGGAATTTTTAAGCGGAGGATGGTTTCTGCATCCCGGTTCTGCCAAGCATGTCTTTGACACGCCACCCGAAAAAGTCTGGCAGATGATCCTCCGTGAAATGGGAGGCAAGTACGCCACCCTTTCGATGATCCCCGAAGACCTTAGCCTGAACTAATATGAAGAAACCGTTGCTTTCTGAGCATTATCAAGACCGGCTTCCCTCTGCGATCCGCATTGCGCAGATCGAGTTCTTGAAGCGGACCGACCAAGTGGTAGGCGTCAATACGGCGATCGGCAATGTCACCCTACCGATGCATCCTGCGATGGTCAAACGGATGTTTTCGCTGAATGGCCCGCACAGCCCATTTAAGCATGGGGTCGTGAAATACTCCACCACCGCCGGAGAGAAAGAGGCCAACCATGCCTTTTTGCACTTGATCGCCAGCAGCGGATTTCCCACAAATGGACTTCATAGTCAGATTACAGACGGCGGCAGCCATGCGATGGAACTTGTTATTTTAGGCGTTTGCGGCCCTGCCGGCTCTTCTGAAAAACCGTTATTGCTGATCGATCCGACCTACTCCAACTACACCTCGTTTGCGATCAGGACAGGCCGTGCTACCATTTCCGTGACCCGCCGTTTGGAGGAGAACGGGAAGTTCACATTGCCCAAGCTCTCCGAGATTGAAAAGGTGATCGTCGAATCGAAACCTTCCGCCTTGCTGATCATACCCTACGATAATCCAACAGGCCAATTTTTTCCGCAGCAGACGATCAACGACCTGGCAAAGCTCTGCGTAAAGCATAACCTATGGCTGATCAGCGACGAGGCCTACCGTGAAATGTTCTATAAAGAAGGGCAAACAAGCAGCGTCTGGGGCATTACGGAGCAAGAGGTGCCTGGCATTACCGGACGCCGCATCAGCATCGAGTCTGCATCCAAGGCCTGGAACGCATGCGGCCTGCGCACTGGAGCGATCATTACCGATAACCCAGAATTCCACCAGCAAGCGGTCGCAGAAAACACAGCTAATTTATGCGCCAATGTGATCGGGCAGTACGTCTTCGGCGCCCTCCTCCATGAATCGAAAGAAGACCTTCACCATTGGTTCAGTCAGCAGCGAGCCTACTACAAACATATGGCGATTACCGTTACAACAGGCCTCAAAGAAAAACTGCCCCAATTGATCGTTTCAGAGCCCGATGCAGCCCTCTACACCGTCATCGATATGCGTAAAGTATGCGGCCCCAACTTCGATGCGTCGGAATTTGCCCTTTACTGCGCACAAAAAGGGAGCGTCATGCTAAACGGGGTTAAGACGACCTTGCTTGCGGCCCCGATGGATGGATTTTACTCTCCTGGTCCTGGCCAATCTAATCCAGGCAAGACACAAATGCGCATTGCCTATGTCGAGCCGCCGGAGGTGATGGCAGAGGTCCCTAAGCTCTTCGCGCAGCTGCTGCACGATTTCGCAAATAGATCTCTTGCATAACCCGCTTCGCTTCGAAAAATTGGCTTTGGCTTTGTCAACTTCCAGTTTTTGAATCACTCTGTGTATACAGTTTCGGATCACACAAATGAGACGACTCGGATAGGGGCGGCAAAAGAGTGGGATAAAACCTGTGAAAAAAGGATGATTTTGTTAGGCGAAGCAGTTATGCTAGAGATCTGCAAAAAAAATTAATCAAAGAAAGATGAAATGCCCTCGGCAAATTTGCAGAGGGCATTTTGATATGACATTACGAAACGATGTTCAATTGCTTTGTTGCACAATTCCCTCCAAGCAGCGTAGCTGCTTAGTCGCCGCCTGATTTTAGTCGGCAACCTTATAACTTTTAGGCATCCCAAGTTCTATCATTCGATTTAGAATATCCAGTT
>JAFEGU010000272.1 GCA_018239725.1 Verrucomicrobiota bacterium | reverse complement strand
GGTGGAAAGTAGGCTGAAATGCTTAATTCTGAACAAAATGATGAGAGCAGCAGCCTAAAGGCAGGGAGTAGGGGCGACCACCACCTTATTTCGTTGCGTTGAAAGAGAATTTTTCAACACAGCCTTCCATGATTGGCAAATATCCACTTTATGAGAATAAATATATCATCGGGTTATTTGATTGGCTCAGCATTGAAGGAATTTGATCGCATTGCTTATTTGAATAAAATGAACCTATCTCAACAGATTTTTAACTGATTATATAATCAGTGCTAGAGCCTATCCGTAATGTAGGGAGAAAAACACGAAAGCACTCAAAAGATTCCCAATTTTTTTCTCTACATTCCGGATAGGCTCTAGCTTGGTCATTGTGAACTGCTCTGCATTTAGCAGGCATACAGACGTTTCATGAATCCTAATTTACCCAATGCAAGACATTGCGAAGGATACACCACCGGGGCGGCTTCTCTTCAATTTCGATCCCCTGGATCCAATAAAGGTATTGCTCTTTAGCAAATCCCGATTGGTTTTTAAGCATGATCCAGCTCTGAATAAAATTGAACCAATCATCGGCTCCTGCGCGCACTGGATAAGAATAGAGTCTTTTCCCCAAAGTGAAATCGAAATCGATCACCGTATAGTTCGGATGCTGCAAACACCAGACAAATGCCGACAAGTATCCCCATAGCAGCGCATCGCATTTCTTTTCAGAAAACTCATCCGGATCGTCAAGCGAAACATAGATTGCGTTCGGAAAATGACGAATGACAACCTCTTCGTAAGCACCTACACCGCCAATCCGAAGATCTTTTCTTTGTTTGATGCGGAAGAAGTCCAAAAACTCCTCCTGCTTTGCAGAAGGGACGACAAGGACATTGTTCTGTTCGATATAGGGAGAGACAAAGTCCATATAGCGGAGCCTGTGCTCATTCATGATGATGGCAGACATGGCAATATCGTATTTTCCTTGTTGAAGATCTTCTCCAAGAAGCTGATAATTTAGTGGAACAAATTCCAAGTCGCAGTCAAGGTCCTTGGCCAGCTGATAAGCGAATGCGACATCATAGCCGACCAATTCCCCTTCCTTATTGAAAAAGCAGAAAGGAATATTGATCGCATGGTAGCCAACCCTTAAAATTCCAGAGTTCAAGATCCGTCTTAACGGCTCTTCATCAAGATAGGCTTGTTTAATTGGAGGGATCGTCTCTGCTGGCAAGTATATCTTGACATCGACATCCTTTTTAAGTTGTTCAGGCATGGACAAACTAACGTAGAGGTCGGAAAAGTTGTCCTCTAAATGGATCATCGGCTTAATAATCACGATGGCGGCAATTAAAAAAGCAAAGGCTCCGCTCAATCCAAAGAGAAGCCTTTTCCATTTCACTTTCAAGACGCCGTAGTACGCGCTAAGCACTAACACGATAAGGGTATAAAGGGAGGCAACACTGAGAAGAACTTGAAAGTTCATTGTCGCAACTGAGGTCTGCTCGAATAATGAAAAGGCCTCGGGCTGAAATTTCAATTGGGAGATTAAAAATGAGACTGCCGTTACTGAAGAATAGGCTGTGCCAAACGACATCGGCAGGGTCAAAAACGGAAGAAAATACTCTTGGGCCCCAAGGATCGGATGGCGCGTGTAAAAGGAAAGGAAGAAAACAAAAAATAGGATGAAGAAATTCCCGATCTGAGAAAATGTGAAGGCCAGAGGCATAACAGTCTGACCAGTGTTCTCAAAAGATGAACTTTCCAGATCATAACGCTTTGCCAATCTTTTCAAAGCATAGTAGAGGAAAGGAAAAGCCAAGCTGGGCATTGCCGTTGCAAAAGGGATCAAGCAAACGATCCGAAACTCACTCATCACCTCGCCCCATGTAAAATCCGTCAGGCTCGTCCATAAGATCGGCAGTAGGACAAAGACATAGAACAAGGCTCCTAGAATGAATGTAAAGATGTAAAACTCGACCTTTACTAAGTGCTGAAAATCGACCGTTCCCATCGTCACAGCGACATGGGCAAAGATCGGAATCGGCGCTGCAATCGCCAGCCAGGTCAGGATCTTTTCCATCGCATCATTGATGCGGGATAGAAGGACAAGAAGCGGCTCTTTTTTCTCTAACACCATGATCGCAAGGCCAGCAATAAGCCCAAAGACGGCGACCGCCGGAACCACATTGTTCGCAAGGTCGTAAAAAAAGTTTTGGGGTATCACAAAGCTTAAAAAATGGCTGACAAACTCCTCTTGCGCTATGGCGTTCTTTTCAATAAATGCTGTAACAAGCGGCGGAATCAAGTAGATCATCGCATAGACGACGGCAAAGCCTAAGCACCAGATCAGCAGGAGAAAAATCCATCCCCTGCCAAGCAGCTTTCTTGCAATCTCCCCATTAAGCGAACCAAGACCATGCATCAGCAAAAAGGGGATGTAGGGCAGCAAAACCATTTGAAGAAGCATGAAAAAAATCTTGCCGATCGGCTGGAAAACACGGCAATAAGGCCCGAAGAACAGCCCGACAACAACTCCAAAAACAATGGCAAGCAGAACAGGATAGAGAAGACTGACTCGGCTCACATTGCGCGTATCGAACATTCAACGTTTCCTTAAATACGATCTTATAGACTTCATATAAATCTTTTCTTGAATCCTTTCAAGAACTGGAATTTGTAAAATTTCTTGTCTTTTCTTCCTCATCTGGTATGCTGCCTTGGAAATAACTTGAGTGGAGTCTCATGGAGCCAATGGTTCCTGCGCGTCTGATCTTGCAATCAGGAGAGAAGTTCGAAGGGGCCTGCCCTTCTTGGCAAAAAACCGATTTTTTTGGCGAAGTCGTCTTTGCCACCGGCATGACAGGATATGTGGAATCCTTGACAGATCCATCTTATGCAGGCCAGATCCTCACCTTCACATTCCCATTGATCGGCAATTATGGCGTCCCTGATAAGTCCCTCTGGGAATCAGGCAAGATCCATGCTAAAGGGGTCATTGTCAGTACGCTGACCTCTTACAATTTCCACTACCAAGCGGAAATGAACCTTGTCCAGTGGCTCCGCAAGCAAAACATCCCCCTTTTGACGGGCATCGATACGCGGGCACTCACCAAGACGTTGAGAAAAGAGGGCGTTGCTCTTGGAGTGATCACCCGCGACGAAAAAAGACCTAAGCAATTTTTCGATCCGAACCAAACCGACCTTGTTGCAGAAGTGACGATCAAAAAACCACAAGTCTACGGCAAAGGAAAAAAGACTATTATCGCCATCGACTGCGGTATGAAAGAGAATATCCTCCGCTCCCTTCTCAAGTTTCCCATCGTTATCAAACGGGTGCCGGCAGATTACGATTTTACCGATGAGGAGTTCGACGGCGTCTTTATCTCCAATGGTCCTGGCGATCCTGTTGTCTGCAAGAAGACGATCGCCCATATCGAAAAAGCTCTGGCAAAGAAGAAACCGGTCTTTGGGATCTGCCTAGGAGCTCAGCTTTTGGCATTGAGCATCGGCGCCAAGACGCACAAGCTCCCCTATGGACACCGTGGGCAGAACCAACCATGCCAGCATCTGGGGGATGGACGCTGCTATCTCACATCGCAGAACCATGGCTATGCAATCACGGAAAAGACGCTGCCCAAGAACTGGAGGGTCACCTTCCGGAACCTCAATGATGGCTCCGTCGAAGGGATCGAGCATCAAAGCCTCCCCTTTTTCGCCGTGCAGTTCCATCCGGAGGCGTGTCCAGGACCTACCGATACACTGTGGCTATTTGACAAATTTTATGAGCTGATCCAATGAAAAAAGTTCTTATTCTGGGCTCGGGCGGACTCAAGATCGGACAAGCAGGAGAGTTCGACTATTCCGGAACGCAGGCGATCAAAGCCCTCAAAGAGGAGAAGATCCGCACCGCTCTGATCAATCCGAACATTGCCACTGTGCAAACCGATCCTTCCGAGGCCGATGAAGTCTATCTATGTCCTTTGAACCTCGATAACGTCACACGGATCATCGCTAAAGAAAAACCAGATGGGATCTTGCTTGGCTTCGGCGGGCAGACGGCATTGAACTTAGGCGTCAAGCTCGATGAAACAGGCGTGCTGAAAAAGTATGGCGTAGCTGTGTTGGGAACAACGATCGCCTCGATCCGTCTGACAGAAGACAGGGATCTCTTCAAGAAAAACCTCGCATCGATCGGGATCCTATCCCCCAAAAGTTACGCGGTGCGCTCGATCAAAGAAGCCGTATCCGCGGCAAAAGAGATCGGCTATCCATTGATGCTGCGCGCTGGATTTTCCTTAGGCGGGCTCGGATCGGGAAAGATCCAAAATGAAAAAGAACTCGTTGAAAAAGGGACAGAGGCACTAAGCGGCGCTCCCCAAATCCTGATCGAAGAATATCTGCTCGGCTGGAAAGAGTTTGAGTATGAGATCATTCGCGATGCTGCAGACAATGCGCTGACCATCTGCAACATGGAGAACATGGACCCGATGGGGATCCATACAGGCGAGAGTATTGTCGTTGCCCCTTCCCAAACACTTACGAATCGGGAATATCATCACTTCCGCGAGATGGCGATCAAAGCAGCGCGCCATTTCAAGATCGTCGGCGAATGCAACATCCAGTTTGCCCTCAACCCCAAAAATGGCGACTACCGCGTCATTGAGATGAATGCCCGCCTCTCCCGCTCCTCCGCGCTCGCTTCCAAAGCAACCGGCTATCCGCTTGCTTTTGTCGCAGCCAAATTGAGTTTAGGGATCACTTTAAGCCAGATCAAAAATGCCGTTACGCAAAAGACCTCCGCTTTCTTTGAACCGGCCCTTGACTATCTGACGGTCAAAATCCCCCGATGGGACATCCACAAGCTCCGTTCTGCCGACCGGCAGATCGGCACTGAGATGAAAAGCGTCGGAGAGGTGATGGCGATCGGCAGGACGTTTCCCGAAGCGCTGCAAAAAGCGGTGCGCATGCTCAATATCGGGGCAAGCGGACTTTCTGATTACCCGCATGAGATCCCCGATCTCAAAAAAGAGATCGCCCATGCAACCGACAGAAGGTTGTTCGCCCTCTACCAGTTCTTTAGAAAAGGGGGATCGCTTTCAGAAGCTCAAAAACTATCGCAGATCGATCCCTGGTTTTTATTCCAGGTCCAAGAGATCGCCAAATTAGAAGCAGTGCTCAAACAAAAGCCGCTTAATGCAGAACAGCTACGCCTTGCCAAACAAGCAGGTTTTTCCGACCGTGCCCTTGCCAAGCTGAAAAAATCGACAGAAGATAAAATCCGCGCGCTCCGGAAAAAACATAAAGTCCTTCCCGTGATCAAACAGATCGATACCTTGGCCGGTGAGTTTGATGCTCAGACCAACTACCTCTACCTCACCTACCACGGCACTTGCGACGATATCGATCCGTCCGACAAGAAACCTGTGATCGTTCTTGGCTCCGGGCCTTATTGCATCGGGTCGTCTGTCGAGTTCGACTGGTGCGCCGTCAACACCTGCCGCTCTTTAAGAACAATGGGCGAAGCAACGATCATCATCAATTCCAATCCTGAAACAGTCTCCACCGACTACGATGAATCGGACCGGCTCTATTTTGAAGAACTCTCTTTGGAACGGGTGCAGGATATCGCAGACTTTGAAAAGACAAAAGGACTGATCGTCTCTGTCGGAGGACAGATCGCCAACAATCTTGCTCTGCGTTTGAGCGACCGGGGCTATCCGATCTTAGGAACAAGCGCAGAATCGATCGATAAAGCAGAAGACAGGAATAAATTTTCCTCCCTGCTTCATCGACTTCAGATCGACCAGCCCTCTTGGCAGGCTGCAACAAGCCTTCAAAGCGCAAAAGCCTTTGCGAAAAAGACTGGATTTCCCCTTCTGATCCGACCTTCTTACGTCCTTTCAGGATCGGCAATGAACATCGTCTATACGGAACAGGAGATGCAAAAACTGCTCACAGAGGCAGCTCTCGTCTCTCCCGACCACCCGGTCGTGATCTCCCAGTTCATCACCGACGCCAAAGAGCTTGAGGTCGATGGGGTTGCCAAGTCGGGACAGATCCTGATCGATGCGATCACCGAGCATGTGGAAAACGCAGGAGTCCACTCTGGCGATGCAACCGTCGTCATCCCCCCGCAACGCCTATACCTCGAGACGATCCGGCGCGCAAAAAAAATCACCCGGTCGATCGTCAAAGCCCTCAACATCACAGGACCTTTCAACATCCAGTTCATCGCCAAGAACAACGCCCTACAGGTCATCGAGTGCAACGTGCGCGCATCAAGGTCGTTCCCCTTCGTTTCCAAAGTCGCCTGCCACAACTTTATCGACATAGCCGTGCAAACGATGATGGGCAAATACAAAGCCGCTCCTTATGAAACACTGGAACTTGATTATGTCGGCGTTAAAACGCCCCAGTTTTCCTACCACCGGCTCAAAGGGGCCAATCCGGTCGCCCACGTCGAAATGGCATCGACAGGAGAGGTCGCATGTCTCGGCGCAGATTACCTAGAGGCCTTTTTTAGCTCTTGGATGGCAACCGACCAATCGATCCGACGAAAAAAAATGCTCGTGAGCATCGGCGGCGACAAGAAAAGCAAGCTTCTCGATGTCTTGAGGCAGCTTGAAGAAAAAGGCTGGGACATCTACTCGACAGAAGGGACCCACGACTTCCTCTCCCACCACGGGGTCGCTTCCCGCTGCGTTTACAAGGCCAGCGAAAAGATCGAGCCCAATGTCGCAACCCTTTTGACCCACCGCGATGTCGACCTGATCATCAATATCCCTCGGGGCTTAAGCTCCCATGTCCGCACAGACGGGTTCACCATCCGCCGCCTTGCCATCGACCACCACATCCCCCTCATCACCAACCTGCAGACAGCCCAGATGCTGCTTCAGGCGTTAAACGAATTGAAACCTGAGAAAATCCCCGTGAAATCCTATCGCGAGATCACAGCAACCCATTTCACTGCATGAAAAACGCCCTAATCAATCGAGCGGTCTCCCTTCTCAAAGCGCGCAAGCCAAACCTCGGCATCGAACAACGCAAGTTCCTAATCGTCTCAACAACTGGACTTGGCGACACTTTATGGGGAACCCCTGCGATCAAAGCCCTGCGCGAAACCTATCCGACATCCTACATCGCCATTCTAACAAGCCCCATCGGCAAAGAGATTTTGCAGCATAATCGTCACATCGACGAGCTCTTCGTCATTTCCGATCCTGTCTTTTTCTCCCTCTTCCCTCTGTATTCCCGATTAAAAAAGAAAGGGTTCACCGACGTCATCCTTTTCCACACCTCCCAACGACCCATCCTTCCATTTGTCGCTACTTTAGGCGCCAGCGCAATCATTGGAACAGAAGGGCTTCATAAAGGGTTGGACCATTTTCTCACCGATGCTGTCCCAAGCAGCTATGTCCACGAAATTGAAAGGCGGCTTCAGCTGGTCGGAAGAATCGGAGCCCATACACAAGATCCTGCGATGGAGATCGCAGTGAGTTCCGAAGATGAGAAGCTGGCAGAGCTCTATATCTCCCAATTTCAGCTCCCCTCCTACCTTCCCAAGGTCGCCCTGCATCCCGGAGCAAAAGACCTCTTCAAGCAATGGCCCCCTTCCCTCTTTGCAGAGTTGGGAAACCGGCTCGTCCAAGAACTCGGCTGCCAGATATTTGTCACAGGGACAAGCGCAGAGAAAGAACTCGTCGAAACGGTCGCATCCCAAATCAAAGGGGCCATTCCGCTTACCTCTTTAAAGCTGCGCCCTTTTGCCGCTTTCTTAAAGCAGATGAAGCTCGTCGTCTCCAATGATACCGGCCCCATGCATGTCGCTTTTGCAATGCAGACGCCCACCGTTGCCCTCTTTGCCCCCACAGATCCAAAGCTCTGCGGCCCCCACGGGATCGACAATGCGATTGTCATTGCTAAAGAACGCACCTGTACTCCCTGTTTGAAAAAACGATGCGCAGAACCCTTTTGCTTACTGCAAATCAGCGTGCAGGAAGTTTTTGATGCAGCCTTGAGCTGCTTCTACGCAGAAGAAATCATTTCTTAAGAGCAGCTATTGCAAAATCTGTTACAAGACTACTTCCGCTTCTTATTGCTCGGACATTCTGGATTTTTACAATAAGCATAATATTTTTCTCCGCACTGTGGGCATCTATTGAGGATTTCTCTAACCTGTTCGACTTTTTCTCTTGGCAAGTGAATGTAGCAGCCAAATCGGTCTGAGAATAAATAGTCGCCCCTGAAGTAATCCAATTTTCTCTATGAAGAAGCAATGAAAATCCAAGAGATTTTTTGCGGGTTTTGATATTATCCTTTGTTTCAAAATCGGGAAAATCATCATGAAGCCAAGACCCAT
>JAFEGU010000271.1 GCA_018239725.1 Verrucomicrobiota bacterium | reverse complement strand
ACAAAAATTTAGAAAAGAAAGATAAGATGGTAACAGGCCTCAAGATCAAAATCAACCACTGTTTTGACAAGCGTCACCTTTACACTTGAAGGTTAATAGGGTTTTACAGTAGTGTAATTCATCATTTTAAAAGGCAATTGAGGGAAAAATGGCAACAGTGGCTATTTCAGGAACGCTAAAGGACGAACTATTAAAATTTCTTAAGAAAAATCGAAAAGCGGATATCGTGACCACCTACCTCTTTTTCTTAGAAAAAAAATTTAATATCAGCCCCGTCCTGTTTATCCGCGACAAGATGATCTACCAAAGCCAAGAAGATCTGATTAAAAATCTTGAGTCTCAAGGAAAACTTTGGCGCGAGACAGAGATCAAAATCCAGTACGGGCAACAGAGCGTCAACGACCAGACAAAAAAAATCTACATTTGCCCCTTCACAGGAAAAGTCTTCGGAGACAACACCCACCCCAACCCTCAAGATGCGATTTATGATTGGGTCTCCAAATGCCCTGAGAATACAGAACGGGTCGGCGGGTTGAAAGCAAAGAGATTCTTTGTTTCGGAAGACCCTGAGGTGATCAAAAACTACGTTGTCAAACGGAAAGAGCCGATCACCAAAATAGTTTATTCCTCAGCCATTACAGGCAAACTTTACAACAGCAAGCATGCTGTAATCGAAGACTTTGTGAAAAACCAGCTGAAACCGATTCCGCTTGAAGAAGTGCCCAACCAAAACCGGTTTCAAATTGAAGAGCATTTTCTAGCATTCATCCAAAAACAACTTGAAGAAAGCAAAATTAACGGCTTTGCTGAAACCCTCTCCGGAATTGAAGAATTTTCGTCCTTCATCGACCAATGGTTGGAAGAGGAGAAAGATGAAGCAGCCGACAGCGAATAAGGTTAGTTACCGTTTCTGCGCCCATTCGACTGAGGAGACAATTGCTTTTGCCAAACAATTTGGCTCCAGCCTCCCCTCAAAGGCAACCATTGCTTTTTCTGGAGACCTTGGCGCCGGCAAAACGACATTCATCCGTGGACTCGTAGAAGGGGCAGCCGGCATCGACCCCCGTCAAGTATCGAGCCCAACATTTGCCTTTTTACATATTTACGAAGGGGCAAAGAAAATCTACCATTTCGATCTTTACAGGCTGCCAAACGAAAGCGAGTTTATCTCCTCTGGATTTGATGAATTTATTGATGCGGATGGGATCTGCTGCATCGAATGGGCAGAAAGGATCCCCTCATTCTTGCCTAAAGACTGTCTAACTGTACGAATCGCCCATGCAGGAGAAGGCGCTAGAACAATTGAGATCATGGAAGACAACTCTCTATGAAAAAACTCACCTTTTCGAATGCTCAATATGTCGGGTCCTCCTTATCTCAAGAGACCCTGCCCAACCTCAAGACTGAGAATGGAAACCCTCTTCCTGAAATTGTCGTTGTCGGCAAGTCGAATGTTGGCAAGTCCTCTTTGATCAACCACCTATTAAAGCGCAAAGACCTCGCTCGCGTTTCAGCAACTCCTGGAAAAACACAGACCTTGAATTTTTTTACAATTGACGATCAATTAGTCCTCGTCGACCTTCCAGGATACGGATACGCAAAAGCGACGGACGAACTCAAAAAGCAATGGTCAGGAGCTATTGACCATTACCTGAAAAATCGTCCGACGTTAAAATTAATCCTATTTCTTATGGACAGCAGGCGTGAGCCATCTCAAGAAGATTGCGCCTTCGCAAAGTGGATCGCCCACCATCAACTGCCTGTCTTGATCATCTTTACCAAAGCTGACAAACTCAACGACCATGAGAAACAGCACAACGCTCTGAATTGCCTTTCCACTTTTAATAATTTTTTCCACCATCATCCTGTTCAGTTTCTTCATTATTCCATTACTAATGCGCGGTATCGAAATGAACTTATTGAACAAATTAACACCATATTGACCAAACCCCCTTCTCAAGCCCAAGCTTAAGGACACAGATACTGTATGGGCCTTATTTCAAAAGACACTTTCATCTGCCTAGACTGCGAGACGACAGGTCTTACACCGGAAACGGATCAAATCATCGAAGTCGCCGTCGTAAAATTCACCTTTGACCAGATTTTAGACTCCTACGAAACTTTGATTGATCCTCAATTGCCGATCAATCCAGAATCCATAGCTATCCATCACATCACCGATGATATGGTCCGTGGGAAACCAAAAATCCAAGAGATCCTGCCCAAAGTCTTTGAGTTCATCGGAAAGCACATCATTGTCGGACATGGGATCAACAATGACATTGCATTTCTTTGCGCTGCAGCTAAGCAGAATCAAATTCCATGCAACCTCCATGCTCATGTGTATATCGATACGCTAAGGCTCGCAAGACTTTATGGGGAAAGTCCCATCAATTCTCTTGAGAAATTAAGACAGCACTTTAATATCGCAGAAGAAGGGGCCCATCGCGCAATGAGCGATGTGGTCGTCAACATTGAGGTGTTCAAATATCTTGCGCAACGCTATAAAACAACGGAAGATATGCTGCATCGCTTGAAGAGTCCGATTATGCTTAAAGCAATGCCGCTCGGGAAGCATAAAGGCCGTCCATTTTCTGAGATCCCCATCGAATATCTCCGATGGGCCGCTCATCAGAACTTTGACCAAGACCTGCTCTTCTCGCTTAAGACGGAATTAAAAAAACGAAAAAAAGGATCCAACTTTAGCCAAGCAGCTAATCCTTTTTCAGAGTTATAACAACACCAAAAGCGATTGCAACACCTAAGCGAGCGCGGTATACAATGGGCAAGTTGAATATTCAAGATTTAGACCTGAAAGGGCAAAAAGTCTTAACGCGCGTTGATTTCAATGTTCCATTGAGTCCAGATGGCGCTATTACGGATGACACACGCATCCAAGAATCTCTGCCAACAATTCGACTGATTTTGGAAAAAGGGGGAAAGCCTATCCTGATGAGCCATCTGG
Organism: Verrucomicrobiota bacterium; assembly: GCA_018239725.1. Lineage (GTDB taxonomy): Bacteria > Chlamydiota > Chlamydiia > Chlamydiales > Rhabdochlamydiaceae > Acherontichlamydia. The sequence goes on along the minus strand of JAFEGU010000271.1, from coordinate 1,237 downwards.
GGCGTCCCAAGAACGGCTGGGATCCAGAACTCTCCTTGGCTCCTTGCGCAAAAGCCCTTTCTCAGCTCCTTGGCATTCCTGTCAAAATGGCGAACGACTCAGTTGGAAATGAGGTCCAAGCGATGGCAGCTGATCTGAAAGAGGGCGAAGTGCTTCTTTTAGAAAACCTCCGCTTTCATGATGCCGAAGAACATCCCGACTCTGATCCTAATTTTGCAAAACAGCTGGCCTCTCTTGGCGACATCTACGTCAACGATGCATTTGGAACTGCGCATCGGACCCATTCATCAACAGCTACGATCGCCCAATACTTTCCAGGAAAGTCTGCTTGCGGCCTCTTGATGCAGAAGGAGCTTTCTTTTTTAGGAAATCTACTTGCAAGTCCCAAACGCCCATTTTTTGCCATCATCGGCGGATCTAAAATTTCAAGCAAAATTGGCGTACTCCAAGCCTTAATCGATAAAGTTGACGGCCTTTTCATTGGAGGGGCGATGGCTTTCACTTTCCTGAAAGCCTTAGGCGTGTCCATCGGAAATTCCTTATGCGAGGACGATCAAGTCCCAACAGCATTGCAATTGATCAACTCTTGCAAAAGCAAAAAGATCCCTCTCTGGCTGCCCCGTGATTTTGTCGCTGCAGATTCGATCAGCGAAAAAGCAAAATGCCAGTTCGCGTCCGCAACTCAAGGGATCCCCTCAGGCTTTCAAGGAGTTGATATCGGACCCAACACGATTCTCCAATGGCGCGCTGAACTACAGAAAGCTGCAACAGTATTCTGGAATGGACCGCTGGGAGTCTTTGAAATTTCCTATTTTGCGACTGGGACACGGAAAATAGCCGAATCGCTTGCGCAATTAAAAGCGGTGACGATTGTCGGCGGAGGAGATTCCGTCGCTGCAGTCAAGCAGATGCATTTGGACAAAAATTTCACACACCTTTCGACTGGCGGTGGCGCTTCCCTTGAGTTTCTAGAACTCGGACATCTTCCTGGAGTTGACGCCCTCAGCAACAGCTAAGGCCTAGACACAAAAACCCGGGACCGCATTGCATCGGAGTACCAAGGAAGCAAACTATTTTTTTGCCTCCCAGAGAGCTCCTTAAAGTAATCAACAAAAGACCAATCTAGTTGTCAAATAAAGCAAAACCCTTATAATAGGGGCAATTCTAGATACCGACTTGAGGAAATTAAAAATTTAAACCCCTTCTTGGTGAAGGTGTTGATTTATTTTTAATTTTT
>JAFEGU010000270.1 GCA_018239725.1 Verrucomicrobiota bacterium | reverse complement strand
GGTTTTACACCCAGAGTATGAAGATTTGGAACCGCTATATTTCAATCTTCCCAAAACACTCCACTTTGAAAGAGGGAAATATTTATGGCTAAGAAGAAAAAGGCTGCTACCAAAAAAAAGGTCGCAAAAAAGAAGCCAGCAAAAAAAAGAGCTGCGTCTGGTCTAACTAAGATGACATGCAACTTGTCTGAAGATCTTTCAGCTGTTTGCGGAGGAGCAAAAAAATTAACTCGTCCTCAGATCGTCAAGAAGCTTTGGGCATATATTAAAGCGCACAAATGCCAAGATACGAAAAACAAGAGAATGATTTGCCCAGATAAAAAGCTGGCAGCTGTTATCGGCAACAAGCCTGTAGATATGTTAAAGCTAGCTGGATGCTTGAGCAAGCACATTAGCTAAGACGTTTCTTAAAAGCGTTTTTCTAAAGAATCCCCGGAATAAAAGCTTAAGGCTGGTATTCCGGGGCTTTTTTTTGTCCTTATGTTTCGACTACCGATTGGGCGGATCGCCGTTTCTCGTAGTAGATCAAAGTAGGCAGGATGATTGCAATTGTAGCAATGACAGTTCCTGCAAGCGGATAGATCGTTCCATTGTACAGTGCGCTTGTCATCCCGACAATAAGTGCAGCGCCAAGGAGCCTTGCGCTTGTCATCAGGCTTGCCGTAATCCCTTTAATATTGGGCAGGATCTCCATCCCTTCCGGGAAATAGAGACCGATGATCCAATTGGCGCCTAAGGCGTATAGGACCATCCCAAAAGTCTGGGTATAAGGGTCTCGAGGGGCGATGAGCGCTCCGAGGGCAATCACGATGCCGCCGGCGATGCACAAAGCGATCCCTGCTTGTTTGACCTTAGGTATACCCCATTTTCTGATGGCCCGGTTAAGCAAAAGGCTTCCCAAGACCCATCCTCCGAGAATGGCAGCTTGAATAAAGGGGAAGAGGACCTTGCTCATTCCAAACTCCACAACAAAGAGGACCGAAGTTCCCGAAAGGAAGGCAATGTAACCGGAAAACAGCAGGCTGATCACCATGGTCACTTGCCAAAACGCTAAGTTGGAAAGGGCTTGTTTAAAGTCCTTCAAGATCGAAGAGAACTTAAACGGAATCCGCTTTTCTTCAGGCAGGGTCTCTTTATAGAAAAATTGGGAGATCACCAAGCTGATCAAAACAAAGACCGCAATCGCTAAAAAGTTCGAACGGAACCCAAAATTTTGATTCAGATACCCGCCGAGCATCGGAGCTGCCGCCATGATGATTGGAACAATCGTATTCAGATTGTTCGTCGCTTGGATCGCCTTTTCCTTTTGGAAAGCGTCGAAGATGATCGCTGTTCCCAAAGTAAAGCATCCTCCGCTGCCAAGTCCTTGCAAGACTCTTCCGATCAGCATTTGGTCTAGGTCTTGGGCGAATAAGGTAATGATGCTGCCCAAGAGGAACATGCTCAGGGCGATCATCAGAGGTTTTTTCCTTCCGAATGCATCAGACGACGGGCCGTATAAGGGTCCGGATAGGCAAATGCCCACAAAGTTCCAAGTTAATAGACTTTGGATCGCTCCTTCCGATGCGGAAAACCATACCATCATGTCGGGGAAAGCGGGCAAGTAGATATCAGTTTCAATGCAAGCTGCAATGAAAATGATAATAAT
>JAFEGU010000026.1 GCA_018239725.1 Verrucomicrobiota bacterium | reverse complement strand
TGAATGTATTTTTCCGTCACCGAGTCTAGGGCCGATGTCGCTTCGTCGAGGATGAGGATCGGGGCCTTTAAGAGCATAGCCCTTGCAATGGCAATCCTTTGCTTTTCTCCACCGGAAAGTTTTGTTCCCCTCTCTCCTACAAGGGTTCGATATCCTGCAGGACATTTTTTGATAAATTCATCGCAATGGGCAAGTTTGGCGGATTCGATCACTTGGCTCTCAGAAGCATCGACACGTCCATAGCGGATGTTCTCTTCTAAAGAGCGATGGAAAAGGATCGGATCTTGAGGGATCAGCGCTATTGCGTTGCGAAGCGATTCCAAGGTGACAGAAGCGATGTCCTGTCCATCGATCAAGATCCTCCCTTCTTCAAGGGAGAAAAAACGGAGGATTAAATTGACAAACGTCGATTTGCCGGCGCCCGAATACCCCACAAGGCCAACTTTTTCCCCTGCCTTGATCTGCAGATTTTTATTCTGAAAAATTTTCTTCTCCCCATATCGGAACGAAACATTTTCAAAGATGATCTCCCCTTTCTTGACGGAAAGATCGACAGCATGGGAAGGATCAATCAGGTCTTGAGGATCTTGCATGATGCAAAGGGCTTGTTTTGCAATGCCGAGCGATTGGAAAAATTCAGGGGCCCTATCGGCGACAAACCAGACGACCATGCTCAAATTCCAAATGGTATAAAAAAGCTGAACAACCTCTCCTGTAGAGATTTTCCCTTCGCTCCAATAGAACATGATGAACCAGGTCAGCGTGAAGATCTCGACAATGAAAGCTGACGACAAGGCCGTGAACATTTTTGCGCTATAGAACCTGGCCCGTCGGTTTGCTTTTTCCTCAACGCTTTGGTAATGGCTGACATAATCCTTTTCAAACCGAAAACGGAAGAATAAGTTCACAACGAAATTATTGGTCAAGCTATCGACGATCTTGCCAACAAGAGAGCTTCTTGCTTCCCCATGCACAAAGGCATAATGGGCGCATTTGATCGTAAAGAGCCAACAGAGGGTAAAATGGATCACAAGCCATATCCCGACAATGAGGGCAAGGAATCTGTTCATCTCAGAAAAAATCACAATGGTCATGATGCAGCTGAATGCGCAAGGGATAAAGAGCATCAGAACATCTCGAAGGAGCAATGAAGTTGTCAAGACCATGTCCCCGATCTTGTTTGCCAGGCTCCCTGAAAAGTGCTCATTGAAATATTTTGGAGAATGGCGTTGGACATGATCGAACATGGTCATGCGGATATCGGCTTCCTGCCTTGGATATACCCGGGCTTGCAGAAAGTCTCTTAAGCGAAATGAAAACTCCATAAAGATCCAAGCTGCAGCTCCCCACATCAAAAGAACTTTTAAGGAAGGCCATGCAGAGAAGCGGTCTGTATCAAAATGGGTTAGGATGTCGACCATTTTTCTAAGGAAAAAGGGCCAAAACAGCATTTCAAACGTCCAACTCAAAGAAAGGAGCAGGATAATAGCGAATATCCAGCGCTGCTTGCGGACAAATCCCCAAATAAACTCGGTCAAATTCATACAGTTTCTTTAAGACAATTGGTTATTAAGCGTAGCGATCTCTTTTTGGATCATCGTTTTCAGATGCTCCCACTTTGTGATCAAACGATCGATCGATCTTAGCCGGATCTCCCCCTCTTCTGCAATGATTGGAATCGCATGAGAGCGGTTCAATAGGCGGTCGATTGCAGGTCCAACATGGGGAAGGAAGCAATCAAAAGCTTTTTCCTCTTCGAAGTCGAGCTGAAGGACTGTCATTTTTCCTGAAGGGAACGGTTTGTCAGGACTAAAACCTCTTTTTTTAAGAGCATCCAGTTCTGTGAGCATCTCTTCGCAAAGCCCCAAAAGCCTTTGCAAGCTTTGGGCCACTGTATGCATCTGATCGGAAATTGCCGATGGGGTCAGTTCTTTAAAGCGGCTCTGTTCGACGACATGGTGGACCATGGCACGCAAGTCGTAGCTCCGCTTGCAATACTGGTCCGCTACTTCAGAAAAGGATCGATTGGCAATCCCCTTGAACCCAAGCCCTCCTGAGGAAACATTAATGAATTCCGCTTGGCCGTGGGCTTTTGCATAATTTGCGATGCTGCTTGATTCCATCACCCATTTGACAAGGGTGGTGACCATTGTTCCTTGTATGCCTTTTCTCTTTAAGACCCGCTCCGATGCCCTGGTCTCCTTTTGCAAGTCTTGAAAAAACACTTGGGAAGAGGGCATTACACCCGCGGCATAACGCTGCATGCCGGTATAGGCAAGATCGATCCCGTCGAGCAAGATCGGATTGCAACCCATTTCAAATGCAAGGGCGATGGCAATCGTCGTAACAGAAAAAGCCTCAGGCCCTAGATCTGGGCCGACAGGCTCCCCTGTGATCTCAAGCTCCCTTTCAAAATAGGCTTCGCAAGGGCCTCCCGTGTAGGAATGGATATATCCCCAGGGACCATTGCACGTCTGGAACACATCAGGCTGCACCCTGGTTCCATAAAGAAGAGGCATTTCATATGCCGATGCGACCCTTAAGCGGTCATATTCTTCGGGATTGGGATCCAATGCGATGCCAATGTGGGGCACTATCCCTTGGTTGCTCAGCGCTGTGATCGTCGAGCCGCCGGCAATGATCAGAGCCTTGTCTTCCATTTCTTTGAGAAGGGGAAGCGTCGGACCTAAAGAGGGTCCTGCGCCGCAAATGATCGCAGGGATCCCTTTGAACTTATTCTTCAAATTATTCGCAAAAAAGGAAGACGGCCACCTTTTGATATTGGCAAGGACATTTTCAACGAGTTGATGGGAATACAGAGCCTCTGTCATGAGCGCATTGACGACCGCGCACTGGCGCATGAGCTTGAGGCGGATCCGTTTGCAAAGCTGCGGCCGGCTTCTGCTATAGCTCTCTATATATCCCACTTCGATCCGATGGGATGGATAGGTTTCAACAAGCGATTTAAGGATCTCATTCCAGCTTTTGGCATTTTGCACCAACACAAAATGGACCTGGACGTCTTGGAGCAATTCCTGCGCGAGTTCTGTTTGGACAAACGCATCGTAGACGGCAAGCTCATCTTCTAAATAGATGAGCATCCTTTCCTTCTTTTCTTTCAGCCAGCTCTTGAGAGCTTGATAAGAATGCCCTAGCCCTAAGCCAAACACATAGAGGACATCGACACCGTCTAATTGAAGTTTATCGACGAAGCGCTCCATCTCAGGCCCGATTTCATCGGCGTGCAAAGCTTCATCATCACGGTAGGCATTCCACTTTTGATCGGAAGACTGATAAAGCTGATAGGGATTGAATGGAGAATATTGCGTAAGAAACGAGATCTCCGGATAACGCTCCATCAATAGGGAGCGGGCATCACTTCCAACACAACTTGTTTCCATCCCAATATCCTTTGCGGACTCTAGCGCCGTGCGATTCTAAATATGATTTCTCAGTATAGCTCATGTCGGAGGACCAGGTCCCTTCCACGATCAACTTCCCCTCTTCATTCCACTCTTTTTTATCAAAGCGGGTCGGCGCATGATAAGTGATCTCTTCTTTGGGTTTTCCTGATGCGAAATAATGGCAATGCTTGCCGCAAGGCTGTCCAGACCGGTACTCGGCATCGTCGACAAGAGTTCCTTTTTCATTCCAGATCTGGTCTTTACCGTCGCGCAGCCCCATTGCATAATGGGTCGTCCGTTTGTTCTTTCCACCATCCCAAAATAACCGGACTTCCCCATGCAATTTTCCATGCGAATAAGGAAGCAAGCTTTTGATCGACCCATCTTCATAGAAATACTCTTGGACGCCATGCCATAGTCCATCTTTGTACCGTTGGACGCTCGACACTCTGCCGCTTAAGTAGTAAAAATAGACCTTGCCTTCCCGCTTGCCTTCGCAAAAGAAGGTGCGCGACAACACTTCTCCATTCTCCCCATAAAACATGGAGGGGCCGTGGAGCTTGTCCATCTGATAGTACATCTCCGCTTCGACAGAGCCATCAGGATAATAGAGTCGGCATTGTCCATGCCGTTTTCCATCGCAGGCAAGATAAGCTGCCCGCAGCGCTTTTTGCTCATCTCTTTCG
>JAFEGU010000269.1 GCA_018239725.1 Verrucomicrobiota bacterium | reverse complement strand
GATGAAAAAGAGGGTGTAGACGCCGATCGATGTGTCCATATCTGCAATGATGTTCATGATGTTCTCTTGATGGTTGTTCTAACGATTAGATGGGAGCCTTGCCCGCCGACGACTTCGACGGCCTCCCCTTTGGAAAGGAATCCCCCTTCCGAAAGGGCTTGGTATTGGGTCCCTTCGATGAGGATGTGGCCTGCGGGTTTAAGCTCAGTGAAAACGGTTCCAGTCTTGCCGATCAGGTTCCGGTCGAAGCTTGCAGCCAAAAAGCCTTCCTGGTCTTTTTCGAGGTAAAAGCGGTCTTTAGTTTTGGACTTGCGCATTTTCCACAGGGCAAACTTGCAAGTGGAGATAACAGCCAAAATTAAAAAGAGGATGAAGAGGCTGCCCCATAGGGTCGATGTGTGCATGAAACAGAGGATAATGCTCGTCAAAAGGGAGATGCTGCCGATCACGGCAAGGATACCGCCGGGCAGGAAAAACTCAGTGTAGATCAGGGCAAGCCCTAAGATTGCAAATAAAATGATAAACATGCTTTTACCTTCGATCGACGATAATACGGGAACCGTCGATTTTCTTCACGACAATTGGTTCTCCCTTATCGATCACGATCCCGTCGGTGACGGCATCTAAGACCTGGTTGTTGATGAGGATCTTGCCCCCGGGACGCAATGAGGATTGGGCGATCCCTTCCGTGCCAACAGCAGGCATCGCCTTGGCCTCAAGACCAGCTACGCTCCCCTCCTGGTCCCCTTCCAAGATGATCCGGCTTTTGCGCAGGAAAGTGGGTGTTAGGTAACGGGCAAGCAGTGCAATGACGATGAGGGAAAGCAGCAGCGTTCCGATGAAATACCCAAGCCTCTCTAGAAATGCAAGGGTGGCAAAGTTCAATTGGTCCCAGTCCCAGTTGAACTCGAGCGGTCCTGCTGTCGGGACCATCAGTGTAAAAAGGGCAAACAAGGTCAGAAGGATGCCAAGCACCCCTGCGATCCCAAAGCCGGGCAGGACAAAGACCTCGACACTGATGAGGACAAGCCCTGCGATCAGAATGATGATCTCCAGCCAGCTGGCAGCTTCCGCTGCAAAGCTGGAAAGGAGGATGAAGCATAAGCACACAAGGGCAACAACGCCTGGAACGCCGAAGCCGGGATGGCTCATCTCCATGTAGACCCCGACGATAAGGCCTAAGAAAAGCAGCGATGAGATGAGCGGATGGCTCAACAAACTAAAAAAGCCAATTTTCCAATCGGAGAAGCTGACGATCTTGGCTTGAGGGATCTGAGAAAAAAAAGGCTGCTGGAAAAGGAGGTTCTTTGAGGCTGGCCACTCCCCTGCTGCCAACTCTTGTGGCGTGATGGGAGCTAGCGCGTGCAGGTCGACCATGAAATCGGCAACGCCGTAGTCGATGAGCTCTTCCGCATTTAATGTCAAAAGCTTGCCCATGCGCGAGACGATCTGATCGGGATCCGGGCCTTGGGTCCTGATCTCATCCTCTTTTTCGAGACGAATAATCTGTCCGTCCCTGCGCACGAGGATCATGTCCTTGTCGACCATCGCTTCAGCGATCAGCGGATTGCGCTTGTAGTACTGGGCCAAGTTAATAAACTCGGCGCGCAAAGCAGAGTTGATCTTTTCCGAAGCGGTCTCCATTTTTCCATCGGCGCCGGCCGTGATCGGTTCGGCCGCGCCCATGCTGGCTGTGTTGGTGATGCCGATAAAGCGGGAGGCATAGGCGAGCATCGCACCGGCGGAGATCGCCCAATTGTCGATGAACGCAACGACCGGGATATGGTGCTGCACATCGATCTGATGGAGCAGATCGGCGATCTTCATCGAGGCAAAGACCTCCCCTCCAGGTGTATTGAGGTCGAGAAGAATGAAGCTGACGCCGAGCTTTTTGTAATGCTCGAGGGCGTATTTCACGTAGAGGTAGGTCGATTCATCGATGGGGCGCTCCCTCTCAAGATAGATATAGCCGATGAGGTTCTCCCCTTCCTGCTTGATGGGGATCGCTGCTTGCAGCCGCTGTTCGAGGGACTCGCGCTGAGGTAAATTTTGATCTTGGGGATCTGAACGCGCTAGATCTAATCCTGGCTGTTCTTCTGCAAAGGCTACTGCGCAAAGCATGAAAAAACTCAAAGAGATCAGTTTACAAAACTTGCGCATGTTGCAGCCCCGCATTTTAGAAAAATGTATGAGAGCTATAGCATAGGAGGTTGATGCGTTTCAACGTACTTTTTGTGATTATTTGAACAATTCAGAATGAGTACCTAGACGCACAAAAACAATCTGCTTTTTTTCTTTATCAATCTTATAGATTAATACCCAATCATTCTCTACGTGGCAATCTCGATAACCTTTCCAATTTCCTTTTAGAGGATGATCGCAATACCGTGGTTCCAGTGGTTCTTCACTAATCAACTTGTCCATGATCTTAAGGAGAATAGTTAAATTCTTCTTCTGTTTCAGAGCTTTCTTTTTATCTTTTAGAAACTGGTTAGTAATTGCAGGGAAAAGCATTATTCTTCCATAGCCTTAAAAAAATCTTCATAGGAATCAAATTCGATAATCCCATTCCCTTTCTCGGTATCTTTCAAGGCTTTAAATGTTTCAATATTTGGAAAATGCCCCTTTTTGCAGTTTTGGAATCGCATCCTTACCGATTCTAAAACGAACTCGTTAAGGGTCTTGTCTTGACTTGCGGCCAACATCTTCATACGACGCCTTTCCAATGGCGTGCATTCAATGGCTAATCTTACCTTTTTTGCACGCTCTACCGGTTTTTTATTAGTCCGAGAAGCTTTCCTTTTCTTGCTCACAGCCATAAAATCCTCCTGTTCACACATACTGAAACAATATAACAAATGTACATATTATTCCACCATTCGAGACATTCTACATGTTGTTGAGAAGAACCTCTTATTTACTGAGGAATCAGCGAATGGCAGCTCATCGCTGATGATCAGAGCTAGCGGGTAGCAACCTCAAAGCAATTGAAAAAGGACCTGTTTAACTCGATGTTCCACTTTTTTGGGGCCCGAGGAGAATTTTGGACAAAATCAGATCAAAGCGGAAGCGATCCGAACGAGGAGTTCAATAGTGAATAGCTACGGGTAACGAGGCTACGGATACACGAGAAGGCCCGGTGGGCCTTTGCAGTGAGTAGTAGGTGAAGCAGCCTTGGCTGCGAACCGGGTAGTACGAGTCGTCCATAGCTTCAGCAGTCACAAAATTCTCAAATGGTCCTAAAAAAGTGGAACATTGATTTTAAATAATCATAGAATATCAGGAATACAAAAAAACCCAGTCCAAAAGGACTGGGTTATATGAATCTGAATAATCAGGAATCTGCTAAGGCAGCAACCATCATCTTAAAGAGGTTAGCCTAGCTCATCCTCGATTTCTTCTAATTTTAAAAGAGCTTCGGCTAAAGTCATGCGGGTTGAAGGATTAGCTTGGAGCATTCCTTTGATCACTTGACCTATTTTATCATCATGGGTGGGTTGATTAAACCAATCATCCTCTAAACTTAAATTTGCAAGATAGTTTGCTGCACCTGGCCCCCTAAGCTCCCAAGGCGTTTCTTTGCGATAATGAATATGGTATAAAACCACTCCAAGCGCCCAAACATCCATTTGATCAGTGGAAACGTCTGCTAAAGAACGGATTTGCGAGCTTTTTAACATTTCTCTAGCATATTCTGGAGACCAAAAGTTTGGAGTAGAAACTCCTATTTCACGAGAAGGACGATCACCTTTTTCGCAACAACAGTCAAAATCGATAAGGACAGGTTCATACAGTTCCTCGCCATCAATAACCACTTTTTGAATCAAGATATTCACATCTTTTAAATCTCGATGCAAATATCCTCTATCATGGATTTCTTCCGCTCCTTCAAGGATTCTGAACATGAGGTGTAATTCTTGTTTAGGCGATAATTCTCTAGGTTCTTTCAATCGTTTATCTAGATCCAATAAATGCGAAAGAGTTTTTTCAGCGTAATAATCAGAGAAAAAGGCTACACGCCCATTTTGAACAAAGCCATTGCGAACTTGTAGAATGCCGCATACTCCATTAAAACGCTGTAATGCTGCATATTCGTTCTTCACTAATGTGAAATTGAGCGGATAGGCTGGATCTTCGTCCTTGAGGGAACGCATAAAAGCCACTGTCTTTTTATTCACGAGATCGTATGCGCGATAGACCTCTTTCGTAGCTCCATGTGCAATGTAATTTGGATCATCTCTTCTGTTTACAGTCGGGTCTATGAACACGAGATAGCAATTTCCATCTGGCATGGCATAAATAGAAGTATTCTTTTGTCCTGGGATTTTAAGGGATTGAGCTATATTTTCAGATTTTGCTACCTCTAACATCTTAGCTTGATGCAGTTCGCAAAATAAACTCACCTCTAAGAAAGATGGATGAAAAAACTCATTCCGTGAGGAAGCTCTTGGATGCTGTTCCTCTATAGGCGCGAAATTTTCATATTTATTGGTATTCTGAACTGTACTTAAGAACAAATTCGCATGTTGCAATGAGGTCGTGTACCCAGCGCATCCAAATAAAGCTGCTGCTAACCACTGAAAAAAAGAGGAGATTTGTCCAGTTACACTATTTGCATAATAGTGTTCTTTCGCATCGATCGCTTCTGTAATCGTTGTTTCAAACCACTCTTTAACTTTGTTTTCTAGTATTGGGTCATCATCAACCGTAACAACTTCAGCGAGCTTCTTCTGATATAGCGCTTCCAACCGGCTGGTCAAGTCATCTAAGGACTCCCCGTCCTCAAACCTGTTGCACCAATACTGCATGGTGGGCGTTTTGGCATGGATGCCTGGTAACGTTGCCATACGAGTCCCCAAATTTTTTATTAATAAATTAAATTTATAATATCATTGTATCACTTTTAATAATAAATTAAACATATATTAACAAAACATTAACGATTGCAGATGACGCAATTAAAAAAAATTAAGACAACGCACGTCTTATTAAAAATAATAGCCTTGCCAGTACAATTTGAATGAACTTATCCTGTTGGTTATTAATGCTTTAAATGATTTAAAGCGCAGCCTATCTTGATGCTGGAAATTGAATCCCTAATTTATCAATTACAACACTCTAATAATCAGAATCTTAAAGACATAAGCTAATTAATAACAGAATGTGAACTAAATTGTTTAATTTAAAATCAATTTACTATAAAATGATTATTAGAATGAACTAAATATATAAAATTGGAAACAGATCCCATGGTCAAGTCTGAATTCCCTGTCTCAGTGCAGAAGAACTGTGAAATCCTCTCGATCCAGCCGGAATCGAAAGAGGGGCACTACGCCGTCACTGCAAAGTTCACTAATCAAACCAACGAATGCGTCGCTCCCCTGCATGTCAAAGGAACGCCTGAAAGCATTGGACAGATCATGAAGTGCCTGGGCGAAAAGTTTGCTTCGCATGAGGTCGAGGAAGAAGATTTAGACAATCCCCTACTTGAGCGGGTCGTCTTCGAGATCAAGGGAAAAAAAGTGGTCGCTCAAAACCAGGACAATGGCGAGGTCGTCCTCAATACAGACGCTCCTGAGGTCGATACGGAAAAAGTGGAAGAGATCTCTTCCCGCTTCTTAAGGCCAAACGCTCCTGTCGATAAGAAAGAGGTCAAAGCGGAAACGGCTGTTTTGGACTCTGTTCCTAAAGTCAAAAAGCTATGGGCCGAGACAAATGCCAACCGAAAGCTGACAAAAGAGGGAAGGATCAAGCAAAAGATCTCCGATTTGCACGCCTTCGTCCGTCATTTAGCTGGCAAAAAAGGGATTC
>JAFEGU010000268.1 GCA_018239725.1 Verrucomicrobiota bacterium | reverse complement strand
TAAACAATAATAGTGAATGTTTTCCTCTGCATTATCAAAATTCAATAAACCTTTTTACAGCCAACAGTTTAAAAAACTCCGCAAAAAGGTGCATTCTCTTAATAGGGAGCGGTATAACATGGGTTGCCCTCAAGGAAAAGCCATTATTTTAAAAAAATATGGTTTTTAAACACCTAACAGTAAGCGATTTGCGCATAAACAAGGGGGCGAGGCTTAAAAAGTGTTTTGACAAATATTCATGTACCGGTGTACAATTGCAAGAAAAGAGAGTGAGTGTATGCACAACGAATCGGCCGTAGAAGATGGTTGGCGGGGCTTTAAAGAGCTTTGCCGCGCTGCTGTAGGTGAAGGAAATCTGGATGCTTTGCTGGAGCTCTTTCTGACATTGGAAGAGCAAGAAGACCTGGCATTGAGGTTTCAGCTGATCAAGGCGCTGCTGGAAGGGAAATTGCCTCAGCGGGAGATCGCCAAAGACCTTCAGATCAGCATTTCGAAGATCACGCGCGGCTCGAATGCACTCAAGACAATCAAACCGGTCTTCAGGGAGTTTCTACAAACACGAATGTAGCTCCCGAGGATCAATGGGAGTTAATCGATGTTTAAACAACTAACTTTGGACGACTTTCTAAAGCTGTCTACAACACGCAAGCGTGTCGCTGTCTATCGGGAATTTCCATGCGATGATCTGACCCCCTACGTCTGTTTTGAAATGGTCCGTAGGCAAGGTCCTGGCTGTGCTCTTCTTGAATCGGCAATCAAAGATAAAGAAGTGGGTAGGTATTCTTTGATCGCTTTCGATCCGATTGGAAGTATGCGGGTCGATAAAAATCATTCCCGTTTTCGCTCCAATGGAGCTGATAAGGATCTGAAGGGGCCAGCGCTTGAAAGTTTGCGCCATCTGTTAGCTGAGATGCGTTGCGCTGCAGATCCCAACTTGCCGCCGCTGGTCGGAGGCGCTGTCGGATTCTTGTCGTACGACGCTGTCCGCCATTTTGAAGTTATCCCTGATCGCCACACGCAAGGTTCCGTTCCCGATTTCCTCTTTGATTTTCATCGCACCTACATCGCTTTCGATCACATTAAAGGGTCGATCACAATCTCTGTTGTCGTCGACGGAGGAGGTTCTGAGCAAACCTATGCCAAAGCTATGGAAGAGATCGTCTCGCTCAAAGCTAAGCTTTCTCAGCCGGGAAGCCGCGAAAAAAGAACTATAGCTGCACCTTCTGCATTTAAGGATGAGATGAGCGATGAGGCGTTCTGCGAAAAAGTGAAGAAAGCAAAAGATTATATCGCCCAAGGCGATGCGTTCCAGATCGTGGTCTCCCGATCGTTCCAAAAGAGTTTTTCAGGCTCCTTGTTCGATGTCTATCGCGCACTTAGGATGGCCAATCCCTCTCCGTTTATGTTTTATATCGAGACGGAAGAGCTCGCTGTTGCCGGAGCGTCTCCAGAGCGGTTAATCAAACTTGAGAAGAATAAAGTCCAGACGATGCCGATCGCCGGCACAAGGCCTCGCTGCCAGGAGAAGGACGACGCGGTGGCGCAAGATTTGCTTGCCGATCCGAAAGAAGATGCTGAGCACATGATGCT
>JAFEGU010000267.1 GCA_018239725.1 Verrucomicrobiota bacterium | reverse complement strand
CCGTCCGCTTACAAGGCGGATGCTCTACCATTGAGCTAAGCCAGCGAATTGAAGTGGAACTTATAACAAAACCGATGATTCCACTCAACAACTTATTTTATGTATGCCTACATCACCGGATTTTTAGGCTCTTCGACCGCCTCTTTTGGCTTAGGGGCCAAAGAAGGCAGGGTCTTTTGAAAAAAGAGGGAAGAGACTTTGGAAGTGTGCTGGGTCGTTTGGGGCTCGGCCACAGAAGTTGGAGTGAGAACCTCCGCATGAAACTTCTTGCGTCCGCCTTTTTCTTCACAGCATTTTTTATACTTTTTCCCAGAACCGCAAGGGCAGGGATCGTTACGTCCAACTTTTGTCATTGCTTCCTCTAAAAACAAGCTATAGGTTACCCAAAATTATCCTAATTCGTCCAGGAGAAAGCTTCTTCGCCTTGATCTTTCCCCTAAAAGGGAGTAAAATAATGGGCTAAAAAAAGACTTAACATGCCGCAAATTGATCTACATATTCCTGTTGCTAGACCTCCATGGACCACCCTTGGAAGGAAGCTGGAGAGCATGTGCCGCAAGGCCTTGTACGACTTCCAGCTTCTGGAAGGAGCAACCAAGATCGCAATCGCCCTCAGCGGGGGGAAAGACAGCTTGAGCCTGCTCTTTTTGCTCAAGGCCATTCTCGGAAATGGCTTTCCGAAGCTTGACCTTACCGCGATCCATGTTACGGGGGAATTTTCCTGCGGTGCCGGTGTAAGCGCCTCTTTTTTAAAGGGGATCTGCCAAGAGTTGGATATTCCCCTTATAACCTGCGAATCGAAGCAAAAAAGGGAAACGCTTGAATGCTATAGCTGTTCAAGGGAGCGGAGGAAATTGATCTTCGATGCTGCTAAAGCTGTAGGAGCTAATACGGTCGCATTTGGACACCACAGAGACGACAGCATCCAAACGCTATTGATGAACTTGCTGCATAAAGCGGAATTTGCAGCAAACCTTCCCAAAGTCCCGATGCATGACTTTGGGATCACGATCATCCGGCCCTTGATCTACATCCCTGAAATGGACTTAAGCTCATTTGCAAAGATGTACGGATTCGCCAGGATCATGTGCCAATGCCCCGTCGGACAGGAGTCTTTGCGGAAATCGACAAAGCTTCTGATTGAAAAAATGGAAGAGGTCTATCCAAACGCGAAAGAGAACCTTGCGCAAGCTTCCTTTCGGTATGGGTCTGACAAGGCAACGAGGAAATGAAGGGAATTGCAATTTCCCCTTTTATTCGAAAGATGGTAAGGTAGAATTTAACAGGTTAATTCGAGTTGACACATGTCCATGTATCTTTATGAACTCCTAGCGGTGATCTGCTATTTCATCATCCTGCTTTTTATTGGGATTACCTCATATCGCCGCCATCTATCAGCAACAGACTTCATTATCGGTAACCGTTCGTTGAACTATTGGCTGACCGCCTTGGCAGCTCATGCAAGCGATATGAGCAGCTGGCTGTTCATGGGCTATCCCTCCGTCATCATTACAGGAGGACTATTCAACGCCTGGGCTGCTGTCGGACTGATCGTGTTCATGTTCTTAAACTGGCAGCTGATCGCTCCCAAAATCCGCATTGCCACAGAACAATATAACAGCCTTACATTTTCCTCTTTCTTCGAGAGCCGTTTAGCGGACACCTCAGGTCTTATCCGCGTGTTCACAGCCGTGATGCAGCTGCTCTTTTATACGATCTATATCTCATCGGGCCTAGTTGGCCTAGGCGTATTGCTAGAGACCCTTTTCAATCTCAACTACGACATTGGAATTTTGATCGGGATCCTGATCGTCGTCCCTTACGTGTTTACCGGAGGGTACGTCACCTTGGCATGGATCGACCTTTTCCAAGGGATCTTCTTGATGTGCGTCATCATCTTTGTTCCTTTCTACCTGCTTCCCAAAGTAGGCGGATGGGATGGGATATCCCAAGCTGTCACGACGCAAAAGCTGACGCTAGCTTTGTTCCCCGACTTCAGCGGTAAGACTTGGTTCCAGATCATTGGCATGACAGCGGGATGGGGACTAGGTTATTTTGGTCAGCCCCACATTGTGACCAAGTTCATGGGGATACGCAATGTCCATGAGATCAACAAGTCAAAATGGATCGGGATGACCTGGATGGTTCTCGCTTTGAGCGCTGCGACTATCGTCGGGCTTGTCGGGATCGCCTACTTTCATGGCGGGCTTAAAGATCCAGAACAGGTATTTATCGACATGGTGAAGGACTCGTTCTCTCCTTTCTTGATCGGATTTATCTTGTGCGCCGTCCTTGCAGCGACCATTAATGCGATGAGCTCGCAAGTCCTCGTCCTTTCTTCCAGCTTGACGGAGGACTTTTACAAAAGGATTTTTCGCAAGAACGCATCGTCAAAGGAACTTCTCCTCGTTTCCCGCTTCGGCGTTGTGATCGTCGCATTGGTAGCCTACTTCATCGCTTTCTGCGACATCAGTTCAATTTATTCCCTAGTGCTGTATGCATGGTCTGGCCTAGGCTCTTCTTTCGGTCCTCTGCTTCTCCTCTCCCTTTATTGGAAAAACGTCAATAAATACGGGGCTTGGAGCGGAATTTTAGGCGGCGGTATCATTGCAGGAGTATGGCCTTATTTTAATCATTTCATCTCCATTTCGATCCCTTCGATGCTCCCAGGATTTTCGATCAGCTTTCTGCTCATCATCTTCGTTTCCTTGGCGACGCGTCATAAAGTGGTCAAAACAATCCATAATTAGGAAGTCCCATGGCAAACAAACCCCGCATCTTATTGACCAACGACGATGGCATTTCAGCTCCAGGGCTGAAGCACCTCTGGCAAGCGCTTTCCGATATTGCCGACCTATCGATCATTGCTCCAGCTACGGAAAAATCGGGAGTAGGCTTGAGCATCACGATCCGCGAGCCGCTCCAAATCCAATCAGTTGATTGGGAGAAGGGAACTCCTGCTTGGAAAGTGAATGGAACTCCAGCTGACTGCGTCCGCTTAGGCCTTAGCGTGATCCTTAAAGATCGTCCCGACCTGATTGTTTCGGGGATCAATCGGGGAGCCAATTCCGGCCGTAATGTCCTGTATAGCGGAACGATCGGGGGCGTGATCGAGGGAACTTTGCGCAATGTACCAGGGATAGCCCTTTCATGCGCTGACTTCGAAAATCCAGACTACAGCCTGACCCGGCCCCATATCGCGCCTCTTGTCCAGCATATTCTTGCCCATCCCCTTCCAAAAGGGACGCTATTGAATGTCAACTTCCCTTTGACTCCAACAATCAAGGGAGTCAAAATGGCACGGCAGGGCAAAGGTTACTGGATTGAGAATCCTTTAGAGCGCCTCCATCCGGAAGGGCATTCCTATTATTGGCTTGGCGGAAAATGGCATGAGCATGATGAACATGAAGAAAGCGATGTCTTTTTACTGAATGAAGGCTATGCCGCTGCTGTGCCGATCCATGTTGATGAAATGACCGATTTCGAATTGCTCAAGGCTCGCAAAGAGCATTTTGACAGCCATTTCAACAAGCTAGTCTAAAAAGGAAATTGTAAAACTCCAACGAGATTACTTCCGTTGTTTGGTTTGAGCACGCTCGTATGCATCTAGACGCACCAGAGCCTCTTGCTGAGCCCTTTCAATAATCTCCCTCCCTCCTTCCATGGCATAAATGCGGCGCATCACTTCTTTGAGCTCGCCGCTTACAGAAAAATCTGAGCTTGCATCTACGACGATCTCATCAGCGCGCCTTAGCTGTTGCTCGCGCGCTTGAGTGATCAAGTCAACGTATGCTTCGAAGTCCTTTTTTAGGGTAGGTTCTGCTCGCAATAGATCCTCTTGCGTTTCTATTGCCTCCAAATGCTTGATCAAAGTGCGGGTCAGCGCTTCCCCTTCCCGTTGAAAGTCCTCTGAAGAGGAGGGAGAACAACCATAAAGCCCGATTAAAAGGATTAAGGAACATGCCCATTGCAACACTCCGAAGTCCAAAGCGAGTTCTGCAATCGTCTTTCTTAAGTTCTGCAACTGGTTCTTTATCATGCTAGTTGGTCTAATGCAATGTCTTCGATCGGATACTTTTCAACTTCCTCATCATCGAAATGCCACCACTCGGACGCAAGGGGAATGAACCCCTGCTCGCTCATCACGCTTTCTAGTAGCATACGATTGTGGAGAACTTCTTTAGGAAGCCTCTCATAACTGCGATGGGCTTTGTCAGTAAAATCATCAAAGCCCGTCGGCATTTTTAACTCTTTGCCCTCTTGATCGACCAGCGTTAGATCAACAGCTGCGCCCCGGTTATGCTTCGATCCCTTGTCTGGAGGAGCTACAAACCGGGGATCAGGGCAGTAGTCCCAAAAGACTTTCTGAGCGGAAAGAGGGCGATAGCCATCAAAGATTTT
Source organism: Verrucomicrobiota bacterium (assembly GCA_018239725.1). Lineage (GTDB taxonomy): Bacteria > Chlamydiota > Chlamydiia > Chlamydiales > Rhabdochlamydiaceae > Acherontichlamydia. The sequence continues at coordinate 6,196 of JAFEGU010000267.1, read as the reverse complement.
GAGACCAAGTCCGATCTTTTCAAGGCGCCTTTGGATCTGATCGAGCTTCATAGCCACTTTGCGCCTCAAATAGCATTTGGCGCATGGATAAACAGGCTTGCCGATAAAATTATTGGATGTCGCGTAGCGGATATCGACCCGTATCCGAGGATTGATCGATTGGATGTCGACGAGATCTGAATCTGAAGCCATAGCTCTTTACTCCACATTACATCTATTCCGACGGCAAAGGATCTTTGCGTCTAACAGTCTCTAAAAAAGGCAAAAACCAAATTTTTAGCTCATTTACGTATAACTTAAGCAAATGGGATTTGAGGGAAAAGACAATTGTTGTTCCAGCAACTTCATGGACAAAAATTTTCTTTTAAGTTTACTTTATTTTCAATTTTAAAAAAGGAGCGGCGGATCTTCTCGACCTTTACCACCGAGGAGAACCGCTGACATACACAGATGAAACACCCTCTTCAGACATACGAAAAAAATATCCTTTGGAGCCATTTTGCCACCTTGGGTTTAGCAAAGCATGGATTTTTTCGAGCTCCAAGGTTTTACAATTGGTTCATTAGACTGTTTTTTTTCTTGATTGGCATCGGTCTTGCGAACACCTGTTCGGCATCTCCAGACAAGGCTCTTATTTGCGGAGTATGTAAAAATAATGGATTTGCCGCTCGTCAGACGATTAAAAATATCGAACTGCTGGGCAACCGGTTCAAAGACTATGCCGTCATCATTTATGAAAACAATTCCACCGATGACACAGCAGCCTATTATAGCGAATGGGCTAAAGCAAATGATAAAGTCGTCTTTATTTCTGAAAATCTCCATCCCAATGAGCTGCCGCCATCTCGAACTGAATGTATAGCTCGCGCACGCAATATCGTTCTTTCTATAGCAAGGAACGAGAAATACTCTGATTTCAAGTATCTGATCATGGTCGATTGTGATTTTATTAAGGCTCCCTGGCCCATCGACGCGCTTATGGAAGTTACAGAGATCACCTTGGACTGGGATTGTATTTGCTCTAATAGTGCAGACGGCTACATTGCGGATTCGTATGCTTACCGCGACGCCCATTTTCCTTTCGGCCCTGAAATCATTGGAAATTCATGGTGGAATAAGCTGGATTTTGAACGTTCGACAAACGGTTATCGAAAAGGCGATGGGTTAGTCCCAGTATATTCTGCGTTTGGCGGGATTGCAATTTATAAGAGGGCCAGCATCATTCCTTTCTCCTATTCAGGCATTGTAACGGAAGACTTAAAACAGTACTACAGGCACATCCTTCTGTCCTCTCCTAAAAGCCACCATCAAATTCGAGATTATTTAAATCTAATCGGATTACAAGAGTCTACATCCCTTTGCGAAGTTCCGATTGTATTCCAAGGAAATACATTTTGGGAGCATCCCCAGGAACCTTACCGGCAAACGTGTTGCGAACACGTTCCACTCCATGCATCGATGGCTATTCATGGTTTTGATAAAATCTATATTTACCCTCAAATGGTTATGGTCCACTAAATACTGAGGATCTCGCAAAGCCCATCGCGCCTTGAATATACTGCTTTAGGCGATGCCCTACTAGAGGGAATTGTAACACTGCCCAGCTAATATAAATTTATTTTTTAAATCTTCTGGATTAATTGTCTTTTAGGATCCTTTTTCCTTCCATATTTTGGTCTGATCCATCCCCCCCTGCTGCAGATTCAAGCAGGGACATTTCGACTTTATAGCTTCACATCGAAGAAATATGCTTGTGAAAAATCAGCGTTCCATTTAGATTACATACTTCATTTGACGATAGCTATCGGGCGTATAGCTCAGTTGGTAGAGCGCCTGTCTTACACACAGGTGGTCATAGGTTCGAGTCCTGTTGCGCCCAAGATCTGTAGAGTTAGATGCGGGAGTAGTTCAATTGGTTAGAGCACCGCCCTGTCACGGCGGAAGTTGCGGGTTCGAGCCCCGTCTCCCGCGCATTCTTTAATGCGCCTTAAGACTTAAGAAGCCTTTTAAATATCTCCGACACCAATACGTTTAAGCTCCATCTTTTCTTGCGTCTCTCCGAGCATTTTCAAAGCTCGAGGCCTTCTACCCTAAAAAGCTCAAAGTCGAGTTAAGGCGGTCACCTTTTTTCTGTACAAGAGATCGCTGGATCAGTATTTTAACTTAATGAATCAGTACGAGGAATGTTATGCCAGTCGCCCAATCTAATGCAAAAACCAAGTTCCATCACCTCAGCTCCTTCTTCTGGCTTGCCGTTGGCGCCTTTTTAGCAGCCGTCTCCATCCGCATATTCCTCCTTCCCAATCAGTTGATTGACGGCGGCGTAGTCGGCGTCTCGCTGATCTTAGCGCGGCTTTATGGGGACAACTACCTGTCATATGTGCTTGTCCTGCTTAACCTCCCTTTTATTTTTCTGGCCTACACCTACATACGGAGGACTTTTGTCATCCATATGCTTGTGGCGGTCGTCCTCTTTGCAGGCTTTCTGATCGTTCTGCAGGACGCTCCTCCGTTTATTGCAGACCCTCTTGAGATTATCGTCTTCGGCGGCGCTATTTTGGGCGTAGGCTGCGGACTCATCATCCGGAACGGCGGGTGCTTAGACGGCACAGAGATCCTGGCGATCATCATCAATCGAAAAAAAGGATTTACAGTCGGCCAGGTCGTCCTATTCATCAACGTCTTTATCTTCGGCGCCTATGGCTGGATCTTTCAAGACTGGCATATCGCCCTGCGTTCTCTGATGACCTACATAGTTGCCTTTAAGATGATCGACCTGGTCATTGTCGGCCTCGACGAGCTCAAGTCAGCTCTGATCATCTCCTCCAAGCCCAAGGAGCTAGGAAACGCCATCATGAACGAACTCGGCCTAGGACTGACGATCATGCACGGCAGAGGCGGCTTCTCAGGCGATACGAGAGAGATCCTATTCGTCATCATCGAAAGGCTCGACCTGTCTGAACTGAAGGAGATCGTTTTACGCGAAGATCCTGCAGCATTTATGGCCATTGAAGATCTGCATGAGGTCGTCTACGGGAAGCAGGCGTTCGTCCCCTACAAGAAACGCCCGCGCGGCAAACTCTTTAAGAAAAAAGGCTAATAGATCTCTTGCAAACCCCATTCACCTGGCAAAATCGGAGATTTTTTCAGGCAAAGCGGGTTATGCAAGAGATGTAATGAGGCAGTTGCATAACTGTCCCTTAAAGATGATGGCTGCAGCATTCGATTTGGGATGCGCTGCCTGCAAGCTCTGATAAGTAGGACCCATACTCGCTTTTAGCATACTTCTCTGCAAACTGCTTCAAGCGGGAAGAATCGATGAACCCCATCCTATACGCTATCTCTTCAATACAGGCTATCTTGATCCCCTGTCTCATCTGAATGGTCTGCACATAACTGGAGGCTTGTTGAAGGGCTTCATGGGTTCCCGTATCAAGCCATGCAAACCCCCTTTCAAAAATCCGCAGGTGGAGGTCTCCCCTTTTGAGATAGGCCATGTTCACATCGGTGATCTCATACTCAAGCCGATTGGACGGCTTAAGGCTGCGCGCAATGCTGATCACATCATTGTCATAAAAGTATAATCCTGTCACAGCATAGCGTGAAGCTGGATTCTGCGGTTTTTCAACAATTGCAGTGATTTTTTTGTGCTCATCAAACTCAACGACGCCGTAACGCTCAGGGTCCTTGACTTCGTAGCCAAAGACGATCGCTCCATGTTCTAGATCTTTGCATGTGGAGAGGATTTCAGGAAGCGCATGCCCGTAGAAAATATTATCGCCAAGAACAAGGGCTACATTATCTTCCCCAATAAACTCTTCGCCAATGATGAATGCTTGCGCAATTCCTTCTGGGCTGTGCTGGGCGAGATAAGAGAATTTCAGGCCGTATTGGGAGCCATCGCCAAAGATCCTTTCGAACCTTGGAAGATCTTCCGGAGTTGAAATGATCAGAATATCCCGGATTCCGGCCTGCATCAAAACGGACAGGGGATAATAAATCATCGGCTTGTCGTAGATTGGCAAGAGTTGTTTGCAAAGGCCGATTGTTACCGGATGCAGCCGCGTGCCCCGCCCGCCAGCAAGGATAATCCCTTTCACGTCCATTACTCCTTTAAGATGTAAACTCCATCTAAACCGCGATAACGTTCTTTATAGTCTAAACCATATCCAACCACAAAATGGTTGTCGATATCAAAAAGAACATAATCGGGGCGGTAAGAGACTTGATGAGGGACATTCTTGTGGAGAAGAACGAGGGATTTAAGGCTTTTTGGACCTTTAGTCTGCAGCTGGGAAACAATTTGAAATAGCGTTAAGCCGGAGTCAAAGATATCATCGACGACTAAAAGGTCTTTGTTTTGGATGTCCATATGGTCAAGACCAAACAAAACGAGCTTGCCCCGTTCCGTACCGCGCTGTCCATAGCTGCTTGCTTGGACATATTCGATTTCGCATGGGATGCGGATTTTGCGGATCAGGTCGGCAGCTAGACAGATAGCCCCTTTCATGACCATGACGATCGTTAATTCCTTTCCCGCGTATTCACGATCGATCTGCTCAGCTACTTGTTTGATCTTCTCTTCGATCTGTTGCTGAGAAACCAGCACTTGCAGATTTGTCATGAATTCGCAGGGAGGATAAAGTTGCATCCTTCAAGGATCAGCTGATCAATGTAGGTGATGTTGTAATCATTGCTCAAAAACCTGGGGTCTTCGAACATGTAAAGGTGGAACGGAATTGTCGAATGGACGCCTCCGATATGAAACTCGCGCAATGCCCTTTTAGCCACTGCTATCGCTTCAGCGCGGTCTTTGCCTTTGACGATCAACTTTGCGATCATGGAATCGTAATTGGGAGGGATCCGATATCCCGAATAGCAAGCGCTATCAATCCGGACATGAGGGCCTCCTGGCGGGATATAATATTCCAAAAGACCTGGCGATGGAGCGAAATTGTTTGCTGGATTCTCTGCATTGATGCGGCACTGGATCACATGCCCTTCAAACTCAACATCCTTTTGCTTGAGCTTAAGCTTTTCTCCCATAGCGATCTTAATCTGTTCCTTGACCAGGTCTACACCTGTAAGCTCTTCGGTCACAGTATGCTCGACTTGGATACGGGTATTGACCTCCATAAAGTAGAAGTTCCGCTCTTCATCAAGCAGAAATTCGACGGTGCCTGCAGAGTGGTAGTTCGCTGCTTTAGCGATCGCAACAGCTGCTTCTCCGACCTTCTTGCGCATGGAAGGCGTTAAGATCGGGCTTGGCGCTTCTTCGATTAATTTTTGTCTGCGCCGCTGGATCGTGCAGTCCCTCTCTCCCAAGTAAAGGTAGTTTCCATGTTTGTCCCCAAGGATCTGGACTTCAATGTGGCGGGGATTGACGATCATTTTTTCTAAATAGACGTCAGGATTGTTAAAGCTCACTTCCGCTTCTGCCCGCGCTGCGGTGAACTGACGGACGAACTCATCAGGATCATAGGCTATGCGGATCCCTTTGCCGCCGCCGCCGGCCGATGCTTTAATAAAGACTGGAAACCCAATCTTTTTGGCTTCATCCAATGCCATTTTGACATCTTCAATAACGCCGTCAGAACCTGGGATCACAGGACACTTGACGCTTTTTGCCGTCGCTTTTGCTTTAGCCTTATCGCCAAGAAGGGCGATTGTTTCTGGAGAGGGGCCGATAAAATTAACGCCGCAGCTACTGCAAATAGAGGCAAAATTGGCATTCTCGCTCAAAAACCCATACCCCGGGTGCAGAGCATCAGCCCCGGTGATTTCGCAGGCGGATAAGATATTGGCAATCTTCAAATAAGATTTTTGCGATGGCGGTTCACCGATACAAATCGCTTCATCGGCATGCAGCACATGCAATGCCTCCGCATCTGCTTGGGAATAGAGAGCGACCGTTTGGATGCCAAGGTCATGGCAAGCACGGATAATTCTGACAGCGATTTCGCCTCGGTTGGCAATAAGTACTTTTTGCATAGGATCTTTAATTAGACGATTCTCAGTATTTTAGTCCCAAATTCAACGGGATGGGCATTATCGACGAGGATTTCAGCAACAACCCCGCTAACGCCGGCTTTGACTTCGTTCATCACCTTCACCGCTTCGATGATGCACACGACTGTGTTTTCTTCAACGCGGTCCCCTACCTTAATAAAAGGAGGATCATCAGGAGAAGGAGCGG
>JAFEGU010000266.1 GCA_018239725.1 Verrucomicrobiota bacterium | reverse complement strand
TGAATACCTCTTTGCGACCATTGAAGAAAAAGGGGAGCCTGCCTTCAATCTCCTTGCAGACGCCCTTCCCAACCTGATCGTCAACCTCGACTTCCCTAAAAAGATGCGCTGGGGCGATCTCGACATCAGCTCCGCGCGCCCGCTTCATTGGATCGTCGCCCTGTTCGGCGAAAAAGTGGTCCCCTTCCAAGTCGGCGACATCATCTCCAACCGGATGTCCCGAGGCCACGCCCAATTGAAGCCCAAAGAGTTCCCTTTAAAAGCGCCTAAAGATTACCTGCCTACCTTGAAGAAACACTACGTCCTTGCCGATATCGAGCAGAGAAAAAAATCGATCGTTACACAGCTCCGCACCCTCGAAAAAAGGTTAAAAGGAAAAATCCTCGAAGAGAACAAGGTCTTAAGCCAAGTCCTCCACCTCTGCGAGTGGCCCAAGCTGACCCATGCCACCTTCGATCCCCTTTATCTCAGAGCTCCCAAAGAGGTCTTGATCTCGGAAATGGTGGAGCACCAAAAGTACTTTCCGATCTCCGATAAAGACGGCAGCTTGAAGAACTTCTTCATCATCACAGCGGACAACACACCAAATGATTTGATCCGCAAAGGGAACCAAAAAGTCCTCTCCGCCCGCCTCTCCGACGGCGTCTTCCTCTACGAGCAAGACCTTCAATTTCCCCTGGAGAAGTTCAATGAGAAGCTTCAGGAGATGACCTACCAGAAAGAGCTCGGTTCCATGCTCGACAAAGTCACACGCGTGACGGCGATCGCCCACGTCGTTAACCAAAACCTCGAAATCGCAGACCAGAAAAAAGTGTTGCGCGCAGCCGTCCTTTGTAAATCTGACCTCGCATCAGCCCTGGTCGGCGAATTCCCCGAACTGCAAGGGACGATCGGCAAATACTATGCCCTTGCCCAAAAAGAGGACAACGAAGTCGCCCTGGCCATCGAAGAGCACTGGATGCCCCGCTCCGAGAGCGCTCCCATCGCCCAAACTCCGACAGGCATCGTCTTGAGCATCGCTGACAAACTCGACAACCTGATCGGATGCTACAGCATCGGCCTTAAGCCCACATCGTCGAGCGACCCCTATGCCCTCCGCCGCCAGGCGATCGGCATCGTCAAGACGCTCATCGCCCATAAGCGCAGCGCCAACCTAAAGAAGATCCTTGAAGAGTGCTGCAAATTTTTCCCCAAGCTCG
>JAFEGU010000265.1 GCA_018239725.1 Verrucomicrobiota bacterium | reverse complement strand
GGAAGATGTGCAGAAGTTGGCCGATCAGTTGATCGCTATTGTTGATAATTTTAAAGAGTCTGACTTCCTCGCCTTCTTCATGAAAGAGTTCCCTGAGATTTTCGATGTGATCGAGCTTCTCCACAAAGATCCCTCTTATGCGCCTGTGATCGTTTCGATGCTCGTCGGCGATAGTTTGGCAACACGCCTGATCTCGAAATTAGGATTTGCTTCCTTCTACGACTTTAAGACTGCCCATCCAGAAATAGATTCTGCAGATGCGTTTTCTGCGTGGGTCGAAGCTGGAAACACCCTCAAAAAAACAGAACCTCCTCTTCCTCGCGAACCGATCGAATTGAACTGGGAAAGGATCGATAAAGGAACAGCACGGCTGGAACAGATGAACCAAAAGTTATTAGACAGGGGCGAGACACGCAAAGTAGCCGTTGTCCTCCAGTACAACATGGATGGGACTTCTCCTGCATTTGTCGACAACGTGCTTGGTCAAAAGTTAAAAGATTTACAAGAACAGTTCGGACACCTCTCCCAAATCCATTGGGATGTGATCGTCGTTGATGCACGCGGTCAGCGCAGATCGGGAATTGAAGCGCATATCGACCAAGTCCTTAAAGACAATGAGAGTGCTACAGTCCACGGCAGACAGCTCGTTCAAGACAATGCTTCCGGCAAACCGAGCGCAGTGCGCTTTGGCATGAGCGCTGTTGCCGATGAGCACGATTTTGTTTCCTTCATCGACTTTTCCGACAAGATCAGCATTTTAGAAATGGGCAACCTCCTGGCCGATGCCTTCGAGCAAAAAGAAAAAGGGCAGGAAGCGGTTGCTATCGGATCGCGCCGCCTCGATGAAAGTGAAGTGGTGAACAAGCCGCTTACCTTTTTGCTGCGCAGCTTAGGCCTCAACTTGATGGTCAAGGGGATGTTCCCTCTTCTTTACGACATTTATGATACTCAGACAGGATTCAAGCTCTTTACAAAAGATGCATGGAAAGGCATTGCCGGCCTTGGCCTGCAAAGCCAGAGCTTGGCGTTCGACATCGAGATCCTTCAGCAAGCAGCACGCCTCGGAATCCCTATTTCTGAATGCCCAGTCGACTTTTACGACAACACGCAAAACAGCGGCGGCGAAGTGGGCGAAACTCTGGTTACTGGAATGTTCGACGACCTCTTGGTCATCCGCGGCAGGATCGACGATTCTGCAGCAAGGCCTTTACAAGATGGGGAAGCGAAGCTGATCGGCGGCGGCGCAGAAAACATTGTGTACCGGCTCAGCAACGGCTCGATCGT
>JAFEGU010000264.1 GCA_018239725.1 Verrucomicrobiota bacterium | reverse complement strand
TTGTTTCAGGAGGGGAAGACCACGTATCGATTTCATTACCGATCAAATGCGCAGAAACGCATAGACATAAGGCTGACAATATTCTTTTCATGAGTACCACCTAATTTGTGGATTGATCAACTTGCTTTCCATCTTTGCAAAAGGTGAAAAGTCCCGTAAGGATTTACCCTTAACAAGAGGAACAATGAAATCAAAGCAGACTTTTTTTTAAAAGAGATAGTTTTTTATAAAATTTCAATGTGCAGGCACCAGGCCTCAGAATTGCGCGTGGCACACCTCAATTGCATTTTTCTTCTGCTCTTTAGATAATTTTATTCGTTTTTTCGATCATTTGATCTGATAATTAAAAAAAATTTAATTTTTTATTTACTTTTGCGCGTTAAACGTTTATGGCTGAGAAAGAATAGGGTCTCTGTACGTACCGGAGAAGGGGGGTTCATATTCGATATAATCGATTTGGCTTAATAGCTGTTTCTGCAGTTTTAGCGATCTATGCCTACCAAATCCATGGTAAGCAAGGGCCCTCTTCATACTTAAAATCTATGAAGAAGGTCGAGGTCCGTAGGTGGCCGGCGATGCCCGTCGGCACAGACACTGCTGCCCATACAGCTCGCGCCAGGGAAGTTTTGCAGGACCCAAATGAGAGACCGACCCTCAACACTGAAAGGTGGAACAAGAAACCGATCCCCAAGCGAATAACGGCATTTGGTGTTGTTGGCAATGGCATAGGATATGATGGAGGCTATAGCGGTCTTGATGTCATGTTCGCTCCTGAATACCCCGCATTTGCCGTTATGCCGTTCATCGAAGCGCAAGGGATATTTATCTTTGAGAATCAATGGGCAGCGAATTTGGGCGTCGGCGGAAGATCTATGTCAGACAAAATTCCTGCTATGGTAGGCTTTAATGCCTTTTATAGCTTTAGGGAAGGGAACCATGGCGGTTATCATCAATTAGGGATTGGAGCTGAGCTGATCGGAAGACGATGGGAATTGAATGCCAATGGATATATCCCTCTCGGCAATACCAAACACGTCAGAAAATGCACCTTTGACGACTATATCGGCGATTATAAAGCTGTTAGGAAGAAAAAAGAAAAAGCTCTATTCGGCGGCAATATCGGACTGAGCCTTTTGGCTGCCCAGGCCGGCGACTTTATGCTCTATGCATCAGGAGGCCCCTATTTTCTAACGGGAAAATCAGCCCACCCGCAAGTATGGGGAGGGCAGGTTGCCATCCAACCTCAGTTTGGCGATTATTTTGCCCTGTCGTTTATTGTAAGCAGCGACAATTACTTTGGAACATTGTACCAAGGCGGGTTCGTACTTTCCTTGCCTTTATATCAATTTACGAAGCTAAAAAAACCTCGCGTGGTGACAAACCGTCAAATCTATCAGCCCGTCAAACGGATGATACCCATCATCCCTCTAGAAGAGCACTGTTGTTGGAAGTCTAACTTCTAACGGAATTGTGTAAATTCTTCAATATTCAAGTTGTTTCGGAAAACACGTTTCTTTCTTTACAATTGATTTTTTTTTGTTCATTAAAAGTTTATAGGTAAAAAATAAAAGCACTCGCTTTTTTTTGAAATGGGCGGTCATTATTCGATATCATCATTTTGGTCTAATTGCTGTTACAGCAATTTTAGTACTTTACCCCTATGCAGAACGAGAATCGAAAGTCTGGTTTGGCTCTGCTGGCATTCCTACATTAGATCCTGTCTGGATCGGTTATGGGTTCTCGCATGACCTGTTGCGGCGCTTAGATGAGACCGATAGCAATCCGCAGGGGAAACGCCGCTTGTTTCTGAGTTTTCAATCAATCACCGAATACATGTACAAGATACAAGGTAATCAAGGGGTGGCCTCAATTCTAAAAATGATGAGTCATTTCAGGATCCTCAGTTGGCCTCTAAACAAGGATAGGATTAGCTTTGCCGCACATGAAGATCCAGCAACGGATGTTCTGGATTCGAAACAATCAAATAACTCGAGACCCAAACGGTGGAACAAAGATCCGACCCCCAAACGGATTACGGCGTTTAGCGTCATTGGGAGCGGGATAGGATATGACTTAGGTTTTGCAGGACTTGATGCGATGTTCGCATCAGAATATCCAGCGTTTACTGTGATGCCCTTCATCGAAGCGCAAGGGATGTTCGTATTTGACAATTCTTGGGCAGCTAATTTAGGGGTTGGCGGGAGGTGCCTGTTAGAAAAGATTCCAGCTATGGTGGGCCTCAATGCATTTTACAGCTTTCGCCAAGGCCATCACGGCATTTACAATGGCATTGGAATGGGATTTGAGCTGATTGGAAGGCGGTGGGAATTGAATGTCAATGGATATGCCCCTCTCGGAAATACCCTGAATTTTAGCAAAACTGTTTATGATGACTATTTTGGGGACTATAAAGCTGTCCGAAAGAAGATTGAATCAAGCTTATATGGAGGTGACATCGGTTTGAGCTTGCTTGCGCTGCAAGCTGGTGATTTCAGGCTCTATGCCTTGGGGGGGCCTTATTTTCTAACTGGAAAATTCGCAAATTTGAACGCACGGGGATGGCAATTCTCGTTGCAATCTCAGTTTGGTGATTATTTTGCTTTATCGTTCGCGGTAAGCACAGATGTGATATTTGGAAAACGGTATCAAGGCGGGTTCGCTTTGACACTGCCCTTGTACAAATTCACTAAGCTAAAAAAACATCGCGTAATTACAAACCGTCAAATATACCAGCCTGTCAAGCGTATGATACCGATCATACCTTTAGAGTCCCACAGATGTTGGAATTGCAACTTCTAAATGCTTTTCTCCCTTTTTTAAGTTTCCTTGGGAAATATTTCATTCTGTTTGTATGATCTCGCTCTTCCCCCCTCATTTTTTTCAGGTAAATCTATGTCCCATCCTATTACAGATGCCAGTTCTCCATTTGTCTACTCTCCGCCTCCTTCTCCTGTCAAAAGAGCAGAAGCAATTCCAGATCTTAAGTCTCCTCCAAGAAGCTCTGCAGCAGTAAGGCCGTTCGATAGCCCCGTAGATGTAAAAAGCCCCATGAAATACCATTACTATGAAGAGCTTCCCGAGTCCTCAAGAAGGGAATTAAGAGGATTCCGTGGAAAGGCGCACCACTCGATCGCCCCCGATTCCTCTAAAAAGCAGGTAAGGGTCATTCAACGCAACTACAGCGAGATCCGAAAACTATCAAAGTTGTCCTTCGAGGATACAGATGTCAGTGCAAGGAGACTGCTCGACGAAGCAGGTGGAGCAGAGATCGTAGTCCGTTCTGAAAGGGAGATCGAAGTTAGACTAGACGGAAGAAGGCGGATTTTTGGAGTCCATGAAACAGTTACCAGAGAGCAAAAAAAACAGTGCCGGCTATACCCAAAGGAGGGGACTGGGATCATTTGTTTAGAAGGTCCTGAGGTCTTGAGCTTGATCGATGGCTACAAGCAACAAGACGATATGGCCTCATTTCAAGCATTCGTTGTGGCCTCGGTCTGCGATGAGGATGGCTACGGATGAGGCTAAGAAGCTGGCTTCACGTTTTTGGCTTTTTTTTGCACCAAATGATGAGCGTGATAGCGCCTCCGATTGTTAGAGCGATGCCAGACAGCATCATGATCGTAACCGGAAGATCGTATTGAGAAACTTCTTCTTGGGCCTTTCCTCCAAAGAATTCGATCAGGGGGTTCCAGACGGAAGGGTTGTGATTAAAAAAATTGTTGACGTCCGATTCAAATCCCTTTGCCTGGGCGATCTTGTTGAATGAATGAACCGCATAGCAGATCAGAAAAATCCCTGCCGCTAATGCGATGAGGCCAATGATTCTTTTTTTATTCACTTCAAACTCCCCCGTTTGTGAGCCTATCCGCAATCTTGAGAAAAAATTGGTGAATCTCCTGAGCGCTTTTCGTGGTTTTCTCCTTGGAAATATGATGAATATTCCCTCGTCGAAAAACACATAAATCATCTCCCACCTTTTTCTCTCTAAATTCCGGATAGGCTCTTCTTCTTTTTACTTAAATGGCAATAGGTTGTAAAGCTTCCAATTTTTACAAATCGGGGGTCGTCGAGTTTTTGGATTTTTTTAACCACACAGACGACATAACCACACTTTCTAAACAACTTCGGAGATCGTTCAAAATAGTTTTACCTATCTAAGAAAAGAGAGAGTAGTGCTAGTATTATTCCGAAAGAACCTCAAGAATCAGTTTCTGACGTCGTCGTGATTGCCTCAAAATTCGCATTTTCACTCGCGCCTTGCCTTAGGGCAATGGTCGCTCGCTCCAAATGCAAATTTTGAGTCCCCTCCTTGTCAGATTCCCGATTCTTTGGATTCTTTCGGTATAGCTCTCCATTCTTTCTTTTTTTTCTTCAAGAGGTATTCCTATGTCGACTAATTCTGTTAAGGAATCCGTTTTTTTTCTGCTTCCTCAGGGGAAGCCAGATCCTCAAATCGCTCGTCCGGAGGAAGGGGAGGACACAAGAGGGCGGATTGTCCAAAAAGCCCCACAGGGTCCGATTTGTTGGTACTATGCGTTAAAGGTCTTAAGAGAGCAATATGGACCGAAGGCTCCTGCCTGTTTTTTGAAGCAGCGGGTTTTAGAGAAATTGATCTCCTCCTATCGGCAAAAGCTGACGGAAGCCCGCCTCGATACATTGATAGAAGAACAATTCGTTCATGAACATGACTCAAACCCCGTATTGAAAAAGCTTGTTGAAGTTGCTCCTCCAGAGGCAGTTTTGATCCAGTCGAAGGTCTCCCACGGCGAGAAAAGTTCGATCGTTAAGTTGGCGGAATTGATGAGAGATTTTAGTGCGCAATCAAAATACGCGACTCTAAGCGAATTTGTACATCATCGGAAGTTAAGCCGAATGATCGATATCCATACCCAATATTTACAAATATTAAAAGCAGACCCTTCTAGTGAATTTGAGAAAGAAAAGGAGTTACGGCCATGGCAGACAGTGAAATTTAGAGATCTACCCGATGCGTTTCGTTCGACATTTCTATCGACGCTTGCTATCCGGACAATTGCAAGAGATGTCTATCAGATGCGCGAGTCGAGATGGACGCCTCATCAGACGGTCGTTGGGCTGATCCAGGACCTAACAGAGAACGGCCCTATGTTTGTGAGCGGATTATTTGGGCGCACATTTTATAACAAGCCTTGCCAGCCGATGGACGATAAATTGCATGGAAAAACGATCTGGTATTGGCCTGTTGGATCTGCACTTGAAACGGATGGAACCGTCCCTACCCATAGCATTATCGTGATTGGTGCAGATCAAGAGGGTAGCAGAGGAGGACGTGTCTATTTCATCGATCCGTCCGATGGTAGCGATCCTGCGGATACAGAGAGACAAAAAGTCTATGCGATGTCTTACCAGGCCCTCACAGAAAAAGTCTTTGATCTATTTGGAGAGAAGTTCAGTAAGGTCCACCATTCAGATCAGATCTCTTATGCACTTCATGGCCCCTTGCGTTTTAACCGAGCACCAAATGAAAAGCCTGAACACTAGTCCAGGCGTTTCATCTTATAAAAATTCGAGGGTTTTATCGTAAATCATGGAATTTGATTTCAGGAATTTCATTGAGTTGTCCAACAGAAATCGTGTGGTTGTTTCCCTCTTCCCAAAAGT
>JAFEGU010000263.1 GCA_018239725.1 Verrucomicrobiota bacterium | reverse complement strand
TAAGTTCATGTGATGGGAAATATCTACACAAGACTATTTACGAAAAAGCTGCTGCCTACCTATATCATATTGTCAAAATCATCCATTCATTGATGGAAACAAAAGAGCTGCAGCCGTCTCAGCCTTGATGTTTCATGCTTTAAACAATCAGTGCATAGACTACAACGAGGTTGAACTCGAAAACCTTACTCATGAAGTTGCCGAAGGAAAAATAAAGAAGAAAAAAATAGCTGCTTTCTTTGCTAAATGCTTAGGCTGAATCCCATCCTATGGAACGGGATATTTATTTGGGCGCGCCTTGCTTCCTCCTTCCCGAATCCCGATTTTTTTACCCGACCTTTGAGGGTCGGGTATATCTTGGCTAAAAAAACAACTTATTATGAAAGACGATCTTATTCGTAAAACCGCCTCTATATTTGATCTGCTGTAACGAATTCTACAAACCTGATTGGTTCATGGCTGTCGTGAATGTCATTGACTTCAAAAACAGCAACAGCCCCATTGGGCAAAAGGTTCCTTTCGAAGAACATGGGATAAAGACCGTTTTCGTCTTTTGCAAGCGTTCCTCGAGAAATCTCCGACATCATGACAAGCACTTGCATCACTGCATTGTGGCACCCAATGGTGATCGTTCTGACTTCGTCCGATTTCTTGTGGCGCTCGACCAATTCGAAAATTTGTTCTGAAACCCTGTTCCATAGCTGCACAAATGTCTCTGCTTTTTCTTCTGAAAAAGGGGTAATCTTCCACTTAAAAAACGGATCGATCTCTTCACCAGGATGCTCCTCTTTCCATTGAGCAACCGCTTTTTCTACAAATTCCTTCCAAATCTCATTCCTATTTTTAGCGTACAAAACGCCGTCGACTGCTCCATGATCGATCTCCCGGAATTTTGGCAAAGCGATAATGGTTACAGAGTCGCCGAGCGCTATCTGAGCAGTCCTATGGGCACGGTCTAAATCGGAACAATAATGGCCGTCTACATCGGGAAAACGAGCCCTTAACAACTCTCCGACTTTTACAGCTTGAGCTTCTCCAGCTTCGGTCAAGGGCGGGTTTGAGCTTCCTCCCGAGATCACACCCATTTTGTTATGCGGTGTCTCTCCATGGCGATAAAAGACAACTTTCACAGAACCTGTTGCCACATGGTCTGCAGTCACAGGCATAGTAATAGCCATATTTTCTCCGATAAATAAAAAGTTTAGCTATTTTTAGATTGTTTCGCATTAATTTCAACAATAAAACATGTTTTTAAATAATCCGTTTCTTTACCTCAGAGAGGCGAAACAACTCAAACCCTTAGAAAAAATGAATGGATGGAAGAAACACAAGAGCTCATGGATCGCTTCTTAACCTAGGTCAATGAGGTTAATTTTTCGTTCGCGTTATCTTCTATTTTATAAGAAACAAGGAGAAGATCCGATGAACATCGCTAGAACGTTACAGACCCTATTTGGACTGCTTTTAATTCTATTTGGCCTTAATAGTTTTTTTGGCTTTCTGCCTATCCCTGAAAAACAGGGATTTGCCTTTGAATTTTTGAAAACGCTGCATGAGGCAAAGTACCTATTTCCTCTCATCGCAACGATCATGACAACAGCAGGGATCCTCCTTGTCTTGAATAAATGGGTAGCTTTCGGACTATTGATCCAACTGCCGATCTCAGTCAATATTTTTGCCTTTCATCTTTTCCATGACTGGCAAGGACTAATCCCTGCTTGGATACTCTTTGCTCTGAACAATTTTTTAATTTTCAGAAGACTGAATCATTTTAAAGCACTTTTTACCAACCAAGGATAATCCGTATGACAAAGCATAAGTGGGCTAAATTCCTCATTTCTTTCTGCACTATAGTGACCATTGTTCTTCCATCGATCATGGACTTGAACAGCACCCACATGACCAACCCCTTATGGGCGCCCCATGCAAGGTTCCATTGGTCCATCCAATGGTATTCCATAACGATGCTCAACGCGATCGCGATGTATTTGATATGGGGCCGCTATGAAGGTTCAGGCTCTCGCCTCTCTATCGTCATGGCCGGCCTGGCCCCAATCCTTTTTTGGGGCAATTTTTTCCCTAGTTTGCTTATGCCTGGGACATCTCCATGGCCAGATGGGATCGAACCTTTTGCAAGCGTTCCTCCCAATGTCTATATCGCTGCATTAATCACGGGTTTAAGCACTCTGGGAATATGGCTTGACGCCCGATCAAGAGCTGGCTGCCGGTTGAGCGCGGATCCTTGAAAGGGATTCGGGAGCGATCCCCAGATAAGTGGCAATGTGATATTGAGGAACTCTCT
>JAFEGU010000262.1 GCA_018239725.1 Verrucomicrobiota bacterium | reverse complement strand
TGAAGGATTAATATACAATGAAACGCACCTATCAACCCAGCAAGAAAAAGCGACAAAGCGCATGTGGATTCCGCAAGAGAATGAAGACAAAAGACGGCAGGAAAGTCATCAACCGCCGACGTCGTTCCGGGCGCAAGAAGCTTGCAGAGTAGTTGAGCTAGAAAACGCTGACCAGGTAGCTCCTCGAAAGCTGCCTAAGTCTGCCCGAGTTCTCAACCGCTCCCATTTTAAAAATATTCTTAAATCCGGCAACCGCTTGACCGGGAATTGGATCTCGCTCGACTTCAGGTTGGGCAGATCTAATCGTCCCCGATTAGGTATAACGGTTTCGCGCCGTTACGGCAAAGCGCACGACCGCAACCGGTTCAAACGTGTTGTACGAGAAGCTTTTCGCGAGCTCTATCCAAACTTACCTATTTCCCTGGAAGCCAACATCTCTCCAAGACGTACATCCCCTGAGCTTTGCAAAGCAATTATTTTAAACGAACTGCTTCAGCTCATTAAAAGAATATGACGCAGAACTCCCATATCTTTGCCCATTTAAATCCTGACCAGCAAAAAGCGGTCTTGGCAACAAATGGCAGAGTCCTGATCCTAGCAGGCGCCGGCAGCGGCAAAACAAGCGTATTAAGCTATCGGATCGCCCACCTGATCCAAAATCTTGAGACACCGCCGACAGCCATCCTAGGCTTGACCTTCACAAACAAGGCCGCTGCGGAAATGAGGGAACGGGTTGGAAAAATCATCGGATCCAAACAGGCCAAGCAGGTCACCCTCAGCACATTCCACAGTTTCTGCATGCAGGTCTTAAGAAAAGAGATTCATCATCTCGGTTATACACCCAATTTCTCCCTTTACGATGAGAAAGATGTCCGCCGGATGACATCCCAGCTGGTCAGGCACATGCTCGAACATGAGGGGGACCTTCCTTCCATTGAAGAGACGATCAGTAAAATTTCTTTTGCTAAAAGCCGGGGCCTTTCCCATGAGGAGATGCCCAAAGAAAAGGACAATTGGCACGACAACTTTAGCGCAGACCTTTACCAGCGCCTCCAAACATGCATGCGCGCTTACAATGCTGTTGATTTCGACAGCCTCCTTTCCCTTACTGTCCAGCTCTTTGAACAATTCCCGGAAGTGCTTGAGCGCTACCAAGACCGGTACCGCTACATCATGATCGACGAGTATCAGGACACCAATCCGATCCAATACAGGCTCTCGAAACTCCTATCGGCAAAGCACCAAAATTTATGCGTCGTTGGCGACGACGACCAATCGATCTATGGTTGGAGGGGTGCCGAGATCAAAAACATTTTGCAATTCGAATCGACAACGATCATCAAACTCGAGCAAAATTACCGCTCGACGCCGACTATCCTCAAGGCTGCCAACGCCGTGATCGCCCATAACGCCGAGCGCCATGGCAAACAGCTCTGGAGCAATGCCGATGCAGGCGATCAGATTACCCTATTCCATGCGCCGACAGATGCAGAGGAGGCCCAGTCGGTCGTTCAACGGATGATCAAGCTCCGAAAAGAAAAAAAGCTTGCCTGGAAAGACATGGCTATCCTCTACCGCTCCAACATCCTCTCCCGTCCGATCGAGGTCACGCTCATGAATGCCGTCTGGGAAAAAGATGGATCATGGGTCCGAGGCATCCCTTATGAAATTTTCGGGGGCACCGAATTTTATGAACGGGCGGAGATCAAAGATATCATCGCCTACTTAAAGGCGATCGACAACCCGATGGACCAAGAAGCCCTCTTGCGCATCATCAATGTGCCGCGCCGCGGCATCTCTGATAAGACCTTGGACATGCTGACGCAGCTTAACCGCTCCAAAGAAATCCCTCTGTGGAACCTCCTTGAAGAGATCGCATCTCCCCTTTCCAGCGAGTTCAAAAACGACTTAAGCGACCGCGCTTTAAAAGGGATTGCGGAATTCGTCCATGTCATGAAACAGGCGCGGGAGAAGTTCCAAGGTAAAGAACTCCACACAGCGCTGTCCTGGCTCATCGATGAGATCGATTATCGTAGGGCAATCACAGAGGAGGTTAAAAGTGAAAAGATGCGCGACTTCAAATGGGAAAACGTCGCCCACTGCATCGATGCGCTTGCCATCTATGAAGAAGAGCAAGCTTCCCTTGGAGAAGAAGAACAGAGTTCCCTTTCCCATTTCTTAAGCACGACCCTCCTCGATCAAAGTCAAACTCCCGAAAAACGCAATGAGAACCGGGAAGACAAGGTCAATGTGATGACCTTCCATAGTGCGAAAGGCCTCGAGTTCGCCGCCTGCTACCTCATTGGCCTAGAAGACCACATCATCCCTCACGAAAAAAGCCTGATGGAAACAGGATTGGAAGAAGAGAGGCGTTTGATGTATGTCGCGATGACC
>JAFEGU010000261.1 GCA_018239725.1 Verrucomicrobiota bacterium | reverse complement strand
GGAAGCGATCATCTCGGCGATTGGCAAGAAGCATTAGATCTCTTGCTTAATCTGCTTTGCCTGGAAAAATCGAAGATTTTTTTTAAGGGCTTTTAGAACCTGTTTACAGTTTCGGATTTCACGAATGAGTCGACTCATAGAGAGTCGGCGAAAGAGTGGGATAAAAACCTGTGAAAAAAGAACGATTTTGCCAGGCAAATGGGGTTATGCAAGTGATCTATTAAGGTCTTCTTTATCGAAGAATCGACAGAAGCATATTACTGGGATAGGTTCTTAATGACTTTAAGGACATTCGTATTTTCTAAACGCTCATAATGAGCATGGTCTACGAATGTTTTCAAAAATGTGATCCCCAATCCGCCGATAGCAATCTCTTGTTCGTCGCTTTGATCGACTTTGATCTCATTTAATGGATTAAAAGGAATGCCCTGATCTTCGATGATAAATTCGAATTTTTTTTCGGGAAAGAAAATAGCTTTAAGGACAATTGACCCAGCCTCTTCAGGGTATGCATACTCGATGACATTAACAATGGCTTCTTCTAAAGCAAGTTCAAATTTTCGTGCTATTTTGACAGGAAGTTCAGAAGCTTGAATTTGATCGTGGACCCATTGCAGCAGTTCAGGAAGAGATTCAACAACAGCAGGTCGAACAATTTCTGATTTGACAGGCAGCCCTTCCATGCACTTTCTCCTCTGAACACAGATCAATAATTAAACAAACTTTCTTACCATCCCTGACTTACAATCCCATCCACAATCTTTTGCGCAAGCTGCCGATAGATAGGCACAGCTGCATCGTCGTGGGCCCCTTCTGTCGAATCAAGCTGGCCTAAAGAAAAATTGATGACGGTCTGCGTCTTGCCAGCTGAGTTGGTAAACGTAAGATCTCTGACAGAGTTGGGATCGACATAGTCATAATCGGCGCGAGCTTTGACATGCACCGGTCCGATAATGGTTTCCTCGGTATAGGAATCGATCAGCTTAACTTCAACAGTCAAGTTCCGTCGATTTTCCGTTCCTACAATGTTCTGCCTCCGTTTTCCCGTTGAGGGGTTTCTGTCATAACGGTAGCCAATCCTTTCGTCACCATCATTGACGACGGCCACTTCCAAAACGACCATCCCGCCGTTTTGGCGGTATTCGAAATGGGGATCATTAGAAAGGACCCGGACAAGCTCTGTATTTAATTGCCCTTCGATGTCTCCTCGAATGTAAGGAACGCTGATCGTCACAGGACCATCAGACGGCTTTTGTTCCTGGAAGCGATAGCCGCAGCCGGCCATCAGAAGGAAAAAGGGAACAGTATAAAACAAAAATCTCACTGCTTGTCCGTTGGGTTCTCATTTTGCATCGCAGGCTCATCTTCCGATTGCACAATTTGCCCTGTGACTGGCAATTCCAACAAAGAAGGCTGTTTCGTCTCTTTGCGAAGCTGAGGCTTTGATTGCTCTGACGGCGCAGAAGGCTCTTTTTGAATAGCCTCTTTCAGTTCGATTTGGGAATCGCGGCCATCTGGTTTATAATTGAGCTTATGGAGCCGTCGATTCGCAAGTTGGGAAACTTTTGTATCAGGATATTTTACAATGATCCGCGTATAGTAGATGTAAGAAGCATGCGGTTTGCCCGTCCGCTCATAAAATCTTCCGATCTCGTAGAGGTGGCTTGCATAAATTTCCTTCATTTCAAAAAGCATTCCTTCTGCGACGCCCAGCTTTTCTTCACCTGGAAAGTCTTGTCGGAATTTGCGGTAGTTGATTTCAGCTAAGTCGAGATAGTCTTGATCGGGATATTGGTCTTGGGATTGGATCAAATAGACTTGGCCTACGCCGATATAGCTCTCGACTGCAAGAGGATGTTTTGGAAATCTTCGGATCAATGTCTGGTATGTTTCAACGCTCGACTTATACTCTTCGTCTTTCAATAGAAGCTGAGCTTTGCCAAAGAGAGCCTGGGCTGCAAGTTCATGATGGGGAAGGGCTGTGATCACTTCATCATAAATTGCAATCGCTTCATCGCGGGCAGGGATCCATTTAGGCATGCTTTCCCATCCGAGCATGTGCTTCTTCGCGCCGCCATGGAATTTCTCAGCGATCTTAAATTTGTATTGGATCGCCTCTTCAAAATATTTAGGAGTCGTTTGTTTTTTTAGATAGGATGTCAGGTTCTGATTAGCGAGCTCATATTCGCGGACTTGAAAATAACCCACTCCCAACAAATAAAGCGCATCTTGCGCAAATGGGGTCCCTGGAAAATTCTTGATCACAATCGTTGCGTGCCGAATGACAATCTCCCAATCCTTTTGCTGATAGGCGTCCATGGCTGCGCTGTAATGTTCCTGGACGGACATCGTTGCGACTTCATTCGAATTCATCAATTTTCCATTACTGATCGTATAAGCCGCTTGAAGGGGAAGTCCGATCAAGCACAACGATGTGAAGCACAGAGGAGCAAGAAATTTTTTGAACATCATCAATCCTTTTTTTTACCCTAAGCTTTTGATGCAAAAGGGATCAGGAGTCAACCTGTAGAGTGTAGGAAATTCTCCTTCTTTCTATCCATTTTGTCAATAGAGGGAATTTCGAAACATCAGTTAAGAGTCTGAATTTTTCCAAGGGCAAAACTCAAGAAAACGAAATATTCATTTCGTTATAAAAGAAAATTTTACACTAACTTAGAAAGAGTTTCAATCATTGAAACATCACTCCGAAACAACCTCATCTTGAAACATTCGTTTATAAATATGGAATGTTGGAACGGAATGAGGATTGTCCTGTCGGTATTGTTCAGAAAACTGCATGATCAGTTGAGTGATGATAGTTTTTAAATTTGGCATTTCCGCTGAAGAATCTCTTTTAAACACGATCCCATTTTCTTCGTCAACAGGGTATGGCAAAGTTGGATCAAGATAGGTAGTTTTCCAAACATCACAACTAGTTTTATATTTATTAATAAAAAGTTCTCCCTCGGCAATGATATTAATAGATCCAGTTTTTGATGTTTCGAACTCACTAAGTGAGATGAGCAATCCTGCACTGTAACGAGGAATATCCTTGATACATTCGGTTGAAATGTCGACATTTCCTAATTTTTCTAAAGACTCTACCAGATAGTTCAACAAAATTTCCCTTTCAGAGATCTCATTTGTTAAAAACAATGGAATAACTACGTAATCCTTTACTTTGTTTAAGGGACCAACAGCGGTTGTATTCTCATTCTTGGAAAGACACCCACTAGATAAAAGCGTAAGGCATAGAAAAATCGAAAGAAATTTCATTTCATCTCCCAGACCAAATAACATTAGGAGCTATTGCAACACCCTTGTCCATACATTTTTTGATGTAATTGTATGCATCTATAATAGGTGCCAAACAGTCTGTCCAGTGGTTTTTGTAGCAACAGCTGTTCATTGCATCTTCTATCTTAGAAATAGCTAAATTCACTAGCGCAATAAGTGATGCATTTGGGATTCGCGCTGTTAGCATTCGCATTATATCGGCGGTTCCCTTCACTCTTTGTCTGCATTCTTCAATTGATATCCTTTCGTCTGGATTAGCAAATTCAGCAATCAAGAACACATAATCCTTGTAGTTCAAATCCTCGTTAGTAAAATTAGAGAACTGATATGTTGCTAAATTTACAAAAGTTGTCTGCTCACTTTGAAATTCGTTGCTAAGCTCGCTTGAATTCAACTTTAATGCAGAATGATTTGCTGAAACTGTTCGGTGATTTCTACAAGGCGAGCACTCCGATAGGAAATATGATTGAAATAAATTGAGATCGTGAATTGCTTCTTCTTCACAATTTTGGTAAGCATAACAAAGCATTCTTCCCCATAAGGCTAAAGCCAATAACGAGTCATCTGTTTTTTGACTGTGTTCTAAAACATGGGTAAAATCATCGATGGCATTTTTAATCAATCCAATGCAAAAATATCTAACACCTCTTTCGTTATAAAGATCTAGTAATCCAACCATCTCTTCTTGGCAACTTATTAGCGCAATTTGGCTGGAGATATTTTCTATCTCATATTTTATGTTATCAATTGCTTTGTTGCACAATTCCCTCCAAGCAGCGTAGCTGCTTAGTCGCCGCCTGATTTTAGTCGGCAACCTTATAACTTTTAGGCATCCCAAGTTCTATCATTCGATTTAGAATATCCAGTT
>JAFEGU010000260.1 GCA_018239725.1 Verrucomicrobiota bacterium | reverse complement strand
GGAGCAGGTGAAGCAGTCTTGACTGCGAACTAGTCTTGATTTCTTGACTGGGAACCAGTCAGCCATCAACTTTTATTGGAAATTTAATTTAGAAGAATTAAGAGGCTGCGGACACACGAGAAGGTTCTGTGAACCTTCGCAGTGCGGAGTGGGTGAAGCTGCCTTGGCTGCGAACTGGACAGCCATCAACTTTTATTGGAAATTTAGAAGAATTAAGAGGCTGCCGAATCAGCAGCCTCAAGAACCAAACTAGCTATAGTTGCAAGCACGTGTGTAGACGCGGTCATTTTCAGCAAAACACTCAAGCATTTCTTTCCACTCATCCGCTGCAACGATGAATTCGTTGAGATGATGCCGGAAAGGAATGTATTTACCGACGGGCATTTCAATCTCCTTGACCAGATAAAGAGACTGGGTCAACGGATCGAGTTTCAAATAAGCCCCTTGGTATTGCCAGCGCAAAAACTCTGCGCTTGCTAAACAATCTTGAACACTTGGCGGGATGTACCCGCTCGAATGAAACACCTTCGTAAACATCTTCCATCGATTCTTCCTATTTAAAGCTTCGATGAAAATCAAATGATCATTCACTACAACACGCGCCTTTTTTTTGCTGGCCATTTGGCTCATCGCAATCAAAAAGGCATTATATGACATCTTGTAAAACCTTAATTTAGACATGCGTTGGACGCAGAGCTAATTATAATCACTATCGAAGGATAAATCAACTCAATTAGTAACTGTAATCAAACAAGAATTAAAACTTAATGAAACGAAATTATAATGTATCGCCCCATTCTGATTTGCGTGCGCGGCGATAATCATCTTTTGACTTTCGAGAGATGGTGATATTTTCCACACCCTTTGAAGAACATAATTTCAAATTGACGTAGCCGTTATTTTTTTGAGGACGCGTTAAAATTCTCGCTGGATATTCGACTAATTTTTCGCGCGAAAAAATCAAATAGCAAAATTTTTCGTCCTCATAATTCATAGTGGCATTTTTGATTTGACGGTGGATCGAGGTCCTTTCGACTCGCGCTGCGAAATGGCACCAATCGGATCCTTGCATAGGACAAGTTTGAGAATGAGGACAAGGAGCTGCCAAATGCCCGCCCTGTTCTAATAAAATTTCCCTCATCTTCCGGATCATCCCAAATCCCCTCGGCGTCCCCGGTTCAATGACAATCAAAAATTTTCGAGTAGCCTGCCACATTGACAAAAGAGTTTTTCGCCAATCTGGTTCTTGAAATTCACCCAAAGCAAAAGAGGCAAGAACCAGATCATGTGGAAGAAAGCTCTCAGCCATCGAGGCATCGCAGCCCACCCATTTAACCTCAATTCCAGTTCGGTTGCCGTAAAGTTCTTGCCCTATACGGATAAACCCAGAGTCTTTTTCAAGGAGGGTCACTTGCTTTAAGGAGGAGGAAAATGCCTCCCGGAGCGCCCAAAGGCCAGTCCCAGGCCCAGCTCCCACATCAAGGGCATTCTCTATATATATGGAGGGGGTTCTATTTGAGAGTTCCCTAAGTGTCTGAACGATAGTAGCATAGGTAGCCGGCATCCTGACAGATATATATGCAAGTTTTTGATAATCAGACACTAAAAGAGAGTTTCCCCTAGAACCAATTTCTTTATATTGCGTCGAGAGCTGGCTTGAATGCCTTTTCAAGTCATTAATGGAAACATTCGAAATTTTTTTATCAATTTCAAGTTTTAATTCATCTGTAATTTGCATTAGATTCAATTAAAATTAACTTTATAATTCAAATTCTAAACAATTCGTGATATAATAAATTTCAAAATAATTTAAACAATTGAGGAACCATCATGTCATTACCCAATATTTCAGATCAATTGCGATCTTTGCAGGGGCAAATTATTTCCTTCACGGATGAGTGCGCTGCTTCCATCAGCATCCTTGTCCCTCGGACGGAAGTTACCGTTTCATTAGCAGAGCCTTCCTATGAAAGAGCTCAGCAGGTCTACGAACGGATTTCTACAGAGCTTGCCAACATTAGAACCCGCATTACCGATCGTCATTATTTTAACACACTGGAAGTGGCAACCGATCCTGATTATCTAACAAACACAGACCTCGTTGAAACATTAGACAATGCCAACCGCGTTTTCACCGATCGATTTGTGACTCACTATCCTGACGCACGGATCGATTATGGAAGAAAATGCGTGTCTCCAAGAGAACAATGGAGCGTTCAAGATTTAACAAAACAAGATGCCCTTGCGCCATATCGCGCAAAATTTCCAAACTTCCGTGCAATCCGCGGGGATGGAAACTGTTTCTATTCAGGCTTAACTGTTGGAATCCTTGAGCATGTCGTCAAGACAAACCAAGTCGATAAACTTCTTCAAACAATCTTAGATCATTCTAAATGGGATTCTCCGGGTAGAGACGTGGTTGTCGAACTCTTAATGGAGCTTGCTGAAACTCCTTCCATGCTGGAAGCTCGCCTTCAAAACAACCAAAAGGTCCTCTGCTGCATCAATCTGTTCCGCCATATCGCCGCTGCACATATGAATGAAAACAAAGAGGAGTTTGAACCATTTTTAGCAAAACCTTTTGATGATTATATCAAAGAAAATGTATTGAAAATGGGTGAAAATGCAGATCATTGCGATATCATCTCTTTGTGCAAAGCGCTTAATTTTCCCGTTATCATCCATGATATTGGTGTTGATACGGACGATAAAGGAACGCACTTAGGCCACGACCACCAACCAGCCCTTGCGACTCTTTGCCGCAACGGCGAACACTATTTTGTGTTTTATGCCGAAGATACACTTCCTTCTTCTCCCCATATTGAAAGCGGTTCCGCAGCTTCCGGTTCTCATTATTCTCCAAGCTCTTCTGCAGCTTCCAGCTCTAACTATCATTCTTTTGCACCAACAAGCAGCTTGATTTTCGCATTGGAAGCGCCTCCAGGCGTAACCCTTGAACTGCGCGGCAAAGGTCCTGGAATGAAAGATTGGAGCGTAGGAGTTCCTCTGGAAAATCTCGGTGCTAATATCTATTCTTGGACAAGCGACCAACCGTTTGAACCTTTTGTTTATAAAATTGTAGGCAGAACAAAGACAGGCGAGCTGTTATGGGAATCAGGTCAAGACCGGATCATGAAACTTGGCGCATCGGATGTCATTGAGCCAAGACTTGCTCTCCCATCCGTTCCAAAATCGCAAGTGACAGTCCAATTCACCCCTCCTCCTGGCGTCACAATTGAGTTGCGCGGCAAAGGACCTGGAATGCAAGACTGGAGCGTAGGGATCCCCCTTAAGCAAAATGAGGACAATGTTTTGTCATGGAATTACGACCAAACGTTTGAACCTTTCGTCTACAAAATCGTTGGCAGAACATTGAAAGGCGATCTCGTCTGGGAATCAGGAGATGATAGGATCATGAGAATGGGCGCTTCAGAAGCTATTGCTCCCAAACTAGACCTCTCTTCCGCACCTACAGCCCTGCTAACAGTCCAATGCGCGCCTCAGCCCGATATGACCTTGGAGCTGCGCGGCAGAGGCCCTGGAATGGGTGAATGGAGCAATGGCATTCCTCTCAAACACACCGGAGGAGATAACTGGTCGTTTGAAATGACGGAAGCCTTCGAGCCGTTTGAGTACAAGATCGTAGGCAGAAGAAGCAATGGAGACCTCGTTTGGGAAGCTGGGGACAACCGGATCATGAAAGCCGGCCAATCCGATCTGATCCAGGCCAGGCTATAACCTCCAATCAATAGGGGTTTTTCCCCATGTTTCTAAGAGCTTATTGGTCTTAGAAAAGTGGCGGCATCCAAAAAAGCCGCTATGCGCAGAATAAGGAGAAGGGTGCGCTGCCGTAAGGACAGCGTGCCCTTTTTTTTCGTGCTGAAGGATTTGCTCGCATTTCTCCTGCGCTGACTTTCCCCACAAGATAAAGACGATCGGGTCATCCCGCTGGATTAGCTTGCTTACAATCGCATCGGTAAAGCGCTCCCATCCTTTTCCATGGTGGGAACGGGGCTCTCCCGCGCGGACCGTCAAGGTCGCATTTAAAAGCAGGACTCCCTGCTTTGCCCATTTGGAAAGGCAGCCATCTTGCGAGATCGGGATGTTCAAGTCGTCATGAAGTTCTGTGAATATATTTTTTAAGGAAGGGGGGCACCGGACGCCGCAGGGAACGCTAAAGCTCAAGCCATGCGCCTGACCTACGCCATGGTAGGGATCTTGGCCCATGATGACAACTTTGACCTGATCAAATGGAGTGTACAAAAAGGCATTGAAGACCTGAGGCTCCTGAGGATAGATCTCCATCCCCCTCCGCTTTTCTTCAGCTAAAAACTCCTTCAGCTCGCGGACATAGGGCTGGGCGATCTCATCTTTGAGTTTTGCATGCCAGCTCGCCTCCATTTTCATCATCGCTTTTTCCTCAACTTCTTTTAATCAAAAAATGTACCAAGAAAAAAAATTATACACAAACAAGATGAAAAATCGAGAATTAGGCAAGGAGGCGCCCTGAATTTGAGCCAGGCGAAGCCGGCGTCGAGGCTGCGGATACATGAGAAGGTCCTGTGGACCTTCGCAGTGCGGAGCAGGTGCAGCAGCCTTGGCTGCAAACCGGAAGACAAAGTAAACAAGTTGGGCGATGCAGACGGGTCTCAAAGTCATTGGCTGCGGATACACGAGAAGGTCCAGTGGACCTTCACAGTGCGGAGCAGGCGAAGTGCCTTTATGGCACGAACCGGACTTGCCAAATTCCCGATTTTTCATCTTGTTTGTGTATAAATACAAGAGGAGCCCCGACCAATTTCAATTGACAGAAAGCTTCATTAGCGAATAGGATTTTCCTTCATCTCGACTTGGAAAGGAACCCGTATGAAAGACCTCGCAGAAAACAACTTGATCCGTTTTAAAAACATTTCTAGAAAAAAAGATGCGATCTACGCGAACTTCAAAGTGAAAGGCGTGCGCGGCGGCGTTAATTTCTCCGCATCGATCACCGTCGACAT
>JAFEGU010000025.1 GCA_018239725.1 Verrucomicrobiota bacterium | reverse complement strand
TCATGCACCATGGCAAAGAGGGAGCTGTGAAAATACCAATATGCTGATCCGAGATTTTTTCCCTCGAGGAACAGATTTTAGACAGATATCTAGGGAGAAAATCAAACAAGTACAGGACTGGCTGAATGAAAGGCCTAGACAAACACTAGGATGGAAAACGCCAAAAGAAGTATTTTATAAACTCATTGGTGCAACTGAAGTGTGACATGGCCGTGTTTCTGTTTCCCTTACAACCTTGAATTTTTGCAGAGGCATTGAACCAACAGGAATCGAGGTTTTTTCAAAGGGGGATTTTTTTGTTAATGTTCTTTTTTGTAGAGTTCGAGAACCTTTAGCAGATGGGTCCGGTGCTACTGGATAAATAGGTCTTGGTCGAATGGAATCAGAAACAGGGGGATTTAGAGTGGATGCGGAAGCATCCTCTTGTAAAAATTTAACGCTGTTTGGTTGATTGTCAATTAATATTCCCATGAGACAGCCCTAATTAATTCCCCGAAAATGTTTCTTTTATTCCGGTTGTTTAATGCATTGTTTTCTTTCTTAATTATATCCATGCTCTATTAATTAAATATTAATTATATAGAACAATTATTATAAAAAAGACGGGCGTTGGCTTAAGTTTTTAACTATTAAAGTGTTAAGGAATGGAATGCTTGCGAATAGGGAGCTTTGCTACGTAGAAGCTCCTCTTCTGGAGAAGGTGGTTACTTATGGATTGCGCGTTTGTGGACGGCAAGCGCAGCTTCCTTGATGGCCTCCGACAAGGTCGGGTGGGCATGGGGAAGGTTGGCGATGTCGAGCACCTTTGCTTTTTGGCTAATGGCAAGCCCAGCTTCTGCGATCAGCTCGGAGGCGTGGGCGCCAATGATATGGACGCCGAGGATCCTATCTGTTGCAGGATCGGCAACGATTTTGACAAATCCATCCTCTTCTGCTGTGCAACGCGCTCGGGAATTTGCTTTGAAGGGAAATGTACCTGAGATCGGATTGAATCCGTAGCTTTTCGCTTCTTCTTCGGTCATGCCGACAGCTGCCACTTCTGGATGGGTGTAGACGACGCTGGGAATGGCGGCATAATCGACAAGGGGATGGTGGCCGGCAATGATTTCGGCTACCGCTGCGCCTTCTTCCGATGCTTTGTGGGCGAGCATGGGCCCGTCGACGATGTCGCCGATGGCGAAAATGTGGGGGATTGCTGTTCGGAACTGCCCATTGATCGGAATGAAACCCTTTGGATTGGGAGCGATGCCGATGTTTTCAAGGCCGAGGCCTGTTGTGACTGGCCTTCTGCCGATTGAGACGAGGACGGCATCGGAGGACATGGTTTGGGTGGTTTGGTCGGGCATTTGCACATGGAGTGTGATCTGCTTTTCAGAAATCTCTGCTGAGGCGACTTTGGAGCTTAAAAAGAACTGCATCCCTTGTTTGGTCAAACACTGCTGCAGTTCTTTAGAGAGGCTGCTGTCGAGCGTTGGACAGATCCTGTCGAGGAACTCGACAAAGACAACTTCGGTGCCTAAGCGGCTGTAGACGGAACCGAGCTCGACGCCGATGATCCCAGCGCCGACAACGAGCAGTTTTTTCGGGATGCTTTCAAGGGCGAGGGCTCCTGTCGAGGAGAGGATCCTTCTTTCGTCGAAAGGAAGGAAGGGGAGTCCGATTGGCTCTGAACCAGTTGCTAAGATGATGTTGCGCGCATTCAGCTCCACTTTGGACGGTCCGCTTTGGACGGCAATCGTGTGTGCAGATGTGAGCTGGGCGGTGCCTGCATAGCGGGTTATTTTGTTCTTTTTGAAGAGGCCGCCGATCCCCTCGTTGAAGCCAGCGACGACTTTTTGTTTGCGGCCCATCATCTGTTTGAAGTTGAGGCCAACTTCAGAGATTTCAAGGCCATGGCTTTTTCCTTCATGGCGCAGTTTCCAATAGAGCTCCGAAGATTGCAGAAGGGCTTTTGAAGGGATGCATCCGACATTGAGGCATGTTCCGCCAAGCTCAAGCCTCTTTTCGATGCAAGCTGTCTTGAGGCCAAGCTGCGCTGCCCGTATCGCTGCGACATAGCCGCCGGGACCGGCACCGATGATGACGACATCGAAATCTTCTGCCATATCCATCTCCTTAGGATTATAAATCAAGCAGCAGTCGTGCTGGATCTTCGAGCATCTGCTTTAAGTTCACCAAAAAGAGGACCGCTTCTTTTCCATCGACGATCCGGTGGTCGTAGCTCAATGCCACGTACATCATCGGACGGATCACGATCTGGTCATCGACGACGACAGGACGTTTGACGATCGAGTGCATCCCGAGGATTGCGCTCTGCGGCGGATTGAGGATCGGCGTGGAGAGCAGGGAGCCGAAGACGCCGCCGTTGGTAATGGTAAAACTGCCTCCGCGCAAGTCGTCGACGGAGATCGATCCTTCGCGAGCTTTTTTTGCATACTTTTCAAGGGCGGATTCGATGCCGCTGAAAGTGAGGGTGTCGCAGTTGCGCACGACGGGGACCATCAAACCCCGCTCTGTGGAAACGGCAACCCCGACATCGTAGGTATTGTATTGGATAATCTCATCCCCATCGATCGCTGCATTGATCTCAGGGATCGCCTTAAGACCTGCCACGACACCTTTTACGAAGAAGGACATGAAACCGAGTTTGACGCCATGCTTTTTAATAAAGGTGTCCTTTTCCCGGTTGCGGATCTCCATGACTGTCGACATGTCGATCTCATTGAAGGTCGTGAGCATCGCCGTTTGGTTCTTGGCTTCAACAAGGCGTTGGGCGATCACTTTGCGCAGCCCCGTCATCTTTTTGCGCGTGGCGCTAGCATCAGATGCTGCGGGCTGCTTGGCAGTCTGAGGAGCTGGTTTCGGCGCTTCTTTAGGGCCTTCTTTTGCTTCTTTGGCAAAATCGGGCATCATTTTGCGCGCGCTATCTTGGGCTGGCTGGGGCATTGCTTGCGGAGCTGCAGCTTGAGAAGCAGCCGGTGTTGGCGCTGCGGGAGCTGGGGCAGATGGCGCAGGGGCAGCTGCTTGCACTGAGGTGTCCACATATCCGATCACTTGCCCAATTGTCACGCGGTCTTCTGCTTTAACGGTCAGCGTAAGCTGGCCTGCTTGGGGAGCATAGAGCACTTGGTTGACCTTGTCGGTCTCTAGCTCGATGATCTCCTCATCGGTCTTGACCATGGAGCCTGTTGGCTTAATGATATTGCTGACGATCGCTTCTGATACAGATTCTCCCATTGTTGGGATCTTGATTTCTACTTTCATGTCGTTACCTCGAAGGCTTGCCGCATTAGCGTTTCATGTTGCTGATGGTGCAGTTTGTGCGATCCCACAGCGGGGGATGCGCTCCGATCTCTGCCAACGTACTGGATTGGATGTTCAAAATTGTGGTGGATGTATTCCCATGCGCCCATGTTCTGATGCTCCTCTTGGACCCATGCGCACTGTGCATATCCCTTGTATTGCTCTAGCAGTCTTTCAATGTGCGCCTTTGGGAAGGGGTAGAGCTGTTCGATCCGGAGAATGGCGACATCGGAACGGTTTTGTTTTTGCCGTTCGGCGGCAAGCTCATAATAGATCTTGCCTGAGCAGAAGAGTAATTTTTTTGGCGCTGCAGGCTTCATTGGGTCGTCGAGCACTTCGCGGAAGTGGCCTTGTGTGAAATCTTGGAGGCTGCTGACGCATAGAGGGTGGCGGAGCAGGGCTTTTGGGGAAAAAATGATGAGAGGCTTTTTCGTTGCGTTCAATGCCTGCGCGCGCAGCAGATGGAAGAGCTGCGCTGGTTCCGTACAGTTGGCGATCCTCGTGTTGTCATGGCCTGCAAGCTGCAAAAAGCGCTCCATCCTGGCAGAGGAGTGCTCTGGGCCTTGCCCTTCATAACCGTGGGGCAGAAGGAGGGTGAGGTTCGTGCTGAGGCCCCATTTTTGTTCCGAAGAGGAGATGTATTGGTCGATGATGATCTGCGCGCCGTTGGCAAAGTCGCCAAACTGCGCCTCCCAAATGACGAGGGAATTGGGATACGCCACACTGTAGCCGAAATCGAAGCCGAGGACGGCATACTCGGAAAGAGGGGAGTTGTAGACGTCGAACGGCGCTTGGGCTTCTCTGATGTGGGAGAGGGGGAAATATTTTTGTTCTTTGACCTGGTCCATCCAGATCGCATGGCGGTGGGAGAATGTCCCGCGGCGCGCATCCTGTCCCGATAAGCGGACGTGGACCCCTTCATTGACAAGCGTCGCGTAGGCCAGACTCTCGCCCATTCCCCAGTCGATGGTAGCTTTATTCGGATCAGACTGGACCATGGCAAGCCGGTCCTGCAATAAGCGCTGGATCTTAGGATGGATCTTCATGTCCTCTGGAACAGCGCACAGCCGATCTGCCATTTGTTTAAGTGTCGCCGCATCGACGGCTGTTGCGATCTGGCTTAATGCGGCGTCGGAAGAAGGTTTTTCCGTTTTTGCCTTTAGCGGAACAGATGATGATGTCTCCTGCAAGGCATCTTGGAGGCTTTTCTTAAATTCTTCTTCGAGCTGCGCTGCTTGGGGCTCATTCAGCACTGTTTCTTTGATCAACTGCTCTTTAAATAATGTGCGGATCGATTTTTTGTTTTTTATGATCGCATATTCCAATGGTTGGGTGAACGTCGGCTCATCCCCCTCATTATGTCCATATTTGCGATAGCAGTTGAGATCGATGAAGACATCGCAGTGGAACTTGTTGCGGATCTGCATTGCAAGTTTTGCCACGCGCACGCATCCTTCCGGATCTTCTGCGTTGACGTGGAAGACGGGCGAGCGGAACGAGCGTGCGATCTCAGTGCAATAGAGGGTCGACCGGGAATCTTTGGGCAGTGTCGTAAAGCCGATCTGGTTGTTAATGACGAGATGGACAGTGCCTCCAGTGCTATAGCCGTTGAGGTTGGCAAACTGCATCGTCTCATAGACGACGCCTTGTCCTGCAAGCGCTGCGTCGCCATGGATTAAAACGGGGATGATCCCGGGTCTTTCTTTCGATTTGTCCCGCAAAAGCTCTTGCTTGGCCCTGGCGATCCCTTCAACGACCGGATCGACCGACTCGAGGTGGCTGGGATTGGCGACCAATGTAACTGGGATCCTTTTTCCATTTTTTGTATCGAGCGCCCCTACAAACCCTTTGTGGTATTTGACATCACCTGTTCCTTCAACTAGGTCTGGAGAAAGAAAATCCTCAAATTCATTGAAGATCAGCGAATAGGACTTGTTGAGGATGTTGGCCAAGACGTTGAGCCTTCCGCGGTGGGCCATTCCAATGATGAACTCGAGCGCGTCGATTTCAGCGCCTGTTTCGATGATGGCTGAAAGCATAGGGATCAGCGTCTCTCCTCCTTCGAGGGAAAACCGCTTTTGCCCGACATATTTAGTATGGATGAACATCTCGAAGAGCTCGGCCTTGTTCAGCTGGTGCATGATCCGCACTTTGTCTTCGCTGCTGAGCTCCAAAGGAAAATAAGGTTCGATCTTGCTCTGGACCCAAGCTTCCAGCTCAGGAGATCCTAGTCCCATGTACTCGACGCCGATCTTGCCGCAGTAGGTCCTCTTCAGGGCATCGACGATCGTCCTCAAAGGCGCTGAGCGCTCTTTGAGGAAGCCGCAAGTGGGAAATTGCGCATCCAGTTCGCTCTCTTTGAACCCCAATTTCTGCAAGTTGAGCTCGTGAGGTTCTTTGGCAACGATGGTCGAGATCGGGTTGCAGGAGGTCATCAGGTGGCCGAACTTGCGATACGTATCGATCAGCAGATAGATCCTTAAGTCGGGGCTTTCTTGGATGGTTGCAGGTGCAGATGGCATCGCGGATGAGCCGAATTCCATCCCTTCGAAGAAATGGCGCCAAGAAGGCTCGACGCTGTTCGGATCCTGCTTGTAGTTCTGGTAAAGCGCTTCCATTGCGTTCAAGTTGGCTAAATTGGCATAGGAAAAGTCTTTTTGACCCATTTTTACCCTCAACGTTCTGAAACTGGCTTATAACAAAGGAAAGGCCTTGCTGCAATCTCTTTCTTGAAATTTATTTGAATGCCTTTCATACTCTTGGCAGTTTTATAGAGTCGCCGCTGTAAAGCTGAAAAATAACAGGATATTAGGATGGACAGGATGAAGAAAGAATCATTAAAATTCCCCATCCTGTCCATCCTAATATCCTGTTGAAACTCTTTTTGGCTTGATCGAAATAGGCTCAAAAGATCGGTAAAAAATTATTTATAATATCGTTGCAGAAAATTTTTTGCTTCGATAAATAGAGGTCATTGCGTAAAACTCTCTCTGCTGTCTCAATGGGGGAGCCCTCTAGTGAAATGTCTTGA
>JAFEGU010000259.1 GCA_018239725.1 Verrucomicrobiota bacterium | reverse complement strand
CTAAAAATTGTTGGTTCCTATATTGATTACGGATTTTTTCCCTTTCCATTTGATATTTTTGGATTGTTTCATCGTTGTCATTGAATGACACAAATGATGGGATTTCAAAGTTGTCCAAGCCTACTTTTAACTCTCCGAATGGAACCGTTTCACTAAATTCATGTTTGATTGAATCAAAAAATGTATCTGCATTCGCTGCGTGCTCATAATACTTCCAGTGGAATGCATAGGCGTTCTCTTTGCCGTAACCAAATAAAATTCCCCATAGAAGGGAATTGCCGTTGATTTTTTTCCAAAAGATTGAATCATTTGTTGCCATCTCAAAAACAACCTGCGTTGGATCGAAATCAAAACCGACTTGCTTGCGAAATAGACCGTAGTTTTCTTCAATCGTAATTGCTGTTTTTAGGATATCAACGAAGTAAACAAATGTCGCATCAGGTGTTCGACGCCACTCAGATTGAAAAAATAGGTATCTTTTAATTGGAAAAAGCTGATGAATTTGTTTCCATTTCTCCCAGTTCTCTGCTAAGTCGTAGTCGTTAACGATCCAACGATTTTTCTTTTCTTCTTCAGAGAGCGAATCAAAATAAGCTTTCATCTCTTCTTCAGAGTGATGTTCAATGACAATTTCTGTAACAGGTTTGGAGCCCCATAAGGTATAAATTGCAGAATGTTCAAGCATGATGGCATTGAAAAATTTCGTCATCCACTGTTGCTCTTCTGCAGAGAGATCATACAATGTCTTTTTATTAGTTGGAGAATTGGTCGTGCAGTTACTAAGAAACAAAAAGATTGAACAAAATCCAATCAGAGCAATAAAACAAGAGAACAATTTTCTTATAAGAGGAGATTTCATCATGAAGATGCTTTTAGCCGTTTTGCTTATGTTAGCTTCTTTACCTTCTTTTGCTCAAGATAACAATAGCGTGAATAGTGGCCTATATGAACTGCTTTGTTGCACAATTCCCTCCAAGCAGCGTAGCTGCTTAGTCGCCGCCTGATTTTAGTCGGCAACCTTATAACTTTTAGGCATCCCAAGTTCTATCATTCGATTTAGAATATCCAGTT
>JAFEGU010000258.1 GCA_018239725.1 Verrucomicrobiota bacterium | reverse complement strand
TATATATCAAAAAAATGTTAAAATTTTGTTAATAACCAATTCTTCAGGTTGAATATGGCTCATCTGACTGATCCTATCCAAACCAAGTCTGTTTTTCGCGCTTCTACAGTAGCATCAACGTCTTCTGCTCTAGCTAGAAATCCCACAGTACCAAAGAGCGGACGCACCATCCTTCCTTTAAGCGATACCCCTTCATTAACTACGGACCGCGAGGCCCTTAGGACAATCGATCCTGAAAAAAGCGCTATTAAAAGCCATTTGCGGGTCCAAAACTATTGGATAGACGCCTTGATTGAAAAAGTCGTCGGCACCCAATTTTCCAGAGGAAGAACCGATCTCCAAGGCAGCCAAGCGCCGTCAGGATGGCAAGCTGCACATTTTAGCTTAGCTCCCCACACCCTAGATACTCTTACTCATCATGTGATCGATTCCGTCGTTAACAACGGATTAACTCCTGTTCGCTCTAAACCCTTTTTGCGTGCACGGATCGAAATGACCTCTCCAGAAGGTAAAATCCTCCATAGTAAACATCGAGATCCTAACTTTGTCAAAAATTTTATCCTAAGCAAGCTCCCTAACGGAGCTAGCGATTCATCGCTATACGGCACCCGATTCTCCCTTTCCCGCAATGCCACTTTTGAAAATCCTGATGAATCTAACCAGTTTGATTCTCTGCTTGAAAGGAACATCAAACCGTTGCTCGAGGATTTGCGAACGCAACGATCCGACGGCACTATCGACGAAGATGCAGCAACGGCACAGCTCGTCGAATGGCTGATCGATTATTATGAAACTAGCATTGAAAATAGTCAGCAGCGACTCGATCAGCTCAGCTCATTCTTTGCGATCCAACGGCGGCTATCCCAATTTGAAGACCTATACTCCGACAGCGTAGATCTGCCTGAAGAAGAATTTCAAGAGTACATCAAAGCTGCTGAGCAACTTCTTGATTGCAAGGCATTGCTCTTGACGAAACTCGATAGCACATTCCGTTGCCATAACATCAAACAAGTCCGCAATGATTACTATTATTTATCGGCTCTGGTTCGAGCCAATAACAAAGGATCTTCCCTCTCAGCACTGGAAAGTTTCTTTTATAAAAATGTCCGCTATTTTGCTGCTCGGCCAATTATTGCCGAAGATTCGCTGCGGCAAAAATATGAATTCTTTATTCTGGAAGCCAAAGCTCAGCTTGATGGGATTCAAGCATTTGCAGACCCTTGCACGATTCCAGCATTAAAAACCGCTCTCTTTGGCGTTTGCGTCGAGGGCAAAAGAGTGGCTCCATCAGAAAGCGAACTGCGTGAACAAGTCTATTCCATTTTTAAACTAGCCACGCCGTATAAAAGTAAAATGCAGTCTAGGCTTCGCCATGATGAAAATGAAGATCCCCTTCCAAATCTTCCAAGAACGCCTGAATCAAAACAGAGCAGCGCAGCAAAACGCCTATGTTTGGATAAATCCTCAGAGGATGAACCTTTCTAAATCGATTCTGTACCATAGCTCTTCTCTTTCCTTTTTAATCCTAGAAGTTCCAACACATCGTGGGCGTTGAAAAACCAGGCATAAGAAAAGAAAACGATTCCAAACGTGCCGGTAAGGGCAAGGAATTGGAGAATCTGCTCAGAAAAGTTCCGAGCGAACATCACATTGGCATTTCCAAGCAGCATCGAAACTGTAGGATCCAAAACCAAATAGTGTCCAACAAGCAGAGTTGTTCCGGTTGCGATTGCTGTGCACGATCCTGTCTTGATAAATGAAAAGGCTACATTCCTATCCCACACCGATCCCATTTTTTTGCTCATGTGATAAGACAGGTAGAAATAATTCATCCATGCGCATGCGCTTGTCGCCACAGCGATGCTGAACGCCCCCCATTCAAGCACAAACACCAAGAAAGCAGTTGTTAAAACATTAAGGATCACGGAATACACAGCTCCGAGCATGGGTGTTCGAAAATCTTTTTTTGCATAGAAAGCAGGCGCCATTAACAGCACAAGTACAGCAGGAACAAGCCCAAGTCCATAACCCCAAAGGCAGATCACGGTGTTGTATGTGGTATTCGAATCAAAATCTCCGCGCCCGTAGACTAAATTGACCCCGCAGGCTCCCAATACAAAAATCCCCATCGTACAAGGAAAAATCAGACTGAAGCTTCGCCGGTAGGCAAAGCGGAGCAACTTCTGGAAATGGTCGAACAGATTATCCTTGACCGCTCGCGAAAGCGGCGGGAGAAGGGCGGAGGACAAAGCGATCCCGAACAAAGCAAGGGGCAATTGTTCGATACGGATGGCATACCAGAGATAGGCAGGCCCTTCTAATGAGGCATAGCGGGCAAACACAGCATCCAAAGCGGAATTGATCTGCACGGCGCCGACTCCGATAACACCGAGAAGAACCGGTTTGACAACAAGCTTCATCTCCTCTGAAAACAATCGAGGCTTAAAGCAATTTTTCCAGGACAAAGACCTCTTTAATATCTCCATCATTTTAGGAGCGAGCATTGCCCACTGCATGAAAAAGGCGACGACAATGGCGCCCGATAACACTACAGCAGCAAATGAGGGCTCCTTGCCCCTTTGCATCCAGGCTGCTGCCATCCAAACGACATTGAACGCTGCAGGGGCAAACCCCGTTAAAAAGAATTTCCGTTCGCACTGCAGAAGCCCGCTGCTAAGACCAAATAGGCAGATGAACAAAACACCAGGGAGCATTAAAATCGTCAAATAGAGGATCTGCACATTGTCAGGGGTCAAGCTCCCCCATTTCCACAATGCGATCAATCCCAGTTCGGCAACTCCGATCAATCCCAGAAGAAAAACAGCTAATGAAAAAAACATGTCCCGAAAAAACTCCGCTCCTTTTTCTGGAGAATGGGAACGGATCTGCTCAAAATGGGGAATAAACCCGGAAGGCAGCGGTCCTTCGCCAAATAGCCTTCTGATCAAATTTGCAAAGCGAAATGCGACCATGAAGGCAGCGATCGCCGGATTGCTTCCAAAACAAAACGCCATCGTCATATCCCTGCCAAGTCCTGTCAATCGGCTGAGCAATGTTCCACTTAAAAAAGCATAAGAAGAGCGGGAGATGGTCTTTGAAGTATCGGGGCCTTGTTCCAGCATAGCAACTCCTTAAAAGAGTTTGGGTGCAGTTGCAAAACTGCTTTCTTGGTTTTTTGAG
This sequence comes from Verrucomicrobiota bacterium, assembly GCA_018239725.1. Classification (GTDB taxonomy): domain Bacteria; phylum Chlamydiota; class Chlamydiia; order Chlamydiales; family Rhabdochlamydiaceae; genus Acherontichlamydia. The sequence continues at coordinate 1,743 of JAFEGU010000258.1, read as the reverse complement.
GATTGTAAAGATCTTCAATATGTCTTACAATAGTCCTTTTTTTGAAAGAAAAACTTATGCACAAACACATCCCTGCAGAAGAGCTTTTGATCGGAGCCCATACCTCAGCAGCCGGCGGCGCCCATAACGCGCTGCGCGAGGCGTATGAGATCGGCGCAACCACTTGCCAGCTGTTCACAAGCAACCAAAAGCGGTGGGAAGGAAAAGAGATCAGTGATGAAGATCTCGAGCTGTGGCATGAGGCATTGGAAGAGACAGGACTGAAAAAGATCATGAGCCATGACAGCTACCTGATCAATCTAGGATCGCCCGACCCTGACGGCCTGCGCAAAAGCCGCAAGGCCTTTAAGGAGGAGCTTCTCCGCTGTCAAAAGCTCAAGCTGGCCTTTCTCAACTTCCATCCTGGAGCTGCCCTCGACTCCTCCGAAGAGGATTGTTTAAAAACAATTGTTGAGAGCTTGGAACACCTCGCCGATACCGTCGACAAAGGACCTACCCGTCTGCTGATTGAAGCTACCGCCGGACAAGGATCGTCTGTCGGCTGGCGCTTCGAACATTTAGGGTATTTGGTCGACCGGCTCCATAAAAAGCTGGCGATCGGCGTCTGCATCGACACCTGCCACATCTTTGCAGCAGGTTACGACATCCGAACAAAAGAGGCTTGGGACGAAATCCTTAAGCAATTTGATGAGATCGTTGGGCTCAAGCACCTCTACGCCTTCCATGTCAACGACTCGATGAAACCTCTTGGATCCCGACGAGACCGCCACGCACCGCTTGGTGAAGGAGAGATCGGGATGGCCTGCTTTAAAACAATGATGACACACCCGCTGCTTCGCGATATCCCCAAATATTTGGAAACGCCCGATGGGCCGCCCCTTTGGAAAAATGAGATCGCGATGCTGCGCAAATTTGCAAAACACTCATGAAACACACAAAAATCAAACAAATCGCACCATCAGACCTTGGAAAAACACTGACCGTATGCGGATGGATCCGCACAGTGCGCGACCAAAAGAACTTTGCCTTTATCGAGCTCAACGACGGCTCTACCCTATCGAACCTTCAAATCATCGCCGAACAATCTCTTCCCGACTATAGCGACCTGATGCAAAAATTGGCGACAGGAGCATCGATCAGCGCAACAGGCAAGCTTGTTGAAAGTCCTGGCCAAAAGCAAAAGTGGGAGCTCAAAGCAGAACAGATCACCCTATTTGGAACATGCCCTGAAGAATACCCTCTGCAAAAAAAACGCCACTCGTTTGAATTCTTACGCACGATCGCCCACTTGCGGCCCCGCACCAATACACAGGGCGCCGTCGCAAGAGTGCGCAACGCTCTTGCCCATGCCACGCACCTCTTTTTTCAAGAGCAGGGCTTTTTATATGTCCACACACCTATCATCACAGCATCCGATTGCGAAGGCGCTGGAGAGCAATTCCTTGTAACAACGCTCGATGTGAACAAACCACCCCGCCATTCTGATGGCGCAGTGGACTTCACGCAAGACTTCTTCTCAAAGCCAGCCTATCTGACAGTTTCAGGACAGCTCAATGGGGAAACATTTGCTTGCGCTCTTTCCGATATTTACACGTTCGGCCCCACCTTCCGAGCAGAAAATTCGAACACATCGCGCCATCTTGCAGAGTTCTGGATGATTGAGCCTGAAATGGCGTTTGCCGATCTTCAAGATGATATGGAATGTGCAGAGTCCTACTTGAAATTTGTCATCAACTACGTCCT
>JAFEGU010000257.1 GCA_018239725.1 Verrucomicrobiota bacterium | reverse complement strand
TTGTTGAGATGGATTCTAAAATATTTCCAAACGATTGAAGGGGTTGTCAAATCCTTTCACTAACATAGAATATAGTGAACTATGAAAGATTTTATCGCTTACTTGATTAAAAATTTGGTCGACCAGCCTGAATTTGTTGATGTTCAAGTGTTTGATGGACAACAAGGCACTGTAGTGGAAATCCGGGTCTCTTCAGATGATGTCGCCAAGGTCGTTGGACGGCAGGGAAGGACGATTAAGTCGTTGCGGACCATTGCGATGACAGTTGGAGCTCGGTTTGGACGGCGGGTTCGCGTCGAATTGATCCATTAATCTTTTTGAGTTCCAGTCTTATGCTTTTCTTGCCCCCTTAGCTCTTATTTAGGGGGCATTTTTTTGTTTCTAGTGATAACTGTTCTGGAGGATGGCCCTCGGTTTATTATAGTTAAACCCTTTCATAGCGCCGATTTTAGTTTTTTGAAAAAAAAGTTTGAGCTATCTTTGCAGTCAGAGGGTGAATGCAAACTGGGTTTTGCGGTGGTTTGCAGGCGCTTGGATTTGAAGAATCTGTGCTTTTCTTTTTTTTGGATTCTTTTTGTGATCTTTGTATATAGGGCTCCTCTTCCATGTGTTAACGCATGGTCTTGTCGTCCGCTTATGAAATCTCATCAAAACAATCTAAAAAAACTAAATTGCCTGGTTTGTAGACAAACTCTAAGGGAGAATAGATGACGCTAGGATTGAAGATCGATGTAGAGGAAGTTGGGGGCAGGTGCACGTTGAGGCTCGAAGGCCGTATCGATGCCGTAACGACCCCAGCATTGGAACGGGAAATCAAGCACTTATTCGATACGGGTCATAAGCGGCTATTGTTGGATTTTCTGAAAGTGGACTATTTGAGCAGCGCAGGAATGAGGCTTTTGCTTTCAGCGACGCGGAAGTTCAAAGAGGCCAAGGGGCACTTTGTCCTATGCAACCTTGATGAAGAAGTAATGGATATCATCAAAGTAGCAGGGTTTGAGCGGGTCTTAAGGATCTATGCCAATGAAGCTGATGGGCTAATGGGCCTGGAATAGGGGGAGAGTGCGTGGGAGCATCGGGAACTAGCTGCGAAGACAAGGAGCTGCAAATTCTGCTGACCCATTTTACCCTACCGCAAAAAGAAAAGATCCTCCCTCGCTCGAAAAAGAAAAAAATTATCATCCTATCGGGTCCTACCGCTGTTGGAAAAACCAGCCTCTCCTTGACGATTGCAAAAGCAATCGGGGGAGAAATCATCTCCGCAGATTCGATGCAAGTGTATCGCGGCATGGACATTGGCACTGCCAAAGTGAGCACTGAAGAGAGGCGGCAGGTGCCGCACCATTTGATCGACAGCAGAGACCTTGACGAAAGCTTTAATGTCGTCGAGTTCTATCAAGAAGCCTGTCAAGCTATCAAGGAGGTCTTTGCTAAGGGTGGCGTTCCGATCATTGTCGGCGGAACGGGGTTTTACATCCATTCTTTGATCTACGGGCCTCCCAATGGCCCAGCTTCCGAGCCCTCTTTAAGACGGGAGTTGGAGAAGGAGATGGAAGAGAAGGGGGCAGACCTTCTCTATGAAAGGGTGAAAAGCTCCGATCCTGTCTATGCAGCCACCATTACCCCTCGGGATCGGCATAAGATCATCCGAGCGTTGGAGATCATGGCGATCACAAAACAAAAAGTCTCTGAATTACCCCAGCCTTCGACAGAGAATGTCGATCTTTACGACTTTCGGTGCTGGTTTGTCTACATGCCCCGCGAGGTGTTGTATCCTCGGATTGAATCGCGATGCGACCAGATGATCGCAAGCGGATTTATGGATGAGGTCATCCACCTTGAAAAGGAGGGGTTGAGCAAAAATCTAACCGCTTGCCAGGCTATCGGCTATCGGCAGGCTCTCGAGTATCTGAACTCGCCTCGAAGTCCGGAAGATTGGGATCATTTTATAACCGAGTTCAAACAGGCGTCCCGACGGTATGCTAAGCGTCAGTTCACTTGGTTCAGGAGGGAGCCTTTGTTCCGTTGGATCAATATCGATAAAATGGATGCTGAAAACGCAGCTGAAATGATCATCCAAGATTACGAGCTGAGTTTTTAGACAGATTCTTAGTATTTTTTTAAACTCGACTTTGTAAATGTTTTGTCCGCGTGGCTCGAGATATTTGCTTTCGAGGGTGTTTATTTAAACGGGAAGGGGTTTTTAACCCCTGCCCGTTTAAATAAATCAACCAGTTCGGCCTCCGGCCGAACGTTCGTGAGCAAATAGACGAGGCAAGTGGATCAAAAAATGTGTAAAGTCGAGTTAAACTAATTCCCTTCACGAAAAACCTACTATACTTTAACATATTACCTTAATCAACCCCTTGCGCCAAGATAACATCATGAGTATAGACAACGAGATTTCAGGTGAATTGAACAGTTCCAGTCCAGATGACAGTATTTCCGAGATGACAGAGGAAGAAAATTTAGAAGCTGGGCAACCTTCTGGAAAAGAAGCAGCGCCAGGGGAAGACAAAAAAAGAGGGTCTCCTCAATTTGCCAAGTTCCTTGGAGAGTTCGAACTGCAAGCATCTCCCGAAGAAAAAATCCGCTTAAGCATCGATTTTATGCGCACTGCGCTAACTCATCAAGGAGCGCCCCGTTTTCGTGATTTTTGGGAAGGAAGAAAGATCTGCCTGCCCCTGTTCAAAGAAAGCCTGCAGCCTAAAGTCCGCTCTCAATTATGGGGTGAGTACATTGAACTGTCCGGCGAGGCTCGCCGTTTGAAAGAAATCCTCGACGAACAGTCTGCTTTTGCTGTCGAACAGATCGAACTGGCGATCCAAGCTATCGAACGGGATATCGAACATTACGATACCCTTCTCTCCCATGTTCAGGAATTTACATTTCCTCAGCAGTGCGTCTCTTTAAAGAAAAAGCAAGAAGTCTACAATCAATTCCAAAGAGAGCTTCAGCTTCTCAATACATTGGCATCGCGGATCAATGGGTTGCGCAAAGAAGTTGTAAAAACGGAGATGCGCATCAGGGCGAAGAATAAGCTTTTTGAAAGGTTGTCTCATTGCGGAGACAGGGTTTTCCCGCGCCGCAAAGAGCTGATCAAAGGGATTTCTCAAGAATTTGCTCAGGATGTCGAACAATTTGTCACTTCCCATTTCGGCTCTCAAGACAACCAAGGTGTTCCGCTTTATGCGCTGCGCGAAGAGATTAAGGCGCTCCAGTCGATTGCAAAAGTCCTTACGCTGAACACGCACTGCTTTACCCAAACGCGCGTAAGGCTCTCTGAATGCTGGGACAAGTTGAAGGATATGGAGCGGGATCGTAAAAAAGAGATCGCTACCAAAAAGCAAGCGTTTAAACAGAATTTCGATGCCGTGATGGAAAAAATCGCGGCTCTAGCTGAGATCTGCAAAGGGGATGTCTCCTTTGATGAGGCTAATCGGCAAGCCGGCGAGATTGCAATTTTCATGCGAAGCGTGGAGCTGGGCAGGGATGAGGTAAGAGTTCTTAAAGAGGAACTGGCCCTTGCTAAGAATCCTGTTGTTGAGCGGGCTAAAGAGCAGGAAAACGAGCGGCAGCGGAAAGAGCGCGAAGCAGAAGCATTGCGGCGTGAAAAGATCAATGCTGTCAAAGAGCAGCTGCAGCAGCTCCTCTCTTCTCCTGATCAAGCATCCCCTGACGAGATGAGCGAAAAGCGGGACGCCCTTTTGAAAGAGTTTGAAGCGATCCAATTGAGCAAAGCGGAAAAGCAGATTGTTGACAGACAGTTCAAACAGCTGAAAGATCTGATCAGCGAACGCAAAGAGCGGGTCCTAATGGCCCTTTCAGAAGACGACCTTAAATCTTTAGATCTGCTCAAGTCGATGTTAGGTGAGCGCAAAGAGCGCCGGACAGAGATTAAGAACCAATTGGAAAGCTACAGAAAAGCTCTAGGCGGATCAGGATTTGACTTTGAAAAAGCCATGATGTACCGTGAGCTTATAGAAGCGGAAAAGGCGAGTTTGGACAAGATCAATTCCTCGATTGATGAAATTGAGGAGAAAATTTCTGAAATAGAAGGCTAGGATGAAATGGTCTCGATTGAGCGTCTTCGACCTTGATCATACTCTTGTAAAAGGCAATTGCAGTTTTAGCTTTTGCCTTTACTTGGTCTCCAAGAACGTTTTGCCAGCATACAGCCTTCTATATGCGCTTTTTTATTATGTAAGACATCATCTCTTCGGCTTATCTCTCGAAAAGCTCCACACCCACATCTTTCAGCTCCTTCTAAGAGGAAGGTCTTTGCCGCAACTTGAAGAGCACGTGGAAGTGTTTGTCGATAGATACATTGATAAAGCGATCAATGCATCGACGCTTCTTCAATTAAGATTGGCCCAGCATTTGGGGCATTATACGCTCATTTTATCTAATTCTCCGAGTTTTCTTGTTGCCGCATTTGCTAAATGCTTAGGCGTTGATGATTGGAAAGCGACCCGTTACGGTGTCGATCAGGAAAAAAATCTGAGCCATATCGATTTTATTTTGCAGGGAAAGGAAAAAGCCGCCTATGTCAATGAGCTGGCTTGCCAGCTGCACATTTCAAAAGAAGATGTCACAGCTTATTCCGACAGTTATCTGGATCTTCCGTTTCTTCTGACAGCTGGAACTCCTGTGGTCGTTAATCCTGATCGCAAGCTGCGCAAATATTCTGAAACTCATGCTTGGACCGTCTTATGAGCGGGGCCAAGCAAAGAGTCGGCCTTTTTGGCGGCAGCTTTGATCCGGTCCACTTTGGGCATATCAATTTAGCTCTTGCGATCATGGAGGCCCATCGTTTAGACCGCGTGGTTTTCTGTCCGGCGGCAGTCTCTCCTTTTAAAGATGCAACACCACCAAATGCTAGCAAAGATCACAGGAAGCAGATGCTTCAGCTTGCGATCCAGCCCATTTCGGCATTTAGTATTTTGGAGTCTGAATTAAATCGAGAGGGTTTGAGCTATACGATTGATACAATCAAAGATGTTTTAAACGATGCTCATGCCCATAAAAAAGAAGTCGATCTCTATTTGATGCTTGGGGAAGATGCTCTGCGCCATTTCCATCGGTGGAAGGATGTTGAAGACATTGTGCTTCTTGCTCCGCCTTTGACAGGTTCCCGCGTTGCAGAAGGGCATCATGCTTTCGAAATGCTATCTCCTTTTATTGAAGATGCGGTTCGAGCGGGGATGACGAAGATCCCTGTCATGGAGATCAGCAGCACTGTGATCCGCCAGAGGTTGGCAAAGAGGCTGTATTGCGGGCACTTTGTTCCATCAACTGTTTTAGAATATATTCATCGTCATCAACTCTATTTGGAATAATTCATGAGAGCAGATCCATTGATCGTATTGAATGCCATCGCTCAGACAATTTACGATAAGAAAGGATTTAATATTTTAGCGCTCGATGTCCGAGGCGTCTCGACGCTGACCGATTTTGTGATCATTGCCGAAGGTAATGTGGACAGGCATGTCAAATCGATCGGTAATTCCATCATGATAAGCCTCAAAGAGCTTGGTCTGCGTCCATTCTATACGGAAGGGCTTGGCACAGGGGATTGGGTCGTGCTCGACTATATGGAGATTATGGTCCATCTGTTCATGCCAGGTCTTCGCGACAAATATATGCTGGAGCAGCTTTGGCGCGATGGATCAATCGTTGATCTGCAGATTGACACAGCGCCTAAAGAGAGCGCCGTCAACGCGTCCATCACTTGAAATGAGTAAATTTTTTTGATTTGCTATTGCGATCTAAGCTTGTTCTGCAAGGATAAAATTTTAATTTCAAATGTAGTTTCACAAAACAGTGCTTTTGAAAGTTGCAGGGTATTGAATTTCAATGGTCCTGTTTTACCGAAACAAGCTGAAGAATCGGTTTTTGGCTGTGTCGGCTTATTTTCAAAATTTTCATGCTCGCTTGCGCCTTCCCCATTTGGCAATGGTCTCTCGCTCCGCACTGCTTCTGCTTAAAATTTTTAAAGAGCTTCCTTGCCAAACTCCCGATTCTTCAGGTTGTTACGGTATATAGTAGTGTCAACTGAAACGTACCAGGCGATAGCTTTTAAACCAAATTAACAGGGTTCAACTTAATAATCTGAAAATTGTCATTAATCCGCGACTTCAGAATATTACCCATCCTCGGA
>JAFEGU010000256.1 GCA_018239725.1 Verrucomicrobiota bacterium | reverse complement strand
GATGAGAAGCCGGTCGCCCATTTCGATTGGCTTGTCCAGCAGCGGGACGTCCGCTTGATCGAAGAGATCGAGCTGGAGCCAGGCCAATATGAAGATTTATTTGATATTGCCGCAATGGTCTATAACGGAAAATTGCGGGAGGCCAGGGGTGCTTACAACCAGCTCCCTGAAAATTTAAAGAAAACATTCCACCAACATTTGAGAGAGCTAACAGCTGTCGCTTTTGAGGATGAGGTCGAGACCATTCAAGCGCTGCTCGCAACAGCCAATCAGCTGGTCAATAACCGCGAGCCCTACCCCACTTCAAGCCAGATCGACGAGATCTTCATGGGCCTGCGCAATGTGACTGCCGAAGAAGAACAAAGTCCTGTTATATTTGCTCTAAAGAGCCATTTGTAAAACTAAGAAGCCTGGAAAAATTGAAGATTTTGGGCTAGTTTGCTAGCTGCGCCAGCAGCCATGGCCTTGATTTCCGAGGACATACTACAAGTAAGTAGGACTCGGAAAGCAGGGTAGCAAAATGGCTCAAAAGAACGATTTTAACGGACATCTTAGTTTACAATTGGCTCTAAAGCTTCCTTCATGATGTAGAAGCTGCCGCAGACGATGAGGAGCTCTCCTGCTAGCTTAGCTAGACGGAGGGCCTCCTCCATTGCATCTGCAGTTTGAGGATGGCAGCTATACGCTGTGCATCCCTGCTGTTGTAAGCAATGGGCTAAATCTTCTAATGATGCAGCGCGGGAAGTCGGGGCTTTGACCAGATGCAGATGGGTTGCCACCGAGACCAGGTGCCTAAGGCAGGCGGCTGCGTCCTTGTCTTTGCAAAAGCCGACAAGGAACCTTTTCTTTTGATGAGGGAAGAACCGTTCCAAGGCCTGAACCAGATGGGCAAAAGCGTCGGGATTATGGGCAACATCGAAGATCACATTTCCATGCTGCTCAAATCGGCATCGGGGCCTCACCTTGAGGCCAGCTTCGATGCTTTCATCCTGCAGATGAAATCTGTCTTTGAGGTGCATCAGGGCATTGCGCGCTATTGCACAGTTCTCATCGTCAAAAAATGGGCTGGCGCATTCGGTTCCAATCAGAGGAGCTTTGAGCTGCTCTGCACGGTCTTTGATCGAGAGGTTCCTCGCGTTCGGTCCGATGACACAAGGGACTGCCTTTTTGATAATTCCCGCTTTTTCCGATGCGATCGCCTCAAGGTTGTTACCTAAGAGATGCGCATGCTCGAGGCTGATCGAAGTGATAACTGTCAGAATGGGATCGATGATATTCGTCGCATCTAACCGACCTCCTAATCCAGTTTCAATGACGGCGACATCGACCTTTTGGTTGCGGAAATGGAGAAAGGCAAGATGGGTCGCAAGCTCAAAAAATGTTGCCTGCAGATTAATCGCTCTCTCGGCCAAGAACAGAGCCTTCAGTCCTTCATTCAAGCTCTTTTCATCGATCGGTTCTGCATTGATGCGGATCCTTTCGTTAAAATGGATCAGATGGGGGGATGTGTAGAGGCCGACCTTGTATCCCTCTTTTTCCAATGCTGCGGCAATTTTTAAGCTGACCGAACCTTTTCCATTGCTGCCGGCAACATGGATGCAAGGATAGGAGCGATGGGGAAATTGAAGTGCCTGGGCAAGAGCGTGTGAGTAGCTTAAATCGCGCGGCGCGCCGCTAGGCATTGTCCTAGAGCTTTGGTGCGATGGAGCTGCAAAGAGTTGGTCGAGGCAGGGATTGTTCGTCACAGGCGTCGTTGAAAGATCTGATTAAACGTTTGCTCATCGACCCACGAACACCCTAAAGGGATGTAGCTCTTTGCGGCGCCGTGGAAATCAGAGCCTCCGCTGATGAGAAGCTGCCTTTCCTTGGCCATTTTGATCCACCGCTTCTCTTGGTCGGCTAAAAATTTGGCGTAGTGGCATTCGATCCCATCGAAGGGTAGCTTGAGCAGCTCGCGGATCTTGTTCTGATGGTCCATGAGATGGGGATGGGCAAGAAAAGCTTTGCCTCCTGCTTTATGGATCTGCTCGATCGTCTCTTCCGATGAAATACTTTCACCGCGTACAAAGCATTGAGCATCATCGCCGATGTGAAGCTGGAAAGCTTGTTTGATGGTTGCGACATACCCTTTTTCGATCATGATCTGGGCAATGTGAGGACGGCCCAAATTTGTTCCCTTTTGCATCAGCTCTTCTTCTGAGATCGGCATGCCCCGGGCTGCAAGTTTTTCTAGGATGGCGCGGTTCCTGTCGATACGCCGCTGCTTATGGCGCTGGCAGAGGGACAAGAGGTCGGGATGATCGAGGATGATATCGTAGCCGAGAATATGGACGCTCATCTCTTTGAACACGGAAGAGAACTCCACACCGGCTGCCAAAATAAGACCGATCTCTTTTGCTTTAGGGATCGCAGATGGGTAGGCATCGACATTATCGTGATCGGTGATGCAGAGGGCGGACAAGCCGACCTCTTTGGCATGGACGACAAGTTCTTCGGGTATAAAGCTCCCGTCGCTGCAGGTGGTATGAGCGTGCAGATCAGCTCGAAACATCAGTTCTTATACCTGGTAAGGGATGCAACGGACTTCCATCTCGAGGTCCTGTCCTGTTTTCTCTTTGACAACTTTTTTCACATGCTCCGATAGCTCCAGGACATCTTTGGCTTTTGCTTTGCCCTTGTTGACGATGAAGTTGGCATGCACTGTGGAGACTTCAGCGCCTCCGATCTTCGTCCCTTTCAATCCAGCTTGCTGGATCAGCGCTCCTGCAGAAAGCGGAGAGGGGTTGCGGAAGATGCAGCCGGCTGATTTGTCGCTGTAAGGCTGGGTACGTGTCCTGTACTCGATGATCGATAGTTGTTTTTTACGGGCTTCTTCCGATGGAAGGAGCAAAAATTTGGCTGCGACGATCGCCCCTTTCAGCCCCTGAAAGGAGGAGTGGCGGTAAGAAAAGGCGATCAGGTTTTTAGGCAGCACTTCAAGGACGCCTTTCTCATTGACGTAGCTCACCTCCATCAACGCCTCTTGGGTCTCGGCGCCGCTGGCGCCAGCATTCATGTAGACAGCTCCACCGACGGTTCCCGGGATCCCCGATGCAAACTCAAGTCCTGACCAGCCTTTGCGGGCTGTCTGTGCGCCGAGCAGCGAAAAGCTGTAGCCTGCTCCTACGGAAACAACGGGCCATTCGAACTGGCAGAAGGAGATCTTGTTCAAGATCACAAGACCATCGAAACCTCGGTCGTCGAAAAGGCAATTCGAGCCTTTGCCGATAACGATGTAGGGAAGCTTCTGCTGATAGCAATAAGAGATGACGGCCTGCATCTGTTCGATCTTAGCGATCTCAATAAAAAATCGGGCGGGCCCTCCAATGCCGAATGTTGAATATTGATTCAGTGGTTTTTCAACTTCGAATCGGAATGGAGGAGTCATTTGACCTCTTTTTAACTGATATCAGTTTCACCTGCGGTGACTAGCTTACATTGCTCTTGATAGAGGGCGTCGATAATCGCATTGACAAATGTTGCCGCTTCAGGGGTTGCAAACTTGCGAGTGAGACGAATGGCCTCTGCGATGGCCACCTTAGCTGGAATCTGCTCAGAATGCAGAAGCTCGAATATCCCAAGGCGCAAGATATTGCGCTCGATCCTAGGGATCCTTTCAAAGTCATAGGACTTTGAGTATTGGGTAATGACCGAGTCGATCTCCGCTTTTTTGGCTTGGACCGCATCTTTAGCCTCGATCGCCTGGCGCATCACTTTTTTGGAAACACAGAGCTCTTTCATCAGAAGAGGGACCATTTCCTCGTCCGTCGATCCGCCAAAATCGGTGCTGTAGAGGAGGAGAAAGATAATCTCCCGAAGCTTTTGCGGTGAAATTGTCATAAACTTTGCCTAAAACTCGACTTTGACTTTGCCTGTTGTTAACTCGACTTTGCACATTTTTTGATCTGGCCAGTTCGCGCCTAAGGTCGCTTCACTTGCTCTGCACTGCGAAGCTTCTTTGTGTCTCCGCAGCCTCGCCTATTTGCTCTCGAGGCAAGCGAACCAAACATGTACAAAGTCGAGGTTAACCCTAAAGTCAACAACAGTCTATAAAGCCCAAGAGGATATCAAAAGCCTTCGTTTCCCTCTAGCTCAAAACATGCACTTAATTAAATATTAAGATTTACATTTGAGAGCGGAGCATCCAAGTGAACTTTTCATGGGCCCCAAGCCGTCTTCCGATCATGTCGACCGTTGCAAAGTCCTTCTCATTATCAGCTATTTCCGCAACTTTTCTAGCATGGCAGATCAAGCTTTCATGGGCCTCGATCAGACTTAAAAGCATTTCTTTAATGCTTAAGACCCTATCCTCTTCTTTAATTCCAGTCATTTTTTTAAGGGCGCCGAAGGAGGCTTCAACGAAATAACCAAGGGTCCTGATCCTCTCAGCAATCTCATCAATCGCCTCGGCCATCTCCTCATACTGCTTCTCAAAGAGCAGATGAAGGGAGTAAAACTCGGGGCCGGTCAGGTTCCAATGAAAATTCTGTGTTTTTAAGTATACGGCATATGTATCGGCATGCATCCGTGCAAGCCCTAAGCTGATCTCCTGCCGATTTTTTTCCGAAATGCCAATATGCAAGTCCATTGATTTTTCTCCCTAAAACACCGGCGCAAAGCTAGCTTTTGCCAGGCCAAGTGTACAAATTGTATTGAAAAATGCTCTCCCTTCTTGTTATACCGATCTTTAGTACATGGTCAAGACATAAGTTAAGCTAAAGGAGGGAATTGCAAAACTGCCTCTAGAGTGTGAGTTTTGCAACATCCTAAAAGGGGATTTTTCGTGCTGGGGATCTTTCTAGATTCAGAAACGAACGGTTTGAATGCGATGAAACATCGGATCATCGAGATCGCGTTTAAAATTATCGATGTACGCACGGGAGAGCTGAAAGATCAGTTTCAATCCCATATTTCCGCTTCCTTCGAAGAGTGGGAAAAAAGCGACCCTGCAAGCCTTCAGGTCAATGGGTTCACATGGCCGGAGGTCAGCCAGGCCGCCTCCCCTAAGTCTGTCGGAGAAAGCATCATCAAGCTCTTTAACAAGCATGACATCAAGCGGGGCGAGGCTGTCTTCATCTGCCAAAACCCCTCGTTCGACCGGATCTTCTTTTCCCAGCTTATCGATGTCGACACACAAGAAAAGCTCCTATGGCCATACCATTGGCTAGACCTCGCCTCGATGTACTGGGCCAAGGCGATCCATAAAACACAGCTCGGCGAAGGAAAATACCCTTGGGAAACGGGGTGTTCAAAGGACAAGATCGCTACAGCCTTATCGCTTCCCAAAGAAGAGAAGCCCCACCGCGCTATGAACGGAGTCAACCATCTCCTCCTCTGCTACGAGTCTGTCGTCGCCTTTCCAGAAAAAAACAACCTATCCCACTAAACAGGTTATCTACTGCTTGCTCACATATGTATTGAAGCGATTTTCCTGATCTGGTTTGATGCGGTTTAGGAGAACCTCGATGCCATGATACGGAGCGGCGTGGGAAAACAATTTGTCAAAATATGGAATAAAGCCAGGACATTGAAAATCGATATCCTGACATTCTTCCTTTCCTTGATCTGCATCTCTTTTCTTATTGTCATTTCATCGACAAGATCGAAGAACTATAAGACGATTTTAGAGTTTTCCAAATATGTTGCCGATCAAAGCGCTGCAATCGTGAGCCAGAGATTTCAGGATATCGCCTTGGCATCGGAGAGAGCGGCTGAGATCGCTGCTGGCTTTTTTCCCGAACTTGCGCCATTTACCTTTCAGAACGAGGCGATGATCAACTACTTGTCAAATGTGAACAAGTACAACAAGAACTTTTCAAATCTTTATATTGGATTGCCTAATGGCGGGTTTATCGGTGTGTTGACGCTGGAATTTGCTGATCAGAAAACTTACATAAACGATCCATTAAAACCGCTGCCAAAAGAAGCAGAGTATGTCCTCCGCTATGTCGATTGGTCAGTCGATCCTCCAACTGACACTTGGTACTATCAGACCGCAGATTTCAAGACGATCAGCCAAGAAGAGGTCAAAAATTTGAATTTTGATTCCCGCAAACGCCCTTGGTATATTGGAGCTGTAAGAGCTGGGTCGCTCTTTTGGACGGGATTTTATCCATTTCTTCCCGATGTCGGCAAAGGGATCTCCATCGGAAATCCAATTTATGCTCCATCTACTGCACAAAGTAATTCCTCTGTCGTTGAAAAAAAGGAACTGATCGGTGTGATCGGAATCGATTTGACGATGGTCTTTTTGGATGAATTTGTAAAGAGCCAGAAGATCGGAGTGCACGGCAAAGTTTTCATCCTGGACGACAAAGGAAAAATCATTGTTCCGACAACTGCCGATGTTGACGTTAGTTCGACGAGCGATGCCGGCCTCGTCAGCATGCTGTTTCAACAGTACTCTAAAGACCCCGCCAAACCTGATAATATCGCTGATTATCAAGGAATGGAATACTTAAGTTACACATCTAAGCTCCCGGAAGTATTCAGCGGCGACTGGTACATCATGGCTGTTGCTCCCTCAGACGATTTTTTTTCAGGGATGATCAGCGTCCAGCACCATGTCTTATTGCTGATCGTTGCAATATTATTTCTGTCAGCCCTCCTTGTGATCTATTTTGCTAAAAAAGTCTCCTTCCCGATCAAGAAGCTTGCAACCGAGGTAGACAAGATCTGCCAACTGGAACTGCAAAGCGAAACCAGAATTTCCTCTCAGATCTATGAAATTCAACAGATCGATTCAGCGATCGCATCGATGCGGCGGGTGATCCGGTCCTTTTGCAAATATGTCCCTAAAGAGATCGTCAAAGACCTCATCGACAACAACGAGGAAATCGCCCTTGGCGGCAAAAAAAAGGAAGTGACGATTTTCGTTTCCGATATTAACAATTTCACGACCATTGCAGAAGCATTGCCGATTGATCATCTAACTGCCTTGCTAGGGGAGTATTTTGATGCGCTGTCAAAAATCATCCTCGAATATCACGGAACGATCGATAAGTTCATCGGGGATGGGATCATGGCCTTTTGGGGTGCTCCGATCGAGTTCGAAGACCATGCGGAAAGAGCCTGCATCGCTGCGCTGCGCTGCGAAGCCCTTACTGCCTCTTTGAATCAAAACAGATCCGCATCGCAACAGCCCCTGTTCCTTACCCGCTTTGGAATCCATACCGGGACAGTCATCGTCGGAAACATTGGAACAAATGAAAGAATGAACTATACAGCCATCGGAAATGCAGTCAACATATCCGACCGCCTCCAAGGAGAAAGTAAGCAATATCAAGTTGCGGTGATCATTAGCCAAGAAACGCGTGAAAAGCTTGGAGACAATTTTGTCGTCCGCCCTCTAGACCTCATTGTCCTAAAGGAAAACAAAGCAAAGATCCTCATTTATGAGCTTGCAGGCGTTGTCGATGGGGCCCATGAAATTCAAGCAAGCAAAGAAAAAAGGGAACTTTGTCAGGACTTTACAGCAGCATTTAAAACGCTGCAATCGGGGGATCTCGAAAGGGCTTATACCCTTTTCTTTGAAATCGCCAAGAAACATCCTAACGACTATCCCACCCAGGTCCATTTAAAACGGATCAAGGAGGGAAAATGAAAATCCCTTTTCGCAGACCCTGGTCTTTTAAAGTCTATATCCTCACACTTTTTCTCATGCTGACTGTGATTTCATTTAGTTGCATAGGAATCATCTCCTTTTCCAAACAATATTCTTCCGATCTTTCCTTCTCGAAAGGGATCGCAAAGCGCGCCGCGGCCACGATCAATGAAAAACTGGATGCAATGGCCCATAGTTCGATCCAAACGACCCAAGTCATCTCTCAATATGCTCTTGTGTTTCAAGATCTCTCTATAGAAAACCAAAAATTGACCTCTTTATTGCTCAATGTCGTCAAATATAACACTAACCTAGCTAATGTCTTCATGGGCCTTGACAATGGGAATTTCCTAGGGGCCTACAACCGCAACTTCTCTGATTCAATGAGCTTTCATTCAGATCCCTCCAAACTGTTGCCAACAGAAACAGCATTTTCTTTGACATACATCGACATCACTCTAGTTCCCCCCAAAGAAACAAGGGTCTATATGAATGAACATTTTATTGAGCTTGCTAGAGAAACTTTTGAGATCTCAGAATTTAATGTCAAACACCGTCCCTGGTATGCTGGAGCGGTTAAGACCAGAGACGTTTTTTGGACCGACATCTATCCATTCATTTTCATGCATGAAAACGGGATTTCCGTCGCTTTTCCAAGCATCGATCCGGATGGCAAGATAGCTGCTGTGGTGGGGACAGACCAACCTTTTGTCTTCTTCACCAATTTTATCGATCAGCAGAAGATTGGAAAAACAGGAAGAGCATTCCTTATTGATTCCCAAGGTAAGATCCTTGCCCCTTTAAAGCTTCCAGGCGATACAACGCATCAAGAAACTCTTTCAGTGCTCATATCGGATGCCTATGAGCGGTATCAGACCAAAAACCAAGATGAAGAGCGTTTTATCGTTACCCACGATCATGAGAAGTACCTGACATACGTTACCAAGCTTCCTCCAGCATTCAATGAAGATTGGAGGGTTGTCATCATAGCCCCCCTCAAAGATTTTTTAGGAAAGACAATTTTGTCCCAAAAGCAGCTGCTGCTGATCACGATCTGCATCCTGATTGTCACCAGTTTTATCATTGTCAAGTACACTGGAAGGATTTCGACTCCAATGGCCATATTGAGCAAGGAAGTGGACAAGATCAGCAGGCTGGACCTCAAAAGCAATCTCCATATTAGATCGAACATTACGGAGATCCTATTGATCAGAAATGCAGTCGAGGCTTTAAGGCGCGCCGTTCATTCGTTTGCCAAGTACATCCCTAAGGAGATCGTTCTCGATCTATTCCAGAAAAAGGAAGAGATCCTTCTAGGCGGAGAAAAAAGGGAGCTGACGATTTTCTTCTCCGATATCTCGGGGTTTTCCGATATCGCAGAATCTCTTTCGATCGACCTCCTCTCACAGCTACTCTCCGAGTACTTCGATCATATGTCGAAGATCATCCTGAAAGAAAGCGGCACCATCGATAAATATTTGGGCGACGGGATCATGGCTTTTTGGGGAGCTCCCCTCCCTATATCAAACCATGCAGCTAAAGCATGCACAGCCGCGCTGCTCTGCAAAACAATGGTCACAAACTTAAATCAAAAGCGTAAAAAAGAAGGCCTCCCCGAATTCATCACCCGATTTGGAATTAATACCGGGGTTGCAATCGTGGGCAATATCGGCACGCAAGAGATGATGAACTACACGGCGATCGGCGATGCTGTGAATATTACCTCACGCCTGCAGATCGTCGATAAGACCTACCACACCTCTATCCTAATCAGCGAGCATGTCTGCAATTATTTGGATAATCGATTCATTATACGCCCCCTTGATGTCATCTTGGTCAAGGGAAAGGTTCAAAAGATTAAAATTTACGAACTTGTCGGCAAAAAAGGCTCAGATAAAGAGATCGAGCCTACTGAGCAGGAGATCCTCCTGTGCAAACTGTTCCGCGAAGCTTATGAAGCTGAAGAGGCCAACGACCTCAAGAAGGCGTATGAGCTGTTCTCAGCGATTGCGCAGCAATTCCCTGAAGACTATCCCACCCAGCTCCATTTGGAACGCCTCAAGAACCTATCCTAGATAAATTTTATTAGGATAGGCTCATATAACAGTTCCGACAGACCCTATCTTTTTAAATCAACTTGTTGCTCTTATCAATGCATCTGCAAATCGGAGCGCATGATCAAATACATGGTTTTGGCCCCAATTTGGATCACCTTCAGGCCTTCCTGCCAGATCCCAAATATGCCAGTGGACCAACTCCTTCTGCTCTTTCACCAGAGAATCATAGAGGCCACGGGTAGCCTTATGAACGCTCCGAACCAATAGTTCCATATCAGAAAAGTCATCGATACTGCCTGTTGGAGTAATTGGAGCAAAACTGTATTGTAGTGGACAAAATGAATAAGTTGGGCGATGCAGTCTCTTTGGAGTCTTTCTCTTAAGTGAGAACTATTTGCTTTTTGCACGTTCTTGGTCCCTTCTCAGCAATGTGAGAAGGGACCAAAAAAACCATGAATGTTCCTAATAGATCTTTTGCATAACCCCATTTGCCAGGCAATGCGAGTTATACAAGAGGTCTAATAGCTAGTAGGGCCGAGCTTGACCTTCCCTCTGAAGATCCGGTAGATCATGGTTCCGTAGGCTAGCACAAGAGGCACGCCGATGGCGACGATGATCAAGAGCACTTTCAACGTGAGCGGCGAAGATGCCGCATTCATGTAGGTCAAGCTATGGTTGACAGGATCGATCGTCGATCTGACAAGGATCGGGAACATCCCGATGCCGTAGAGGCAAAAGAGGAATACGATCCCAAGGCAAGAAAAGAGGAACGCCATAAAATCTCTTCCATGGGAAAACTCTCTTGGCACGTTCAGGATAGCTAAGACGGCAGCAACGGCAAACAAGAACCACCATGGCTGCTCAAGCATTCTGGAAACCATATGAGGCTGCACCCAGCAGGTAACAACCGTTGTGATAACATACATAGCAAGAAAGACAAGGACGCTCTTTTTGACCCAGCGGCGGAGCCTCTCATGCAGCTTCCCTTCCGTCTTCATCGCTAAAAAGATCGCGCCATGCATGGCTAGAAGCGAACAAGTGAAGAGTCCGACCAGGCAAGGGTAAGGACGGAAAAAGATCTGCATGTTGCCTACAAAATTCTTATGCGCATCCAATGGAACGCCTTCGATCAGGTTGCCAAAGGCAAGGCCGATTCCGAAGCTGATCACTAGACTGGCAACGCAAAAGACCATGTCCCAAATTTGACGCCACCTCTTCGAGGCCTGCTTGCTGCGGAACTCGATGGCAACAGCCCGGAAGATCAACCCGCACAGCAAGATCATGCATAGGTCGTAGAAACCGGAAAACAGGGTTGCATAGACGTCGGGAAAACCAGCAAAAAGGGCTCCTCCGACGATGACGAGCCACACTTCGTTTCCATCCCAAAATGGACCGATCGCGTTCAGAAAAATCCGGCGGTCCTCATCCTTTTTTGTAAAAAAGTGGAGGATCCCAACGCCTAGGTCGAATCCATCGAGGATGACATAAAAAATCACGCAAAGGCCGATAATGACATACCACAAGAGGGCCAAAGTCAGCTCGTTCATTGTTTTCCTCCCGATGACGATTTAAATGGATTGCGATAAAGGGGTTGTTTTTCATTCCTTGATTTTTCCACAGCATCTGGGCCTTGCTTGATCTTATGGTCCAGAAGATAAAGAAAGAGCGCTAAGAGCAGAAGATAGATCACAATGAACATGATGATCGACTTGAACACCTGCGATGCGACAATCGTGGAAGAGACTCCTTCATGGGTCCTTAAAAGGCCATGCACGATCCAAGGCTGCCTTCCAATTTCTGCTGTCATCCAACCTACCTGATTGGCGATTTGCGGAAAACCGACCGATACGATCATAGCCCATAATATCGCTTTTGACTTTGCAAGCGTTCCTTTGCGGTACGCCCAAATCCCCGCGATAGTCACAAGGACCATCAGGCCCCACATCCAGATCATCAGATGGTAGGTTTGGAAAACTATCTGCACAGGGGGCCAATCCTTCTGATCGATCTGCTCCAACCCTTCCACAGGCTGTTTAGGATCGCCATAGGTTAAAAAGCTGAGCAGGCCAGGGATCCTAAAGCCTTTGACAGTTTGGTTTTCTTGATCGACCCAGCCGATGACAGTTAAAGGAGCTTCCGCTTGGGTCTTGTAAACTCCTTCCATTGCAGCAAGCTTTGCCGGTTGATTGCGGGCAACGCCCTTGGCCGTGCTATCTGCAGAGATGAGCTGCAGGACAAGGACAACTGCCGCCGCTATCAATGAAAGCTTCATGGTCACTCGAGAAAACTCAGCATGTTTCTTTTTTAGAAAGTAGTAGGCGCTGATGCTCATCACAAGAAAAATTCCGGAAAGCCAGCATCCTAGTACAACGTGGACGAGGCGGTCAACCGAAGAGGGATTAAAGACCATCTGCCAAAAGTCTGTGACGACCGCTTTTGCATCGACCCCTTCTCCAACAATTTTAAACCCGGCAGGCGTCTGCATCCAGGAGTTGGCAACAACGATCCAAACGGCGCTAAAATGGGCTCCTAAACTGACGCAAATGGTCGAAAAGTAGTGGAGCTTGGCGCTGCACCGGTCCCATCCGAAGAGCATGAGGCCAAGAAAGCCCGATTCTAAAAAGAAGGCAAATATCCCTTCTGCTCCTAAAGCGCTGCCGAAAACGTCGCCAACATACCGTGAATAACGAGCCCAGTTGGTCCCGAAACCGAACAATTGGACCACACCCGTTGCAACACCTAAAGCAAACGTAAGGGCAAAGACCTTGGCCCAAAACTTGGTGATCTCCTTATAGAGTGGATTCTTTGTCTTCATGTAGATCCCCTCAAAGATCACAAGCATCAGTCCGATCCCAATGCTTAAAGGGGGATAGATGTAATGGAATGCGCTCGTCAGCGCAAATTGAATTCGGGAAAGGAAAACAACGTCCATGAAAACTCCACATTCAAACCGTTCATGCAAATCCTACATCATTTATTTTAATAGTCAAACAAGAGATTTGGTTCGATCACTATCGAACCTAAAAAATGGCGTTGTCCTTGACGTTGAAATGCGTTATAATGGTTTTTTAATCGCTGAATCGAGAAGGTCCATGGGCGCTCTGTTCCATAGCATTACCCCTCTTTTTGAGATCATCATCATTACGGTGATGCTCAATTACCTGCTTTCCTTTTTTTGGAACACCCGTTCGATGGACCTGGTGCTGGGGATGCTTGCGTTCTTGCTGATCTTTGCCATCTCCTCTTGGCTCAACTTACCGATCCTTCATAAGATCATGCTCTTGATTGGTAACGTCGCTGTCATTGCGATCTTGATCATCTTCCAGCCTGAGCTCAGGGTCGCCCTTTCAAAATTGAGCTTGAAAGGCAAGCGGTATAAAGAGATGACCGAGTTTGATAAGTTCCTTGACCAACTGGCCAATTCCGTCTATCGGATGTCGGAAAAGCGGATCGGATCGCTGATCGTTTTGCAAAATGAAGATATTTTGGACGAGTTTGCCAACAAAGCTGTTATCATCAACGCTAACTTTTCTTCTGAGCTGTTGGAATCGATCTTCGCTACAACAACACCGCTGCATGACGGCGCGGTCATCATCCGCGACACAACAATCCTCGCTGCAGCCGTTATTTTGCCCCTGGCCGAGGACAGCTCCCAGCTGACCCGTTCGATGGGGACAAGGCACAGGGCCGGCCTTGGCGCAAGCCAGCTGACAGATGCCCTGATCATCGTCATCTCAGAAGAAACAGGAAAAGTCTCGATTGCTCGGGACGGGGTCATGACGCCGGGCGTTAAGAGCGACCGATTCAAGGGGATCATCCGCAGCATATTCACCCCTCCTCCAAAGCAAGACTTCAAGAGCCAATTTAACTTACGAGAATGGATTAAACAGTGAAGACTCTTTTCTACAAGCTCTTTATCATACATTGGCCGCGCAAACTCGTCGCACTGATCTTAGCTGTGATCACTTGGCTCGTCGTTAACCAGACTTTGACTGCAACGCGCAACATCAGCACCATCCCTGTCCGCGTGATCAATATCCCCCCTGGAAAAACGATCGAAGGGATGCAATCCAACGGACGCCTCGCCAAGAAAGTGACGCTGACCCTTGTCGGAAACAAGACAATCCTTGACGAGCTCACCCCTTACGACCTGGAAGTGGTGCTCGATGCAGCCGACAAACCTGACGAGTGGATTGCAACGATCTCCAAGAAAAACCTCGTTTCTCTAAACCCTGAGATCGATGTCTCTAAAGGGATCAGCCGCGTATACCATCCTAATTTCGTTGTAAGGATGACAAAACTGGTCACAGAACAAATTCCGATCATCATCACGCAGCCTGTAGGCGAGGCGCCGCGCGGTTACCAATTCCTCGACGTCTGGCCTTACCGTTTGTCCCTATCTGTCAGCGGCCCTGAAGAGGTAATCAAACGCTTGAAGCTCAAAGAACAGCGGATCACGTTCAACCTCAACGACATCAATAAGACGCAGCTCGATGCGCTCGCCAATAATACCAGCGCTTCTCGCAATGATGTGGTCAGCTATTATGTCCCTGAACAATGGAAACAGATCAACATCCCGATCCTCTCCGATACTCCGATCGAGATCGACGACCCCCGTGCAAAAGCCCTCAGGATCGATTTTGTCCGTTGCAACCTTCTCGCAATTGAAAAACCGATCCCCGTCGGCCTATTTTTCCCTGATAAAACTCTTGCCGCGCTCAATCCAGACACCGTCAGCCTTGCAGCAGGCGAAGTGATCAAGCAGGCTTATGGCGTTAAGCTCATTCAGATGCCCCTCTATGCCAACGGAGTCGACCGACTCTTTCTAGAGACGGTGGAAAGCATGATGCAGATCGTTATCATCGTTTCCTCGAAAGCAGAACGGAGTCTTTTGGAGTGGAGCATCGAGTTCATCAATCCCCGCCAGCTCGAGGACCAATACGTCTCTGTCCTGATGTCGGATGTTTCCGATGACGAGGTGCGCCTTCTGCAGCCGGCGATGCGCGAAGAGTACCTGCGCAACCGTTTCCGCAGCTACATGAACCGTTTCCAGCTCTTTAAAAATGATGACACCAAGCTCGATCTTACCATCTTCCTTAAAGACAACCTTGTCGAAGTTCACGAAACCAGCACCATTTCCCCCAAGTGACCATGGACCGTCCAGCTGTTACCATCCTTAAGAGCCAGCTTGACCGCAAAGGTGGTCTCGAAAAATACACATGGGAGATCGCAAAGACGTTTTGCCAATACGGCTCCAAAGTGACCCTTCTTACATCCGGCGATGTCAAAGCTCCTTTTGCCTCTGGCCACCTCGAGATCGTTTCCTTTCCGATCGACACCCTATTCAGCTATTTAAATGTGCAGCGCTTCGACCAAGCCTGCCAGCGTTTTCTCAAAGACCGTCCAACACCGATCGTTTTCGGACTCGACAGGAATTCAGAACAATCCCATATCCGAGCTGGAAATGGGGTCCACGCCGCTTATTTACGCCACCGAGCTAAAATCGAAGGAGGGTTAAAAGCTTTAAGCTTCAAGATTAATCCCCTCCACCACAGCCTGCTTGCTATCGAAAAGAAATCGTTCGAAAGCCGCAAGCTACGAACCCTTTTCACCAACTCCCATATGGTCAAAAACGAGGTCTTAGAACTCTATAATACTCCACCCGAGAAGATCGAAGTCGTCCATAATGGGGTCGAGTGGTGCCAGATGCTTGCCGATTTTGAGCAGTGGCAAGAAAAACGGGAAGAGCTTATTGCAGAACTATCCCTAGATCCTCAAGCATACCAGCTGCTTTTCATCGGTCACAACTATCAAAGAAAAGGACTCGAGAACCTGCTAAAAGGGATGAGCTTGATCAAAACAACTCCGCTCCAGCTTTGCATCATTGGCAAAGAAAAAAAGATCGGCTACTTCAAGCAAATGGCCCAACAATTGGGGCTGGAAAAATCGGTCCGTTTCTTAGGCCAGCGTTCCGACATCCGCCGGTTCTACCAAATGGCCGACGCCCTGGCAATCCCCTCTTCCTACGATCCCTTTGCCAACGTGACCGTTGAAGCCCTTGCAATGGGACTCTATGTGATCTCTTCCAAGACAAATGGAGGCCATGAGGTGCTTCAGCCTTATTCGGGAACGACCATCGATAACTTGGACGATCCTCACAGCGTCGCCCTTGCTATCCAACGGGCTGTCGGCACATTCAAATCCGTTTCCTCCAGCACACAAATCCGAACTTCTGTAAAGCACCTTGATTTCCCGAATCAGCTCAACCGGATCATCCAAGCCACTTATACCGAAACACTATCCAGATAATAAATATTTTTAATTCCTGCACATGCAGGTCAAATCAGGATGACCTTCAGCCTCTAATTATCCTCGGAAACAATCCCTCTTCCTGATATTGTGAGAGATCATTAATAGTCTTATTTTATGCATTATTTGAGCTACCTGATCATCTTGGTCTTTACTTGGCCAATCCGCTGGCTCCCCTACCCTGCGATCCATCGGCTAGGCGCATGGCGCGGCAGGGCTGCATTCCACGTCCTCAAAAGCTACCGCAAGCGGGCTCTTAGCAACTTGTCGATGGCCACCGACCTTAACCTGCAACCATCTGATATTCAAAGGATTGCGAAAGGCTCCCTCGAAAACCTGATGATCACCTGCTTGGAATATCCAAAACTTGCTTCTGAAACAAAGATCGAGCGGATCGCCCATTGCGAAAACCCAGAAGTGGCCGACAAGCTGATGAAAGAGGGCAAACCTGTCATCTTTTTCTGCGGACATCAGGCCAACTGGGAAATCCTCTTTCTTGAAGGAACCAACCGGATGCCAGGGGTTGCGATCGGCCGGCCGGTTAAGAACACTTACCTCTACCGTTTCGTGCTCAAGATGCGAGAAAAATTTGGAGGCAAGATCATTGCTCCTCAAAATGCGATCAAAGAGGGATTGAGGGCTTTAAAAAAAGGGTGCTTCCTCGGGATCGTCGGAGACCAAGGCAGGCCAGACAGCGGCTATAGCTCTCCATTTTTCGGCAGGCTCGCCTTCACATCACCTATCCCGGCCATCCTCTCCCACAGAACAGGAAGCCCTATCATCGTTGCAACGACAAGAAGGGCCAATGGCCGCTACATCATCCATTACTCAGATCCTATCTGGCCGAACCGTGATGCGCCAATGGAGCAAGAGACCGATCGGATGATGTGCCAATGCCTCTCTGTTTTAGAAGAGAGCATCCGCCAGATCCCTGAACAGTGGCTATGGGTGCACAACCGGTGGAAGCTACAGCCCATTAACGTGATCAAGCGTCCGTTCCGCCACGAGAGCATCGCGATCTTCTTTCCGCAAGATCGTGTCAGCTTCATGGACCTGCTTTCCCATCTACCAACTTTTCGATCGATCTATCCTCAAGAGTCGTTTACCCTTTTTGTCCCAAGCCAATTCCGCGAGCTCGTTGAAGTAAAGAACATGGAAGTCGTTCCCTATGACAACTTTTCCGATCTC
>JAFEGU010000255.1 GCA_018239725.1 Verrucomicrobiota bacterium | reverse complement strand
TTGCCGCCCGGCAGTTGGACCGAATGGGAGGCATCGAAACAGACCGGGAATCCGAACCGCTGCATGATCGGGATAGCCCGCATGTCGCTGACGAGGTTGTTATACCCAAAGGAGGTTCCTCGATCGGTCAGGATAATTTTCTCGTTCTGTGTTGAAAGGATTTTTTCGACGACATTGCCCATGTCCCAAGGGGCCATGAACTGCCCTTTTTTGGCATTGATGACGGCGCCGCTCTTTCCTGCTGCTAGGACCAGGTCGGTCTGCCTGCACAGGAAAGCAGGAATCTGGATGATGTCGCAGACCTGCCCGGCTGCAAGGGCTTCTTCAGGTGTATGGACGTCGGTTAGGACGGGAATGTTAAATTCTTTTTTAACTTTTTCCAGGATCGCGAGGCCTTTTTCAAGTCCTGGGCCTCTGAACGATGCGTTCGCGGAGCGGTTTGCTTTATCGTAGCTGGACTTGTAGATGAGGTTGATCCCTTTGAGGTCGCGGAAAATTTCGCAGAGCTGTTCTGCAGCTTTCAGAGCATGCTCTTCGCTTTCGATGACGCAAGGGCCTGACATGACGGCCAGCGGCTCATCAGGTCCAATATAAAAATCTTTGACGGGTACTTTCTTCATGTCAATATATTGATCCTTTAAGGAGGTTTTATTCAATGGGAAAATAAGGCAAATGGGCTGTAATAAACCGGGGGGCTCGATCTTCCAGCCAATATTTGGGCTTCCAGGGAATAGGGCCAGTCATAAACCCCATATGTCCGCCGCTTTTCTGCAATTCGAGCTGTACTTGAGGAGGTAGCTTAGAAGGATCGGGGATTGCGTCGGGATAAAGGAAAGGATCGTTAGAAGCGTGCAAGAGCAAAGTCGGCTTCTTAATACGTGGCAAATAATAGAACGAACTAGATTGTTTGTAATAATCTGCAGCGTCTTTAAAGTTGTGAAGTTTTGCAGTAATTAAATTATCGAATTCCCAAAATGTTTTGTTGTTTTCAATTTTATTGACGTCGATAGGGAGTTTTGTTTGTTTGTTTTTATTTAATAGTTTTTTCTTTAATTGTGACAGCAACCTTCTCTGATAAAGGGATGAAAATCCTTTTTGGATCCTGTCTGCAAACCGGTTGAGAAGAAAGGGGGCTGAAATGGCAACGGCGCAGCAGATCGGAGTGTCGGTTTCCGACTCGCCGAGGTATTTCAGAATGACATTTGCGCCGAGCGAAAAGCCGACGGCTGCAATGGGCCTTGAAGGAAATCGGTTTTTCAACACTTGGACGAGGTGCTTAAAGTCGCTTGTTTCCCCGGCATGATAAGACCGCACTGCGATATTGTGTTCTCCGCTGCAGCCGCGAAAATGCATCAGCAGAGGTTGAAGCCCCGCTCGATTTAACGCGCTTAACATCCCTTTTGCATAGTTCGAATCGATTGATCCTTCCAATCCATGCATGAGGATCACAAGAGGTGAGGTTTCATTGCCGGCGGCCCAGTCGAGATCGAGAAAGTCCCCATCGGGTAGAATTAAACGTTCCCTCTTCAGCTCGATCGTGCATTTTCTTTTGACGATGCTTGGCCATATTGTTTGCAGATGGCCTCCGGGAAGCCACCAAGGAGATTTAAAATTGCTGGAGGTATTCACGAGTTAAACAGATCCTTGATCGAGTAGAGGCCGGGAGGTTGCTGGGCGATGAACTCTGCTGCGGCCAAAGCTCCTTTGGCAAAGGCATCGCGCGTGTGGGCTTGATGGGTTAGTTGGATCCGTTCATGTCCGCACTCAAAGATGATGGTATGCTCGCCGATTACATTTCCGGAACGGATGCTGTGGATGATGATCTGTTCTTTTTTCCGGTTGGGGTCTGATTTGTTAAATGCCAGTTCCCCTTTTCCAACCGCCTTGGCCATGGACAGGGCTGTACCGCTGGGACTATCCTTCTTGTGGATGTGGTGGGTCTCGATGATATCGATGTAGCAATCTCCGAATAGAGGTCTCGCAAGTTTTTTGATCACTTCAAGACAAAGAGCGATCCCTAAGCTGAAGTTGGGGGAATAGAGGATGGGGATTTCACGGGATGCCTGCTCGATCGCCATTAGAGCATCGCGTTCTAAACCTGTCGTTCCGATGACGAGTCCTTTGTTTAATGCTTGTGCTGACTCGATGTGTTTTTTAGTCACATGGATGGAAGAGAAGTCGATCGCAACTTGACATCCAGCCATTGCTTCTTCGGGCGTCGTCTTTAATGGGATTCCAAGCTTATTTGAAGTCGAAGAAAAATAAGCGGGGTCCTCATCCGCTCGAATGGAGCCGCATACAATTTTAAAGCGGGTGTCTTCTTTTGCTAGTTTGACGATCCGCTGCCCCATTTTCCCGCTTGCGCCAAGGATGCTGATATTTAAAACCATGTTCCAATGTCCTATTTGATCAGTTCTGCCAGGATCCAATTTCCCAGGATATCTAAGATGGGATCGATTAGCAAATCGGGCACTTGTTCCACATCCGATTTTTGCACGAAGTAGCCATATGCGTTTTTGGCAAAATTGAGCTTTTGTTCCGCGTTCAAGTTTTTGTAGCGGTTGCTCTGGGCGACAATCGCTTCGATATAGGCCGGCATCAGCTCAGGTTTATAGATAGGGCCGTAGAAGCTGATCATTTCATTTGCAAATGTATTGGCGTCTTTCGATGTGGGGTTATTGTAAATGGGGATATTCGTGCTCACGAGGGTGTTATCTTGGATTAAAAGCGTCACTAATGGAGGAAGGAGCAGCTTAAAGACTGGATCGAAAATGTAATCTGGAAGATAGGGCGTGTCTGTCCTATCGATGATTTCGTTCAGGACGGCCACAACTCCCGCACGCTTTTCATCCAATGTCAAATCTGCATCCGTTTCCACCAATGCTTCAGCTCGGTAGGTAAGGAAGATCAAATCTTGGGGCTGAAAATGCGCGGTGAGGTCTTTGACGAGCAGCTCGGCGTAATGATGCCAAGTTTCCTGAGGATCTTGGAGATCATTGGCATTTGATGCATTTGTGTAAGAGGTCATAGTAAATAGAATCGTTAATCCGGCTAGAAGACCTTTAAACATAAAACCTCCAAATGAACCGTTGTTATCGGATCGAAAAAGAGATCATTGCTTTGAAGGTTGTGCAATGTCAAGGGAATTTTAGACAGCAACTATCCTTTCTGATACTGAAGTTTGCGCGAGGAGACATGAGCGATCATTTCATTGAGGTACTTGATCGACTCAAGGAGATTAAGGATCGCTGTTTTGTCCTTTTCGAACAAAACTGAGGGCTGGTGGGGGAATGCCGCAACATTGACCACTTCTTTCCACAGGTTTGTCGAAGGTTCTTTCTCTTGGCTATCAGAAGGGTCTTCATTGGATTTATCTTCCTCTTCTTCTTCTTCCGACCAATAGATGCTTGGAAATAGACGGAAGGAAAATAGCCTTCTGCTGGCAACGTGGTACTTTAAAGGCGGCGCAA
The DNA here is from genome assembly GCA_018239725.1 of Verrucomicrobiota bacterium. Classification (GTDB taxonomy): domain Bacteria; phylum Chlamydiota; class Chlamydiia; order Chlamydiales; family Rhabdochlamydiaceae; genus Acherontichlamydia. The sequence goes on along the minus strand of JAFEGU010000255.1, from coordinate 680 downwards.
ATGAAGCCCATGGGAGATTGCGTTTTTGCCATTCAAAAAGAGCTTCCCATTGGGACGCATAGATCGTCGACATCCCAAGATACTCGGGGTGGTGAGCGACGGCTTGCGCTTCTGTCAAATAAGTCGGATCAAGGACAGCTTGGTCTTGCGCCCAGCGTACGTGGTCTTTGATATCGAGGTTGTCAATCGTAATTGCTTTCATCTTGTCTTTGGTAATCCATTAAGGGTGCACAAATATTATTCACGCTGGAGAAAAATCGACAAGCAGAAAGAGTTTGTGGAAATCAGATTCTACCACTTTCTTAATTTGATTTTGAATTTTAAAATCATTTGTTTGTGTTCAAGCTGTTTAAAAATTAATTTGTTTTGAGAAAAAACTCCACAAAAATTCTGTTGCCTCATATAATGTTCGTGGCGTGCCGTAATTTTATGATTAAAAGAAGAACAAAACACAGACACCTACTTACGTGCAGTGCCCTTATCGGTATATTGTTCGCCTCATATCCCAATTCCTTGTTGTTAGCGGAAGAAGAGCGAGTCGAAGCGGTGGAAGCACCGCAATCAATCCAAGAGGGTTACAGCATCAATTTCAATGACGTTCCCGTCATTGAGTTCATCCGTTTTGTCAGCAAAATTTCGGAAGAAAACTTCATCTTCGATAAAAAAGACATGCTCTTTAA
>JAFEGU010000254.1 GCA_018239725.1 Verrucomicrobiota bacterium | reverse complement strand
CTCTCTTTTGTCGCATTGTCTTTCCAGAGCAAAAAGACCAGATCGGACGCGGAGAGCTTCATGAGGGAACTGTGGCGAGAGAGGTTGGCGCCGTATTGGAAGCCTAGCCCTTGGCAAGACGGGCACATCCCTTGTTCTGTGTTGAACGAGAAGGTGTGGGGAGTGATCGGAGGGTAGGACTTTCCTGTGCTGAGGACGGCGAACGCCAGGTTGAAATAGTGGTCTTTGTCTTCCGTTGCGGCAACAAGGGTTCCGTTTGAGAGGCGGGCAGCTTGGTCGATCGCGTCGAAGAGGCCTTTGCGGACTGATTCTTGGACGAGGAGGCGGTCGACGACGAGGAAGAGCTCATTTTTCCGTTGTTTATCAAAAGGGATCTCTTGATCGAGTTCCAGGTATTGGCCGTTGAGGCGGACCCGCAAATAACCTTGTTTTTGCAATTTCTCTTTAAGAGCGTCAAAGGAATCGCCCCGTTTGAGGATGAGGGGGGAGAGAATGTGGAGCTTGCTCTTTTCGGGCAGGGAAAGGAGTTTTTCTAAGACGAACTCCTTGCTGATCGTCTCGATCTTCTCGCCGGTATCGGGGCAGTAGGCGGTCCCAAGGTGGGCGTAGAGGACGCGTAGGAAGTCATAGGCCTCGGTCATGGTGCCGATCGTGCTGCGCGGATTGCCTGCGTGGCTTTTTTGCTCGATCGCAATGGCAGGGGAGAGTCCTTCGATCCGCTCGACCTTGGGCTTCGGCATCTGTTTGACGAACTGGCGCGAGTAAGCGGAGAGCGATTCGATGTAGCGTCTTTGTCCTTCCGCGTAGACCGTTTCGAATGCAAACGAGCTTTTTCCAGAGCCAGATGGCCCTGTGCAAAGGGTGATCTTACCGCGGGGGATCGATACGTCGATCCGTTTGAGGTTGTTCTGCGCAGCGCCTTCGACAGTGATCGATTCTAAGAATGCGCCGGAGGCTGCAAGTTCTGGAGCAGGTTGATGCTTTTGGGGGGAGAGGACAGCTTTGATGGCAACGCCTGTCGGCGTTTTCATCTTTGCGATTTTTTCGGGAGGGCCTTCTGCGATCACTTCGCCGCCCCCTTTGCCCCCTTCAGGTCCCAAGTCGATGATCCAATCGGCGGTCTTGATCAGGTCAGTATTGTGCTCGATGACGAGTACGGTGTTCCCTTTGTCGACCAGCTTCTGTAGGACGTCGATCAGTTTCCGGATGTCGTGGAAGTGAAGCCCTGTTGTCGGTTCGTCAAGAATGTAGAGGGTATTGCCGCTTGATGGGCGCGAGAGTTCTTTGGACAGTTTGATCCGCTGCGCTTCGCCTCCAGATAGGGTCGGAGAGGCTTGGCCGAGCTTGATGTAGTCAAGTCCGACATCGAGAAGGGTCTGCAACTTTTGTTTGATCTGAGGGATCGCTGCGAAAAATTCATGCGCATCCGCTACCGTCATTTCGAGCACTTCGTAGATGTTTTTGCCGCGGTAAAGGATCGATAACGTCGTGCTGTCAAAACGCTGTCCATGGCAGTGTTCGCATTCGACCCATTCATCTTCCATGAAGTCCATGTCGATCTTGGTCATCCCCATTCCGCCGCAGTGGGGGCAGGAGCCCTCTTTGACGTTGAAGCTGAACCGGCCCGACTTGTATCCTTGGGCCACACTTTCGGGAAGCTGGCTGAAGAGGTCGCGGATCTCATCGAAGAGCTTGATGTAGGTTGCAGGGTTGGAGCGGGGCGTCCTGCCGATCGGTGTTTGATCGATGGCGATCACTTTATCGATCGCGTCGATATTTTGGATCGCTTTGTGCTTGCCGACGGGGAGTTTCGAATGCAGCAGGGTGTTGGAAAGTGCAGGGTAGAGGGTGTCGCTGATGAGAGATGATTTCCCCGATCCGGAAACGCCTGTGACGGCAACGAGCATTTTCAGGGGGATCTGCACATCGATCGACTTTAAATTGTGGTGGGAGGCTTTTTGGATGGTGATCTTGCCGTCACCTTTTCGACGCTTCGGGATGGGGATGGTAAGGCGTCCCGAAAGGTAGGCGCCAGTGATCGAGTCAGGAGAAGCGATCAGCTCCTCATAGCTCCCTTTTACGATGATGCTGCCTCCATTCTGTCCGGCTAAGGGGCCGACATCGACGATCATGTCAGCTGCGCGGATCGTCTCCTCATCATGCTCGACGACGATGACCGTGTTCCCTTTTTCTTTGAGGCGGCGGAGCGTTTCAAGAAGCTTGATATTGTCGCGAGGGTGCAGTCCGATCGAAGGCTCATCGAGAACGTAGGTGGCGCCGACAAGTCCCGAGCCGATCTGCGAAGCGAGGCGTACCCTTTGGGCTTCTCCGCCGGAGAGGGTCGGCGCTGTCCGTTCCAGAGAAAGGTAGTCGAGGCCGACCCCTTTGAGGAACTCGATACGCTGGACGATCTCTTTAAGAAGCTCTTCTCCGATCGTTTTTTCTTGTTTGGTCAGCCTAAGGTTTTGGAAGAAGAGGAGCGTCTCATCGATCGATAGGGCAGTGATCTCGGCGATCCGCTTGCCGCCGAGCAGTGTTGCAGCAGGGTAGGGCTTGATCCGGTCGCCATTGCAGGAGGGGCATGTCGTTTCCTGCATGAGTTCGCCCATCTTGCTCCGGTAGAGATCGCTCTGCGCTTTTTGAAAGCGCTCGCGTGCCTCTGCTAAAACGCCGCGCCATTGGACATATTCGCTCCAGCGGGATTTTTTTGTCGGGTGGACAAACTGCATCCGCGTCCACTTTTTTTCTGTTCCGTAGAGAAAAACTTTGCGCGCTTTGTCAGAGAGCTTTTTCCAAGGGGTGTTGATGTTGAACCCGTACAGCTTGGCCAAATTGTTGTAGATATTGCCATAGCGCACCGTTGTGTAGGAGCTGCTAATGGAACAGCAGTCCTCTGCGATCGATAGCTCAGGATTAATCACCAGGTCAAGGTCGAACTCCTGGATCAGGCCTAGTCCTTGGCAGGTCGGGCACATTCCGCCCGGATGGTTGAAGGAAAAATCGGAAGGCTCAAGCGGACCGTAAGAAAGTCCCGACTTAGGAGAGTAGGCGAACTGGGAAAAGAGCATCTCTTGTCCCGTGTCGGGAAGCAGAACGCTCATGATCCCTTGTCCTGCATCGAGAGCTTGTGTCACCGCTTCCGTCAGGCGTTTTTCTTCGCTCGGATCAACCACCATCCGGTCGATGACAAGATCGATATCGTGGGCCACTTTGCCATCGACTTGGATCGGCTCGCTCAAATCGACGATCTGTCCATCGAGGCGGACTCGAGTGAAGCCCTTGCGGACAAGCTCGACAAAGTCCTCTTTGAATTCCCCTTTTTTCCCTTTGGCAAATGGGCTCAGCACCAGGATCTTCGTCCCTTTCGGGACCTCTTGGATCGACCGGAGGATGAGCTCTGCGCTTTGAGGGCGGACCGGTTCCTTGCTGACAGGACAATGGGGAATCCCGATCCGTGCATAGAGGACGCGCATGAAGTCGTAGATCCCTGTCATCGTCCCGACGGTGGACCGGGGATTGCGGCCGGCCGTCTTTTGCTCGATGGCGATCGTCGGAGAGATGCCACTGATCACTTCTGCATTGGGCTTTGGCAGATCGCCCAGATGGCGTCTGGCGTAGGTGGAAAGGGACTCGACGTACCGCCTTTGCCCCTCGACATAGATCGTATCGAACGCAAGCGACGACTTGCCGGATCCGGAAACCCCTGTGAACACGATCAGCCGATTGTGCTCCAGTTCTAGGTCGACACCTTTGAGGTTGTGCACGCGGACTTTTTTCAGGACGATGGGAGGTTGCTGAGTCATAATTTTTTTAACCTAAAAGGCAGTTGCAAAACTTATTAATTTTTCGGTTAAAGCAGATTTGCAACTGCCTCCTAATTTTATCACTTCCTCGCAAAAAAAGACGACAAATTTGAGAGGCTTGTCCAGAAACCGGCAATCCCCTACGATGGAAATATGATCACGAGAACCAAAATCATCTGCACGATAGGTCCATCGTGCAACACCTATGAAAAGATCCTGCAGCTCATCGATGCAGGGATGAATGTCGCACGCCTCAATTTCAGCCATGGAGTCCAAGAAGAGCACAAGAAGGTGATCGACCTCTTGAAAAAGGCCAGGAAGGAGAAAAAGACCCCGCTCGCAATCATGCTCGATACCAAAGGCCCTGAGATCCGCGTCGGGAAGGTCTGCGACGGCCAGGTCCAGCTCCAAAAAGGTCAAAGATTAGAGCTCGTCAAGCAGGAAGTGGTCGGCGATTCCTGTCGCATCCAGGTGACCCCCGATATTGCGATCGACGCTTTGCAGGTTGGGACAAAGGTTCTTTTTGACGATGGCTACATCACCTCCCACGTTATAGAAAAAACAAAGGACTCTGCCACTGTCGAGATCGACAATCCAGGCGTCCTCAAAACGAACAAGGGCGTCAATGTCCCAGGTGTCGATATCGACCTGCCTGCGATGACCCCGCAGGATATTGCCGATATCACCTTCGGCTGCGAGCAAGATGTCGATATCATCGCTGCCTCGTTCATTCGCTCTGCTGAGCACATCTTGGAGATCAAGCGCCTGCTGGCGAAAAAAGGCAAATCGGACATCATTGTCATAGCCAAGATCGAAAACAGTCTGGGTGTCCGTAACTTCGACAGCATTGTCCAAGTCGCCGATGGGATCATGGTCGCAAGAGGGGACCTTGGCGTCGAGCTTCCCTTGAAGCAGATCCCCAAGCTGCAGAAGATGATGATCCGGAAGTGCTACCAAACCGCTAAGCCGGTCGTCACTGCGACCCAGATGCTCGAATCGATGATCAAAAACCCCAGACCTACCCGCGCAGAGGTCTCTGATGTGGCCAATGCGATCTACGATAGCACTTCCGCCGTAATGCTCTCCGGCGAGACGGCAATGGGGCAATACCCGATCGAAGCGGTCGCAATGATGAAGAGCATCGTCGATGAGACTGAGAAGGACTTTAATTATCGGAACTTCTTTTTCCAAGACTCTCAGACAGATTACAACGATGTCTCGACATCGGTGGCCTTGGCAACCGTTAAAACAGCCTACAGCGCCAATGCCAAGGGGATCTTTGTCTTTACAAGCCGAGGCTTTACTGCAAGGCTTGTTTCCCGCTTTCGCGCCGAAATGCCGATCATCGTTCTGACCCCCGTTGAGAAAGTCTACCACCAGCTGGCAATGAACTGGGGCGTCGTCCCGGTCGATCCAGCCCCTGCCAACAATGCCCATGAAGCGATGCAGATTGTCAGTTGTTTTGCCTTGAAGAAAGGGTTGGCGAGCTATGGTGACCTCGTTGTCGTGACGGCAGGATCTCCTTTTGGGATCAGCGGAACGACCAATATGATGCTTGTGGAGAGCATTGGGGATGTCCTTGTCCGCGGCCATCCGCAGGAAGGAAGGAGGGTCTATGGAAAAGTGGCCCTTGTCCATGTGCCTGAGGAATGCAGGCCGGAAGCTGCCTCCCAGAAAATCATTGTGATCAGCCGATGCGACGATTCCTACTTGCCCGTCTTGAAACATGCTCTGGGTATCGTTCTGCAGAACCATCCCGATGATGTCGATTCAGAAAAGCATGCTGTCCAGGTGGCCAAGATGCTGGACATTCCTCTCCTTGTCCGTGCCGACGGAGCAATGACGCTCCTCAAAGAAGGACTTCTTGTGACTTTAGATCCTCAGAAAGGGATAGTCTATAAGGGATCGATCTCGAACGATGAAGAGATGATCCCTAAACTGTGTCCCCACCCTACTGGCAGCTCATGAATTCGTTCATGTTCTTCGATGCATCGCGGAGGCATGTCAGGAAAGAGATCCGCTGCATCTGAGGCGCCATTTCAGGAACTTCTGTCAAGTCGATGATCGCAGCCTTCAGAAAACGGTCGTGAGGGGTGATGATATCGTGGTTTTTGCTGATAAACTCGAGGAGTTGCTCAGCATAATCTTCTAGCTGGTCCCGTGTCGGGGTAAACTCAGCCTGTTTTTGCATTTTCGTGATGAGGCTGTCGATCTCCCCTTTGATTTTTTGAGCTTTAGCCCATACAGCAGAAGCCTTAGGGTTTTTGGAAGGTTGTGGATAAGCAGCTGCCATAGAAATACTCCTTTTAATTCTCTTCTCTACCTTCTTTAATGTTTTAATAATTCGATTAATTAATCAACAAAATTAAATTTATTTATTATTTTTCGGGGAGGTAATTAACAGGGTATTAGGATGGACAGGATAGGGACTAATTGCGATCTATCTTCTATCCTGTCTATCCTAATATCCTGTTGATTATTCCTGATGAAGCATTTCAGACAGAATGCTTAATGCTGCCAACGGGGCCGTATCGACGCGCAAGATGTTCCGATGGAGGCGGACCCCTTGGGCTCTAAGATTCTCTTTTAAAAAAAGGGTTTCTTTGGGATCGAACCCTTTTTCCGGGCCAATGAAGAAGACCGTGCAAGGAGCTTCGTTGCTAAGGTCTAGCCTAGCCAAGCTCGGCGCATCAGGAGATGTATCGCCGAAGAGCAATCGGCCCTCGATGGGTTTCCACTTGAGAAGCGGGGGTTTGAAGGAAATGGAAGGAAGGTCCAGCCGCCCGCACTGCTTCATGGCAGAAACGGTGAGCTGCGTCATCCTCTTCAGCTGGTTCTCGCTGAACGCATCTTTTTCGCTGAAATGACCAGGAAAGAGCCAAAACTCTGTCGCATCAAGCTCTGTTGCTTTTTCGAGGATATATTCCAAACGGTTGAACCGGGGGATTGCTTGCGCCAAGATCAGCTGAGGCTTGCGTGTATTTGCATCGATCACATTCGAGATCTTCAGATCGGCATGGTGCTTTGCAATGCTGGAAAGGGTAGCCTCTGCCAGCTGGTTCTTGCCATTGACGAGTTCCACATGGTCGCCGATACGGGCGCGCATGACGTGGCATAAGTGGTGAAACTCTGTGTCCAGCAGAGAAACAGACTCGTTCAAATTTAGAGGTTGGTCGACGAAAAACCGCTCATGGGGCATGGCAGACAGCCTTTTTCAAAATATCGGAGAGGTTGCTCGAACAAAGTCCTTGAGAGCGGCCCTTCAGCTCGTTGAGGTCAACGATAGTAAATGCGGCTTGTTTTTTAAAGTGGGGCTTTATCTCTGAGCATTCAGAAAAATTGAAGATGAGCTTAAAGCGGTAATCGGTCACCAAGAGATCGGAAAAGTTGTCATAGGGAACGACTTCCATGTTCTTTACTTCAACGAGCTCGCGGAATTGGCTTGGGACAAAAAGG
>JAFEGU010000253.1 GCA_018239725.1 Verrucomicrobiota bacterium | reverse complement strand
TTTGAAGCTACAGTAGGTTTAAATCGAGCTAATGCCGTGACTTATGCTAGCTATATCGATGCAGCAGGAAAGAATGGTGAATTCGCCGAAGCTAAAAGAGCTTTTGAAGCTACAGTAGGTTTAAATCGAGCTAATGCCGTGACTTATGCTAGCTATATCGATGCAGCAGGAAAGAATGGTGAATTTGCCGAAGCTAAAAGGGCATTTGAAGAAGCGGTTGTTTTAGGTCTAGCCAATGCCGTGACTTATTCTAGCTATATTGATGTAGCAGGAAAGAATGGTGAATTTGCCGAAGCTAAAAGGGCATTTGAAGAAGCGATAGCTTTAAGTCTAGCTGATGCGGTGACTTATGCTAGCTATATCAATGCAGCAGGAAAGAATGGTGAATTTGCCGAAGCTAAAAGGGTATTTGAAGCCGCGGTAGCTTTAAGTCGATTTGAAAAAGCGGTTGTTTTACGTCTAGCTAATGCCGTGACCTATAATAGCTATATCGATGCAGCAGGGAAGAATGGTGAATTTGCCGAAGCTAAAAGGGCATTTGAAGCTCCGGTTGTTTTAGGTCTAGCCAATGCCGTGACTTATGCTAGCTATATCGATGCAGCAGGAAAGAATGGTGAATTTACCGAAGCTAAAAGTGCATTTGAAGCTGCGGTTGTTTTAGGTCTAGCCAATGCCGTGACTTATGCTAGCTATATCGATGCAGCAGGAAAGAATGGTGAATTTGCCGAAGCTAAAAGGGCATTTGAAGCCGCGATAGCTTCAAGTCGAGCTGATGCCGTGACCTATAATAGCTATATCGATGCAGCAGGAAAGAGTGGTGAATTTGCCGAAGCTAAAAGAGCGTTTGAGTTGGCTATTGAAAGTCGAACGATTAATAAAATTACCTATATGGTTTATCTTGATTGCCTTATGGAATCCTCCCACGAAACTGAAGCGGAAAGTCTCTATCAGAGCTTAAACTGGCCTCTTCAGGACAAGCGGCAAGACGGTATGCGTATGATCGACCTCCACGACTATTCTCATGGTGCAGGCTACCTTTCATTAAAGCAGTTCATTGCAGATCCAAGTTGTCCAGAACGATTTGGTCTTATTCCTGGAAAAGGGTGTCAAGAAGATGGCAACCATCTTGCGTTCAGGACCTATTTGATCGAGATGATTCAAGGGAAATTGCTGGATTGGACATGTCAGATCGATCCTCTAAATGCTGGACGGATCCTTATGCAAAAACGGGTGTGGTCTTCAGGAGGTTCCTCAGAGCCTGTTAGCTCATCTTCTTTGCTTAGGGGCGCTGCTGTTCAAGAATCTTCGCATAATGAGTTAGCAAGCTCATCTGTACAATCTGCAGAACCTCAAGAAGGTGCTACACCAGGTTCTAGCAGCTCAACATTCTCATTTTCTTTTTCGGATCCTGATTTCCTGAGAGAAATGGAATTCGGTGCAGATCTTTGGAAAGCAGCAAGACAGGGATGAAGTGATTAAATTAAGAGCCTTTTTCAGTTGACCTGTTAACGGATTTATCATTCGTTAACAGCTTTTTAGATCATGCTGCTCATGGAAGTGGAATTCTCAATCCGCTCTTTGAAATAACTGTGGAGATGGCTTCCCGTTAAGGACTGTTTATCCTGCGCGATCTTTTCAGGCGTTCCTGTTGCGACAATCAGTCCGCCATGGACGCCGCTGCCGGGGCCCATGTCGATCAGGTAGTCGGCGTTGGCGATGATATCGAGGTTATGCTCGATAATGAGGACGGTGTTGCCCTTGTCGACCAGGGTGTGGAAGATGGAAAGGAGCTTGACGATGTCGTCGCTGTGCAGGCCGACTGTGGGTTCGTCGAGAAGGTAGAGGGTCTTACCTGTTGAGCGCTTGGCAAGCTCGCGGCTTAATCGCAATCGTTGCGCTTCTCCGCCTGAAAGGGTGGCGATCTCTTGTCCCAGTTGCAGGTAGCCGAGGCCGACAGAGATGAGGGTGTCGAGGATACGGATCACTTTAGGGATCGGCGGCAAGAAAGGGCGGGCTTCTTCGACGGTCATTTGGAGGATGTTGCCGAGGTGTTTGCCTTTGGTCATCACTTTTAAGCTTAAAGGATTCAGCCGGTAGCCGTGGCAGGCGTCGCAGGTCACTTTGACAGGGGGGAGGAACTGCAGCGAGATATGTTTGGTTCCAAGTCCCCAGCAAGAAGTGCACATCCCCTTTTTATGGTTAAAGCTAAAGTGTCTGGGTTGCAGGCCGCGGGCCTTGGCCTCGGGAAGATCGGCGAAGAAGTAGCGCAAGGGAGTGAGCAGATCGACATAGGTGCTGACATCGGCGCGGTTGGTATGGCCGATCGGATTTTGGTCGAGGACGAGGAGCTTGTCGAACTGTGCGATGCCGGAAACGCGGGTGCCGTTCGTTTGGACGGCGTCGATCGGTTTTCTGCCTGCAAGGGCTTTTTCTGCGGCAGGGCGGAGAAGATCGTTCATGAGGGTCGATTTGCCCGAGCCTGAGACGCCTGTGATACAGGCGAGGATGCCGGTTGGGATATCGATCGAGATCTTTTTTAAGTTGTGCAGCGTTGCATTTTCGATCTTCAGTTGGGTAGACGATGCGCGTCGTTTTTCAGGGATTGGAACTTGCTTGCGGCCGCTGAGGTAGGCGCCGGTTAGAGATTGGGGATTGTTCTTGAGTTCTTCAAGCGTTCCTTGAGCAGTGATCTCGCCGCCTTCTTTTCCCGCTTTCGGGCCAAAATCGATCAGGTAGTCGGCGATCTGGACCGTCATCGGATCGTGCTCGACGAGGAGCAGCGTGTTGCCGAGGGCGCAAAGGTGTTTGAGGGCGTTGTTAAGCCTTGCGTTGTCGTGGGGGTGGAGGCCGATTGTGGGCTCGTCGAGGACGTAGAGAGAACCGGTCAGTCCGGAGCCGAGCTGGCGGGCGAGGCGGATACGCTGCGCTTCGCCGCCAGAGAGTGTCGGCGCGCTCCTGTCGAGCGAGAGGTAGCCGAGGCCGATCGAGTTAAGGAAGTGGAGGCGGTGCTTGAGCTGGCGGAGCGTTTCGTCGAGGAAGATATGGTCGTCTTTGTACAAAGAGATCGCATCGATGAAGCGGGAGGCCTCGTCGATCGGGAGCTGGCAGAGGTCGGCAATTGAGAGTTTTTCAATGCGGACGTTGCGGGCGAGGGGATTGAGGCGGGTTCCTTTGCAGGATAGGCACTGGGCCTGGTCCAGCAGGGGAAGGAAGGCCTCGCGGATCGCAGGTTCGATGCATTTGGAAAACTTTTCGAGGACAGCATTGAAGCCGATCCAGCGGAATTGGAGACGGTTGGAGGTGAACGATTTTTCCTCTTTGGAGCCGTTGAAAAGGACTTCGAGCTGGTCGGGTGAGAGGGTGGAGAGGGGCTCGTCCCCATCGATCCCTTCTTTCTTCAAGAAGGTCAGAAAAAGCTGCATGCTCTCTTTTGTCGCATTGTCTTTCCAGAGCAAAAAGACCAGATCGGACGCGGAGAGCTTCATGAGGGAACTGTGGCGAGAGAGGTTGGCGCCGTATTGGAAACCTAGTCCTTGGCAGGATGGGCACATCCCTTGCTCTGTGTTGAACGAGAAGGTGTGGGGTGTGATGGGGGGATAGGACTTGCCGGTGCTTAAGACCGCGAACGCCAGGTTGAAAAAGAGGTCTTTGTCTTCCGTTGCGGCAACGAGGGTCCCGTTGGAGAGGCGTGCAGCCTGATCGATCGCGTCGAAGAGGCGCTTGCGGACCGATTCCTGGACGAGGAGCCGATCGACGACGAGGAAGAGCTCATTTTTCCGTTGTTTATCAAAAGGGATCTCTTGATCGAGCTCCAGGTATTGGCCGTTGAGGCGGACCCGCAAATAACCTTGTTTTTGCAATTTCTCTTTAAGAGCGTCAAAGGAATCGCACCGTTTGAGGATGAGGGGGGAGAGAATGTGGAGCT
>JAFEGU010000252.1 GCA_018239725.1 Verrucomicrobiota bacterium | reverse complement strand
ATCTTATGGCCCGCAAAGATGATCAATCGCTTCTCCAAAGTGCTCTTTCAGAGAAGTTAAATCATAGGCAATATTTTCTTCATGAAGATTTTTTGCTGAGATGATCTGCAAGGCCTTTGAATTAAAGATATCCCTTTCATCATTGAAGCGAGCCATCATTTTATGCTCTCCATTATGGATGAAGAACTCATAGGGAGCCCTGCTAGCATTAAAACGGGCAGCTACGACATAAGGCCATCTATCTTCCTTGAAGATCGATTGTCCCTGCAACACTTGACCAAACAAATCTTCTCCAATGACATAGTGGAGCACCGTCGGAAAAATATCCATGTGCGATGTCAATTCGCAAGGAGCTTTTTTTCCTTTCCACTCGTTGCTTCCGAACCGATAGTAAAGAGGGACATGGGTTTGCTGGCGGGTTAAGCTGGATGCATGGAATAGATGACCATGCTCATAGAACTCTTCGCCATGATCGCCTGTAACGACAACAACAGCTTCTTTGCCCCCAGGATATTGTTGCAACGCATTGAAAAATTGCCCCATGAGAGAATCGACAAAATAAAGAGCGTTGCGGTACCGGTTTTTGATTCCGTCCAAGCCCTGGTTGCTCAATGCTGCTTTAAAATAGTTGATCTTCTCTTCAAACGGATGAAACCGGCTGAATGTTTCTTTGGGCCAGCTGTAATCGAGGTGGGTCGCATCCAAAAAGACGAGGAAAACCCTCCCTGAAGACTCATTTGGATCTTTCATCTCCTGGACCAGCTTCTCTATCGCAATCTGGTCCCTTTGATAGGGCTCTTCAAACTCCTCTTCATCGGGCAAGAACAGAGTGTCGGCAAGATATTTGGCTTCTCCAAAGATCATATGGTCCATTTGATAATATCCCAGCCTGGACGAAGAAAACGCATGGATCTTGTAGCCCATTTTTTTGAGCATTTTCAGAGGAATGCTCCCCCCTTTCCAGTTCTCAGGCTTGATCTTTCCCCAATACAGAGGGAACTTCGAGAAAAAAATCGAAAACCAAGAGATCTGCGTTGCATTAGCATTCGACAAGGCTAGATCGAAATGAATGTTGTCGTTCCTGAAAGCATGCAAGTTGGGAGCGTGCGCCTCAGTAATGAAGTCCTCGCGCAAGCTTTCCACAATGAACAAATAGATATCGGGACGCCGTGCAAGAGAGAACGCCCGAGAGTCCAACGACCGAAGAGCATCCTGCTCTTCTTCCGGGATCTTCAAGGCATAATCCAGCCGAAACTGTTCCTGCGGCGGAGGCGTAAATGTCGTTTTCCAAGGCAAGGATTTTTGGTACATCTCCATTTGCGTAGCGCTTGTCAAATGCCCTGCCGACGACTCCCAGCTCACCATAAATAAAGTCATCGTGCACATGATTGCGATCAAGAACGGATATGTCGTGGAGATCGGATGGCGGTCTGTCCACTTTTCCGTTGAACGGAAGATCCATACTCCTCCCAGAATGATCCCAAGAGCTGCAAGACCTGCCGCCCCCCAAACAAAAAGGGACACATTGCTAGCATAGAGCAACTCCATAAAATTCTGGTAGCTCTCCTGCGAGACAAAATGCAAGGCAAACCAAAATGACATGTCCATAAGCCGGACCAAAGGAAAATCGATCACATGCCCTAAAAACAGGATAAAGATCAAGGCAGCGTAAGATAGATAGAAGAAGCGGGGCAAAAACTGACGAAAAATTGCGGCAATCAGAATCAGTATGCAGGTTTCAAGAGCGCACTGCATGAGAGCGTAGCCTGCAAAAAAGAACCTAGAAAAGGTCGGCTGCGGCTCGACTAGAAAAGCATGCAGGATATGAATCGCTGCGGCAACAAGAAAATAGGAACCAAAAAACAAGTAGTTGAATCGGATCTGGTACAGTGGCAAAGACGGCGAAGCAGGCCCTTCTTCTTTGACTTCCATGATACCCCAAGCAAAGTAAACAAAGGGCCCAACAGATCATTTGCCCCATGGCATTGCATGCCGTTTAATCCATTAGCATGCAAAGCCAAGGGCAGAGCCCTATTTTCGCTTTATCGTCCACAAGGGAATATCTTTCAATTAACTTTTTCAATTTCCACTAGAGGCTGTTGAAAAACTGCTTTGCCCTGAAAAATCGAAGATTTTGAAGCCAGCTACAAGTAACAGCGAAGCTGCTACGCTCCATTTGACGAGGCTGCGAAGACTTTTCAAAGGTCCAGTGGACCTTTGAAAAGCAAAGCAGGTGAGGCGACCTTGGTCACAAACCGGGGTGGGCCGGCCAAGGAGAATGGATGAAAATGGCCTCAAAAGAGCGATTTTGCTGGGCAAATGAGTTTTGCAATTGCCTCTCTATAACAAATGGCGAATTAGCCCCTCCCAATCCTTATGCTGGATATAATAGGTAACTTTATCAGGATTTGCATTGATCTGCTTGGCAAAGCCAGGAACATAAAGAAGGAGATTATTCTTTCCACTTTCCTCCTTCATTTTCTTGCCAAAACCATCCATAAAAGCATCCCACTTGAAAGAACTTTTCCTAATCTTTCTCATATATGACTTCAACTCAGGATCGGAAAAGATATATCCGATGAAGCGCAAAGGATGGACGTGATGGACCTGCTTGCCTTTCTCTTCCATTTTTCCCTTGATAAAGGCCAGCTCGAATACATTCTTTTTGCCCATATTGGAAATGATGAAATGGATCTTATTTCTTTCCGAATCAGAAAGCGGAAGCAATTGAAAATAATCGATTTCAGCTTCTGCTGCAGCTGGCTGGCCTTGGTGCTGCGTATCATTGACCATCATGACTGATGCTTGTCCCAGCATGTGCGGCCTATCACTGCGTTCTTGCTGCCTCGAGGACTTAATACTGTCGTTCTTCAAGAGCATGATATCATCGTCTTCATAGTAGGCATCCGATTCAAACTCCGCCAATCCAGAAATCCTCTCCACCATCTCTTCAATTTCTGATGCGGTTAGAAGATGGGAACAATGGTTTTCTGGATAACGGATATGGATGAACCGATTTGCATCCCGCATCAATTTGCGGACGTAGGGCTTGACCTCATCAAAGGAAATGGATGGCACCAATTCCTCAGATGCCGCAAGGAATGTCTCATATGACAGCGCATTTCCCCCAGAACGGAACCCATCAGCATAAAACGAGGCCATCTTCGCACTGTCTGCATTTGCAAAATTCCTAACAAGATAGCTGAGCTGATAACCTACACGATCTTGTATCGCTAAGAATTCATTCTCATTGAAACCGTCCATCTTGATCTGTTCGATTTCCCACAATAAAAAGGAAAGGACGTTCTGGCTTGAGTCTTCCGAAGCTAAAGCAAAGCCATGAACAGGGAACATAAAACGGGGATGGGGGTGGACCCAGTTCTCCCTTAACGCCCGCGTCAAACGCTCCAACCGCTGCTGCAGCAAGTCTTGAGCGAAAATTTGAAGCCAGCTTTCTTTCAAGTCTCCAACCGTCTTTAGTTCATTTGATAAGCTAGGATAGTCAATATGCAATGCAACTCCATTAGGGAATGAAGAAAGCCCGATTTGGATCGGCGACCGGGAATGGGTTCCAATTCGTTCCAGGCTTATGCCGCTGAAATAGTTTTCAATCATTGTCTGCATCGAACTTGGGCTGAAATCGCCAATGGCAATGACAGCTAGGTTCTCTGAACCTTTAAGAGCTGGAAGCCCAGAGTGCAATCTGAGACCGTCCTCTATAAGGACTTCTCGGGAGAATGAGCCTTGAAAATGATCGCTGCAATTTTTAAAAAACCGGTCGATCTCTTCCACATTATCGACCGATGTGTCCAAGGAATACATCAGGTCTTCATGCAAAGGGGATTGGACAACCACACGGAAAGCCGCTCCATGGGAAGGAAATGCATTTTCCTGAATGAAGGTCGTCACGCCGTTGGCAAGCTTTCGAACGTGCATCTTTTCTTCTTTGGGCAACAGCTGCAACAGATCGACAGCGTTTGCTTTTGAAACGGGGACAAGCGCGCAAACGCCTGCTGTGATTAGAAAGGGAAATGCTAGCATCCTTTCCTCCTTAAGGTTGGTGATAATTCACAATGAGTTCATTTGTGTATAGGGCGTACATATAATGAAAAAGTTTTATTCCGTTCAATCTTTTTTAAATTTTCTAAGAGTCTTCGACATGGTAAGGATCTAAATTTTAATAGATTAGATTTCGGAGCTGATTTCAAAATTGAAAATTAAATCAATTTAAACGCAAACAGTTTTAAAAAAATATTTAACATTTGATATAGAGCAGTTAACTCGACTTTATAACTTTTTGGGCCTAAGGCCTCAGGATTTTTAACCCTTTCCCGGTTAAATAAACCTCCTCATTCGACCGTAGGACGAATGGACAAGGCTACGGAGACACGAAGAAGGTTCGGTGAACCTTCGTAGTGCATAGCAGGTGAAGCGCCCTTGGGCGCGAACTGGCCAGGCCCCTAAAAAGCACAAAATCGAGTTTATACTGCGACCGCTTAGGTTTTGTGAATTTCGACTCGGCGAGACAAAGTAAAATCGAAGCGAAGCGTTCCGACAGACGAAGCCCTACCCCAAGTGGGCAGGGTGAGGATGAGGATCGATTTGACAATGTCGCAGCAAGTCGAAATTCACAAAACCTAAGCGGTCACAGTATAAGAGGCTGCATATGAAAATGGAACGTTCTAAGCACACAGTCTTCTTGTTCGGGGAAGCAGAAAAGGGAGACTTTTGCACTCCTTTGCTTCTAAAAAGTTTGCCGCAGCTTGCTGAGACCTGCGGAAACCCGCCCCCAGAGAGTTTAGGAATCCAATACGCCGTCCAAGCTCTGCTGTATGAAAGGGAACTGATCTATTTCCGCGTCAAAGAGGAAGGGTTCAGCATCTCGGACTATATGCGGGGCCTTAAATTGCTTGAAAACCCCAGCCTGTTCCATAACCTTGCAGCAATCTGCATGCCGGGCGTTGGAGACGGAGATTTGATCGACGCCTCCTGCAATGTGTGCACTCTGCACAAAAGTTTTCTGATCACAAGCGAAAAAGACCTTTACGACTTTCTTACCCATTTCCGTTAAGAACAACTAGTCTAAAGCTCAAACATCTCCCCTTGCTTTGGAAAGATAAACTGGACATTGATATCATTGCCTTTTTGCAATTCCCTCTCAATGATCTGTTCAGTTGAATCTCCTTTAAGAAGGGAGTCCTTAATATGGGTTACTATAACTTTAAGATCTTTTAATGCAGTTTGAGGACTCTTTGGATCAACAAGACTGGCCAAGGACCTTAATTCTTCCAGCATATATTTTGGATTTAGATGGCCGAACAGTTTACTATCCAGCCTTGAATTGGGATAAGAGCACTCAAGAAAGATCGCTCGGAGCTTATTCTGAGCAATCAGAGGGGCTATTTTATTCCACACTGCCTTGATCCGTTTTTCAGGCTCCAAAATATCTGGAGAGGTATCCCCAAAAGTAAACGACATAGGAGCCGGAAGACTCGATGATAAATGCTGTGGAAAGATAGCCATTGGGATGATTCAAATAAAAGGGCTCCGCTGTCATGGAGGTGCTTGGGATTGGAACCTGCTTTGCAGCTTTCATCCGCTGGTATTGATATTGGTTAATCAAGGGCTTTTTTCCTTCTGAACCAAAATTTGGCCAAGTCTGCCAATTGAATAAATTGTCTCGGATCATATTGATCGTCGTATCGATTCCAAAGATCGGCTTTTTAACATCTGCGGTAGAATTGATCACAAGTCCTGCTACATGATCTAGATGGGCATGAGAAATCAAGTAAGCCTTGACATGGTTGCGGAGGACATCGAGTTCTAAGCTCAATTCGTTATTGGGATCCGTCTTGATATCGCTGAAGCAATTATTTTGGGCAGCCAGGAAAATCCCATCAAGCAACGTCCCAGCGTCTAATGCAATATAGTCGTTTGAATCCTTTGGAGCGATCAGATAGCCTGACAGATTATTTTCTTTAGGTCCTCCATGGCAGCCTAACACGACTACCTTGAAGGTTTCTTGGGACCAGAGGGAAAACATGAATAGAAGAGAAGAGAGCATTGCAACAATAAACATATGGACCTTTATTTGGACAAGGCATCAATTTGTTTACTGATACAACTCTAGAAAAACTCTGTCAAAGAAAAGTGCTCCCTCCTTAAATTAAGGACGGGAGCAGTTGCCGCTGCGCCAATTACTTGAAGTAATTGACTAGCCCTTCCTGGGTCGGCTTCATCGATTTTGCGCCAAGCTTCCAGTTTGCAGGGCAGACTTCTCCGTTCTTCTCGAAATAGCT
>JAFEGU010000251.1 GCA_018239725.1 Verrucomicrobiota bacterium | reverse complement strand
CCTTTATATTTTTTTTGCAGCTGGTCGAATAAGTTTTTTTGTCGGTAATTTTCTTGTTTCATACACTGAATAGCACCTGACAGATAAAAAGGCATATAGACACGATTTAGATCAATGTTCTGAGCCCCAGTAGCAATCAAATCGGTTTGATTTAAAACTAATTGCCCTGTAAGCGGACAAATCAATCCTCCCATCAAATAAGGAGGATCAATCGAAAATTTTCTCTGCTGTTCCATAGTTGTAGCGAAAGGATCATTAGCCAGTTGCTTGTTATCTGAAAATCCTAATCGGGCATGGAATAGTAGCAAAATGATAATCATAGCTTTTGCAGGCATCCTTCGCTCCTCCTAATCAATTATTTTTTATATTTTACTCAGAAACTCCTATTTTTAATCGAATATTTTATTACCTTTCCTATAACCACTAAGAGCCTTAACATCAGGGAATTGAAACTAGCAAAAAATGCAAGAGCCGGAATCGGAACTCCGGCCCTAAAGGCATTATCAATTAAGAATTACCGCAAAAACTGATTGTTATGGACGCGAATGCATGGCTGTGACCAATGGGACCACATCATCTTTGATAAACTGATCGATTTTTTCCAGATCAGAAAGGGTGAGATCTGACCGGGACGTGAACGATTCTAAGGCTATTATGAACGCTATTTCGTATTCAGGCAAATTGACTCCATACGATACCAGCCTATCGATGATTGTTAAGACAGCCTTTTTTCTATCTTGGATAGAGCCAATGGAATCATCCTCAGGCTTCAAGCTCGCCATTTCAATTAGCTCGCCAAAAAAGGCGACAAGAAGAGGTTCTGGCAGAGCGAAAACAAAGCCATAGATATGATAAGGTATGACCTCTCCCTTTATCATGCCGGCAAACAATTCCCGGACATCTTCTAAAAAAGACTCTGCGCTATCAAATGTCTCAGGCTGTCGAAGAACGTTTTCCATGTTTTCAATCTTCGTTTTATCCATCTGGATCACAAACTGTGTGCATCCACCACCTCCTATGCGATACATGACTTCTCCGTCGATCAGCTCAGGCTCATTAAAAATCTTTGCTGCAGTGAAAATTGTCCCCTCCATCGCAAGATGTCTTGCTGCTGGAGCAAAAAGGGCTGGGCCAATAGCTGGATACCTCGATGTATCAAGATTGGATACTGCGGCAACATTAGACACATTATACGTATCGATATGCCAACCAGATGCATCGACAACTTCCCGCAATTTTTTGGAACTTGCTTCATCAGTCATATCGAATTTGGAGAAATAAATCCGTTTATTTAAAGCTAAATTTCGGATGATCTCATAGTTCTCTTGAGTCTCGAGAAATCCATACTCGCCTGCAGTTGGGTAGATTTTTGATTCATGGTGCAAACCAATCTCACCCGACTTCAAATAGGCTCTGTAATCAGCTCTTGCACCCTCTACCGATTCATTTTTCCCAACGATGGAGAAGACCCTTTCCCATACCGATCGATAGGTTTCATTGATATCGACAAGCAGGACGGCAAACTCGCGGTCTGGCGACGATTTCAGAGCTTGAACGCGAGATACCACCAAACTTAAATTAATGACCCCGCCTACACCGATGATCAGATTGTTGGGATGGGT
>JAFEGU010000250.1 GCA_018239725.1 Verrucomicrobiota bacterium | reverse complement strand
TACAAAAAAAGGTAAAAGCATTGAAAAGCCGGTAACTTGACTTTTTGGATTTGCTTTAGAGGCATTCCAAAACTCATGTGCCCTGCAAAATCGCCCTCTTGAGGCCATTTTTATCCATTTTCTTTGGCCGGCCTACTTAGGCCCGACCTCGTCAAATGGAGCGTGGCAGCTTCGCTGCCACTTGTAACTGGCCTCAAAATCATCGATTTTTCCGGGCAAAGCAGTTTTGTAACTGCCTCCTTGGTTGTCAAGTTTCATGGGTATGTTAGAGGCTGCTTGCGGTTTTTCGGACAAAACAATGTTCCTTAAGTCCCCAGTAGGCTCATATGGTAGCGATTGAACGAAAGATCGATGTGAAAATTTATCTTTCCTTGCGCCGATACCATCAAATGTGCTTCCATCTGAACCCCGATTTGGACAGGCTGCTATGTTGAATTTTCGAAAACTTAAGCAAGATTTCTCTTCAAATATTGTCAAAGAAGGGAAAGATCTTTACGACAAGCAAAAGGTTGTTTCCGCAAAACTTTTGCATTTGGATACAAAGATCATGCGCATCAGCGCTAAAGTCCAAGGGCAATACGACAACTGCTATGAAAGCGAGATCGAGATCGACCGCTTGGAATGCGAGACGATCGACTCAGATTGCGACTGTCCTTATAATTACGATTGCCAGCATTTGGCAGCCTTGCTGTTTTATTTAGAAGAGCACATCGACAAGATCTTGGTGACGTTCTCTAAAGAGAACGACATCAAACAGATCGGAGAAAAAGCGGGGATCAATAAGGAAGAGCAGAAGAAGCTCCTTGATAAGATTAAGGAGGCTGAGACCAAAGAAGTTCAAAGGCAAGAAGAGCAATTTCAGAAGCAGCTGCTCCAAGAGTATGTCATTTCTTCGCAGCTTCTTGCGACATCGCCGTTCTTTAAGCCCGAAGAGAAGAATGAGATCGACCGGGCTGAGTTTGCCCTCGTTTTTGCCTCATTGCCGCCGCAAGATGGGGAGAGCAAAGGGATCGTCGAGTTCCAGATGGCGCTGCGGCTTCCCTACCGCTCCAAGCCTTTGCACATCACTCATATTAAGCCTTTCATCGAAGCGCTTCGCTATGCCGAGCCGATCTTCATCGGCGGTAAGCGTTATTGCTTTGCCGTCCAGTCGTTTGATGATTCGCAGCAAGAGATCATGCGTGTGATCAGAGATTTAGCGCAGTGTAACGACAACCCGACGACGGAACGAGCGAGCCGGGTCGCGCAGATCGACATCGCTGTATTCGGGATGATCCTCGCGCGCGCTTATGAAAATGCGTTCCAGAATGTCTCTGCAAAGGGTTTTTCCGGACAAGAGGATGACTTGCCGATCCTGCCGGGCCTATATGAAGGAAGCTTGGAGGTCCCATTGAAGTTTTCTCCAGTGCAGGCCTCATTGCGGTTCTCATTAGAATATATCCCTCCTCCGACATCGAAGATCTTAGTCAACCCGACCATCCTCCTCGGAGATCAGATCGCAACGCTTGAAGATGTCCGCTTCTTCGAATGCGCCAAGCCTGGAATGCTGTATAAGAACACCTATTATCGGTTCCAGCCGAATATCAACCGTCTGCATTTGCGCAACTTGCGGCAGATCCGCGATATGACGGTGCCCGAGCCTTTATTTGGAGCATTTGTTGAAAATGCGATGCCTCAGATTGCTCGGTATGCAGAAGTGGCCAATCAGCAAGTGATCGAGAATTTTGTCACGCTGCCCTTTGTTGGCAATGTCGAGGCGGTCTGCGATATTTCCTATCTGGATGGGGAACTGGATGCCACTTTGCACTTTAATTATGACGGCCACAAGATCCCGTCAATTGCGACGCAGCTTGTCTATGAGGATGTCGCATCGTTCATTACCGAAGAAGGGGTCTTGGCCAGAAACCTGGTTGAAGAGCGGCAGATCATCGATGATCTGTTCCAGGACTTTATCTTCAATCCCGACACCTGCGTCTATG
>JAFEGU010000024.1 GCA_018239725.1 Verrucomicrobiota bacterium | reverse complement strand
GTGGAAAGTAGGCTGAAATGCTTAATTCTGAACAAAATGATGAGAGCAGCAGCCTAAAGGCAGGGAGTAGGGGCGACCACCACCTTATTTCGTTGCGTTGAAAGAGAATTTTTCAACACAGCCCAGAAATGATAGGTTTTTTAGAACCTCGTTCGTATATTAATGGAAAATAAAGCATTAACATGAACAAGAAAGAATTTTCTTTTAGAATTGCTAGCGATGTAAATAAAGAAAAGGTATTTGTAGAAGTATTTTATGGGGATGATCAATGGGCTGAAATTTCTCAAGAAGAAAAGGATCCTCTTGTAATATTTTTTTCCCCTTCTAATGCAAAATACTGGGAGTTTTCTTTTCAAGAGGCTTTGGAAATTCTTCTGAAAGCTAAAGAATGCTTATTGAAAGGATAAAATTACTGGCAAGAGTTGCTGTGTTCTGGAAGCTTCAGTTTCTTTACAACCGGCCTAAATACTGCCTAATTTCTTTCACCCTTTCATCGACAGAACCGGTCATTTCCAGTGCTTTTGCCGTCATGATATGACGCGCGTTTTCAATGATCAATTCCCGTAGTTTTTCGTCGACCAGCTCCCGAAGAAGCCTATCCTCTGCAGCTGGAACCGGAATACGGTCCGGATGCTCCAGAGGTAAAAAAACAAGTAAATCTATGGAAGGCGTTATCTTAGCAATCCGCGATTCCCACGTTTCACTATCGAATTCTATCGCATCTATTTCCGCAACGGCGAGTGCATAGCCTAAAAAATCGATCGGACAGCGATCGAAAATGGCATTTGCCGAGCTCTCTTTGATCAAGGCGATCGAATATTCCAATTGCTCCTCAAATTCTTCAATTGTCGGAGGATCGGAAAATTGACGGCCTAGCTCTGTCAAAGCCCAATAGGGTTCATCATAGATCTCATATCCCGGCAGCTCCTTTCCAAGGGCCTGGACAAGAGTTGATTTACCTGAGAAATGTGTGCCGGAAACAGCAATGCGCATAGATTATTCTAAAGAATTATCTGACTTATCTTTAAGGAGAAGTTTCTTCTTCTTTTTCTTCGAAGTGATCTGGATAACCTGCTTTTTTCCGTTTGCAGGCTCTTAGGCCATCGCAGCTATCTGACATGATAAGACTGCCGACTGCGACATCGGTGCACACCGAATAGGGCTCTCCGCTCATGCAATACCATGAAACGGTAAATGGAGTATTTGATGCATCTCCGTATTGAAGGGGGGTTCTTGCGCCGCGATTGTTCGTCCTGTTCCCATAAGTATCAGTCCATGTTAGGGATTGACCGGAATCGATGATTACTTCTCCAAGACTAATCCCATTGGCGCTGTCCACAATCACACGCAACTGTTGATCGCTGTTATTTTTAAGGCGTATCGATCCAGCAAAAGCAGATGCCGCTGAAAATAATGCCAGTAAAAAAATCACAACGATCTTATTCATACCGTACTACTGTGTTGTTGGTGTGCCAGATTTCTGAGCTTTTTTGGGCAAGGGACAACTTTTTATCCCGTCAGAATTTTGAGCAAAGACCCACGACCCTGGGAGAACGTTTGTGTTTGTGCCGTATTGTCCTCCATTGGTACAATACCAGATCACAGTATAGGTCGATGCCCCTGTATTGGGATCGTTTGCAGGCCCTGAAAAAACTTGGTCATTGCTCCAATGCCACTGAGTTCCTGCCTCTACAGTCTGCTGTTCATCAACACCTGAGGCTGCATAAACCCGAGCGCGCAGAGGAAAAGGACTGTCGTTAGTCATCCAAAGCTCAGCGCTATGAATCCCAGCATGAAAGACCAAGGCAGCTAAAACTAAAAAGATTCTCATCGTACATCCCTATTTGCTTCTTCCTTCCGATCTCCTTTATCAAAATAAGCCCATTTAAAATCAAGCTGTCCCGAGCTCGACAGGACAACATTTTGGATCTTAGGATGGTTCACATAAAGCATGGTGTAATGAAAGATCGGCATCACAGGCATTGCATCGATCAGCACTTTTTCAGATGCTGACAGCAGTTCTAAGCGTTTGAGCGGATCTGCAGTCCTTGAAGACTCGTCAAGGAGTCGGACATACTCCGCATTTTCCCAAAGGGTATTGTTCGAACCGCCTTGTTTATATTTGAACACCTCTAGAAAGTTGATCGGATCTTCAAAATCGGCAATCCATGATCCCGAGGCAAGATGGTAATCTTGTCTAGAAATCCGATCAAAATAGACCTTGCCTTCTAGCGCCTCCAATTTGATCCGCACTCCGAACGCTTCAAACCATTGCTGTTGGACCGCTTGAGCAATCAAGTGGTTTCTCTCGCCTGCTCGGTACATCAAGGAGATTTCAGGGAAGTTCTCTTTCGTTAGCCCAGACTCAGCAAGAGCCTCTTCAAATAGCTTCCGAGAGGCCTCCACATTTGCATCCTTAAAATAAGGCGCTTTCTGCAGACCAAAACAGGTCGGAACTAAACCGGTTGCGGGAAGCTGGTTGCCTTGCGTCACATGATCGACGATTGCCTTACGATTAATCGCAAGCGCGAATGCAGAGCGCATTTTTGAAGTGTTGAAAGGCGCTTTTTCTGTATTGGAACGTAAAAAGTAGGTCCCGAGCATCTCTTTCGTTTTTAACATCGAGCTGTTGCGAAGCCCTTTGATCGCTTCTAAGGGAAGGGTGGAAAGAGGGGAACCTGCCCAATCGAGCTCTTTTTTTTCAAACATCATCAACTCAGTCTCTTCTTGGACCATGACCAGTTGGATCTCAGAAAGCTTCACCTGCGCTGCATCCCAGTAGGAATTGTTTTTCACCACTTCTAAACGATCTTGGTGCTTCCATTCCTTCAATGAAAAAGGGCCGTTGCATACAAAATTCACAGAATTCTGGGCCCATTGAGGATCTTTCCTATCTACTTTTTCATTCACAGGAAAAAAAGGAGGGGCGGCCAAAAGGCTTAGCAAGTAGGGAGTTGGGCTTTCCAGTTCCACTTGGATCGTTTTCGCATCTAACACCCGAATGCCCACATCATCTAATGAGACCTTTCCTTCTTTAGCCAATTTCGCATTTTTGATCGGATACATCTGAAACGCGGTATCGGAAGGATATTCAGGGCTTAAACACATTTTCCATGCGTATTCAAAATCGCCGGCTGTTACCGGATCTCCATTCGACCAGGCTGCATCGCGCAGGAAAAACGTGTAGACTTTCAAGTCATCGGAGATTGCCACCTTCTCGGCAAGGGCCAAGTCGACTTTTTCATTGCAATCAAGCCGCGTGAGTCCGTCGAACAGCATCTTCATCAGGGTAATCGAATTCAAGTCCCTCGCTTTTCGCGGATCCAATGTTTGCGGCTCGTCCTTAATGTTCATCCGGATTGAGCTGTCAGCAGAATGGCCTTTGCTGTTAGAGGAAGGAGATTGGCAAGAAGTGGTCCATAAAGCTATGCCAAGCAAAGCAACACAAAATTTTAATGCGTATTTAATCATAGGATTGGATAAGGGGTTGAATATGAAATGATCTCATAGTGCAAGCTATTGTCAAAAAATGCAATTCCTACTTATAGCGAATGAAGCTCTGGGCTTAACTATACAGTTCATCAATCAGATTGGCGACAAGGGCGCTCCAGCCTGTTTGGTGGGAGGCTCCAAGGCCTTTGCCTGTCTCCGGATTATAATACTCATAGAAGAGGATATTGTTGATCCAGTGGGGGTCCTTTTTAAATGGAAATTTTTGACCATAGCAAGGCCTGCTGCCATTTGCATCCAATTTGAATAAGGTGACCAAGCGTTCGGCAAAGGAGACCGCCATTTCATGGATGTTGACAGGTTTTTCCCCTTCGACCTCGACCTTGATCTCATTCTTCGAAACGCAAGCGATCTTTTTCAGGGCGTCGATCAACATGTAATTGGCTGGCATCCAGATCGGCCCCCTCCAATTTGAATTTCCCCCTTTGATCTTTTCGAGGGACTCCGCGGGCTCATACCCAATTTTCCTGTTTTGAAAAGTAAAGGGATAGTCCTGATGAAACTTTGACAGCGATCGAAAACCATATTCGGAGCGGAACTCCGTAGGATCCCAGACATACCTCAAAACGCTCTTGAGCTTGTCCTGGTTCATGACGGTAAGCAGATAGTGGGTCTTGCCGCTGCGCTTGATCGGAATGATGCATTCGGAGATAAGGTCGGGACGGTTTTTAATGAACCACGTGAAATTGGCCTTGAACTCGGGGAAGGCATCAATTTCATGCTCCTCAAGAAGTTCGATCGCATACAAAGGGATGATCCCGACCATCGAGCGGACGCGGAACTTGTCAAACTTACCGTCTGGATAGGTCAGGACATCGTAGAAGAACCCATCGCTTTCGCTCCACAATTCGTATTCCTGGTTCCCCCGTTTTTTCATCGCATGCGCAATATAGACATAGTGTTCGAAGAACTTTGTCGCCAACGCTTCATAGGCACGACTCTGCTTTGCCAATTCAAGGGCGATCCGCATCAAGTTCAAACAGAATAAGGCCATCCATCCCGTTCCGTCCGATTGCTGCAGTTTGATCCCGCTTGCCAGCCGCATCGAGCGGTCCACAACGCTGATATTGTCCATTCCTAAAAAGCCGCCTTCGAAAACGTTATTGCCTTCGCTATCGACTTTATTCACCCACCAGGCAAAATTGATCAGAAGCTTGTGAAAACACTTTTCTAAAAAGGCAAGGTCCCCTTTTCCATGCTTCTGCTTTTCCATTTCATAAAGGCGCAGCGCCGCCCATGCCTGGACAGGAGGGTTGACATCGGAAAATTCCCATTCATAGGAGGGAATTTGCCCGTTAGGATGTTGGAACTGGTCGAACAAAAGAAGCCATAGCTGCTCTTTTGCAAATTGCAAATCGATGAGCGCATAGACCACGCAATGAAAGGCTTGGTCCCATGCCGCAAACCAGGGATATTCCCACTTGTCCGGCATGATCAGGATCCGCATCGAGTTCAAATGGCGCCAGTGCTCATTGCGGATGTTAAGCCGCGATGGCGGCGGCGGAAGGATCGTGTTGTCTCCTTTAAGCCACAAGTTGACATCGAACAGATAGTTCTGCTTGCTCCAAATGATCCCTGCGAACGCTTGCCGCTGGATCATTTTTTCATCATTGGAGGCCCCTTTGGGATGGACAGATTGATAAAACTTGTCCGCTTCCGCTTTTCGAAGAGCGACGATCTTTTCAACATCTTTTAGAGGGCTTTTCATCTCCTTATTCGTAAAACGGAGATGGAGGACTACCGACTTTTGCGGCGGAATCTGTTCGAACTTGTAATGCAGACAAGCTTTGGTCCCTTTTTCTAATGGATTGACAGTCTTTTCATTGCTGATGATCTTTCGATGGAACCCATCCTTATAATATTCATTCTTCTTTTCAAGACCTGCAAACCGGGTCTCATTGTCGGTGAAGAGCATCTCAGCCCCGCGCGGCCCATAGAGGTAGCGTTTTCCTAAACGGTATTCAAAGGAGAGGTTGGAAGGGGAGGAAAGGGCCGCTTCATCGGCCATCAAGCATAGGTCGCTGCCGTTCTTTGCCCCCGAGCTAATGACCGGAGCGCCTTGGCGCTTATCTTCCCATGCCCATTGGTTGCGGAACCATAGCTGGGGGATCAGATGCAGTGTCGCTGGGCGGTCGCCTCGATTGCACACTTCTATTTTGATGCATAAGTCTTCTTCCGCTGCTTTGGCGTACTCGATGAAGATGTCAAAGTAGCGGTTCTTTTCAAATACCCCTGTGTCGATCAGTTCATATTCAGGATCTTTTGTTGTCCTGTTCCGATTTTCATCCTTGATCTTTTGGTATGGAAATTCCTCCTGGGGGTATTTGTAGAGGTACTTCATGTAAGAATGGGTCGGAGTTCCATCCAGATAGTAATAGCATTCCTTGACATCCTCCGCATGGTTGCCTTCATTGGAATTAAGGCCGAACAGCCTCTCTTTTAAGATAGGATCGCGCTCATTCCAGAATGCAGGAGAGAACACTAAAACCTGGTACCGGTCGCACCATCCGGCAATTCCATCTTCTCCCCATCGGTAAGTTTTATAATGGGACATCTCGAACGGAAAATAGTTCCACGCATCCCCGTTCGGACTATAGTCTTCCCGGACAGTTCCCCAAGCCCGCTCAGAAACGTAAGGCCCCCACTTGTACCACTTTGGCACAGGAAACTGCTTATTATCTTTTAACCTTTTATGCTCCGCGGTCGTTTCATTTTTTTTCTTGGGCATACTGCGCAGCTCCTAATAAAGCGGTCTGGTCGTTGAGGATCACTTGAACAGGGATTTTGGACAGCATGTTTAAAAACCTCCCCTTAGCGGTGAAGGCCTTCATAAAGCGCCCGTTTTTTAATATGCCGCTGATCTTAGGCGCAATGCCCCCTCCAATATACATGCTGTGCGTCGACAGCATTTTTAAAGCAAGGTTTCCAGCTTCGCTCCCATAAATGCTGCAGAATAAATCGATCGTGCGGACGCATGCAGGACACTCTTTCTTCAACGCCATTTCCGTGATGATCCTTTGAGGCTCCTTTTGGTTTTCTACACCAGCAAGAGAAGCGCTTTGCTTTTCCTTCTTCGTATCGATTAAAAATTGGTAGATTTGAAAGATGCCGGAACCGGACAGCACCCTTTCGTAAGAGACATGCTCGAATTTTCCCTTTAAATAGCGCCACAGATCAACCTGTTCCTCATCCGTTGGAGCAAAATCTGTATGGCCCCCTTCGCACGCAAAAGGGACATGCGCCTTTCCGTTCCAATACAATCCCGCTTCTCCAAGTCCCGTTCCCGCTGATATCAACGCCCCATTGCCTTGGAGCTTTTCACCGCCGTTAAGGACCAGCAGTTCTTCAGCATTCAATACCGTTACACCCCAAGCATTTGCTTCGAGATCATTGATCAACCAAACTTTTTTATTTCCCAGCTCTTTTGAAAGCTCGCTTGCATCGATGACCCAAGGCAAGTTCGTCGCTTGGCACCTTCCATTCTGCACCGGGCCTGCAACTCCAAAGCAAGCTGCCTCGACCTGTTTGCCGTTCAATGTTTCAATGAACTTTCTGAGCAGGGAAGAAAAGTCGGAAAAATCGGCGCTCCGATATTTTTCTAAAAAAAGGGGATCCCTTTTTTTTCCTTTATCAAAAAAGGCTAACCGAACATTTGTACCCCCGACATCGCCTGCAATAATCATAGGCCCCGCAAATCTATAATTTAATATTGAGATATGCGATATCCATTTTCTTTTCCAGAACAGATCTTCTCTAAATCGCTTACACTCTATGCTGTCAGAAAGACAACTCTTTCTTTTAAACTGTAAAATTACAAAAATTAATTTAAGTCGGAGGAAAAAGAAATTCGGGTATAATTTAGCAACAAAATTAAAATGGGATAAATAAATGATTGAAATTAACCCATCTTCAATAAGATATATTGAACAAGCATCTGTTGTCCATGCAGCTCCATTGATATCTCCTTCCATCAATGCTTCCAATGACTCGACATTAACATCTCTGGCCGCTGCAGAAAATGATACTTGCTGCCATTGGCTGACGGAGAAATGGACATCCTTTACAGAAACCGTTTCTTATTATTTTGAGTTGTCAAAAGCATATCTATACATCTTTTGGTTTTCCATTACTGAAACCCTAAAAGAAGGCCCACAAGAGGACACCTCTCCAGAAGCCCGCACCACTGAAATCCTGACTCGAATCATTAGCCAGTATAGAAGTTCATGGCAAGGAAACGTCGAAATCAATGCAGAAGTCGGATGCGACCCTCGAATTAATCCGGCCCATTTCTCAAGCGGCCTTATTGGAATAGAAGCGGTTCCAGAAGCTCCAGCCGAAGATATCGGGCAGCTGCTGAGATTCTTTGAACAGATGAACACAACGGATCCCCAAAGTCCTTTGTATCTAAATCCTGCGCTCGTGAATGATGAAGACACTCCTGCAAATTTGGAACAATTAAGAACTGGTTTACAGACTTTTCTCAATCAAGTTGAACAAAACCAGGTGCCCCGATCAGATGTGATCAAAAGGTACCTTCAGCATATCTGCCATTTCTTTTCTCAACCCGATACGAGCCGTGAAGCAAAAATCGACTGCCTTCTAGGACTAGCTAGAGCTGGGCATAGAGGGTGCCCTACAAGGATGATGGGAGAAAGCCAAACGCACTACCACCGGATGGCAAGAACAGTTCAAATTGAAACGCTGCCCGATCAAATTCACAGAATTCTCCATGACATACGCCTTGGAATCATCGAAGAAATGTCCCAAGGAGATGTCCACCGGCGAGGCGAACTTCTTTTAAGTATCGGCACTCACCTTGGCATCCAACAAGCAGACACTGCTTACAATGACGATCCTGGATTAATCATTGAACTTGCCCCTCAACGCTCATTACCTTTGTTCTTTAGAGCTTATACAAAGGAGAAAATTATTGAGGTGGTCAAAGAATCCATTAACGGACTTCCCATTGAAGGCCGGCCGGCATGGGAACGTGCTGCAAGAACGATCTCGACAACCCTCGTATCCGAGTGGTTTAGAGATAATGTTCCTGCGGACTTTCAGCCAACTCTTGCACCTGATGAGCGAGTAGGCTCCTACTTAGAACATGTCCTGGACGCTGACACCAATACAATAAAAGATGAAGCCATTGATTCCATGTTAACCCGAATGCAGGTCCTTAACTAAAGAACCGATCTTTTTCCTCTTGACTCAAAGCCCCATCCAGCTCCACTCTTAGAGTACACTTCAAATCCTCAAGGGGTATTTCCATGTCAGACAACCAAGCAAAGAAAAAAGCGTTAGAGCTCGCCATTTCCCATATTGAGAAGCAATTTGGCGAAGGCTCGATC
>JAFEGU010000249.1 GCA_018239725.1 Verrucomicrobiota bacterium | reverse complement strand
TCTGTTTGTGCTCCAGTGTCTGAGTAGGACCTTTGACGGGTTGAGCCATCTTCTCTTGTTAAAGCGCGGTTGCTGGCTGAAGGCTGTGTTGCTTCGTAGCTCTCGAGCTGGCGCAAGCGCTCTTCGATCCCAGAAAGGCGATCGAAGATCCTTTGGACAAGAGGGGAGGTGTCTGTTGAGGTTGTTTGGCTTGGCCTTTGAGGGATGCCGAGCTGTTCGCTCAAACGCTGGATCTGCTGTTCGAGGCGGCGGATTTGTTCGTGAAGCGGGGCGAGCTGCTCAAGGGTTGCATCGGGCTGTCTTAAGAGCTGGTCCGCTTCTTTCTGGAGGTTGAACTGGATCTGCCTTGCGCTGCGAAGGGTGTCGGAAAGGTTTTCTTGAACTGTCCTTGCAGACTGTTCTGAGCGGCTGGGAGGATTAAGTCGTCTTCGACGAAGGGGGGGAGAGATCTCATCCAATCTATCGCGGCTGCCGTTGTGCTCACGGGAAGCGAGTTCGTCGCTAAGGTCTAGATCCGATAGGCGGGTCAAGTCGACAGCTCGTTCTCGAAGGGGAGAGGCAGCAGAGGAGCGATGGGAGCAGGTGTGGCCGTTTTGGCATTTTCGGAATAGGGCATCGGCTTTATCGAGGATCGTTCGATTGATCTCGATCACCTCCCCGTCTGCGGGCTCTGCAAGGTCGATTGCGACTGGTAGTCCTTCTGGGGCTGAGGCGCTTGCGGCATTTTCCCGCATGAGCTGCACGATGAGGGTGTGGTCTTTTAAGCGGATGTTGAAATGGGTGTCTGTGAGGTCCTCAGGAAACAGCCTGCCAAACTTTTCTTGAAAAAATTGAGAGTGCACCAGGTCGTCGACATCCCCTGCGATCTCTTCGCCAAGCTCTTGTTCATGCGGGCTGCAAAGCCTCAGAAGCTGGCTTGCCGAATCAAAGATTTTAAGGCCTTTGATCTGGTCGGGGTGGATGGTGCCGCTCATAGTTTGTTGAACATCCTTAAAGCATGATGATCAATGGATCTCTTGATGCGATGGATTGCGTAGCCTTTCTAGCTCTAAACGCAGCCTCTCCATGTCCAAACGGTGCTGGTCTCTTTCTGCAGCCATCTGTTCCTTCGTCTGCTCGAGCTCTATTGATAATTCTTCAAGTTCTTCAGTTATGCTTGAGAGAGCAGTGCCATAGCGGTCGGTAATTTGCGCTTGGAGATAGCGGGAGATCGATTCGTTTCTCTCTTCGTTCGAAGCAGGTGCGCTGCCTCGGCCAAGGAATGAATCTAGCGTTGTGTTCAGTTCTTCATGGCTATTTTTGCGTAGGAATTGAAATTGGCGCAGGACTCCGATTCGATCGACTTCCGGGAGCTGGTTGAAACGGGCGAGCACTTTATGCGATGGGGATTGTGCTTTGCCTAGGATCGCAAACTCGTTGGCAAGCGACTGGAGCAGGTAGCGGTTGATCGCAAGGGAACGCAGGTGGTTGTTCGAGTGGAGCCCTTCTTGGTTCAAGAAGAACTTCTCTCCGCATCTCCAGATGTCTGGAACGCGGGTTGGATTGCAGAGGGTGTACATTTGGAAGTAGATCGAGTCGCGGACAGGTTCGGGAAGATCCATGAATTGGGTGTCTTTTCCGAATGGGAAGTCTTCATTTTCACGAACAGGCTCTGCATCAAATTCTTGTGCAAGTTGGGTCAGGCTTCCAAATTGATCGTCGTTCAAGTGGGGCAATGTAGGGGAGGGTGTCGATAAGGTGGCAAGTTGGGAGGCAAGGGCTTCATTGCGCTCAGTCAGAGTCGCGATTTGCCTTGTTAGGTCTGTTGTGTCAGGGCGCTCTGTCGAAGCAGCGACTGTCGTAGAGGCTGATCCGGGGTTTTCAAGCCGGTTTAGACGCTCTTCAATACGGACGAGGCGGTCGCTAATCCTTTCTAGGACGGGGCTTGCTTCAGTGGATGCTGTCACAGTTAAAGGAGTTGTGCCGAGTTGTTCACTTAAGCGTTGGATCTGCTGTTCGAGACGGCTGATCTGTTCGTGCAGCGGCGCCAACTGATCGATGGTTGTATCGGACCTTCCGGAGAGCCTGCTTGCTTGCAGCTGCAGGTCGAGCTGGAGTTCTCGGGCACGGCGCAATGCGTCGGAAGGGGATTCTTCTTCTCTTTGCGTGGAGCGTTCTTGGCGGCGAGGCGCATCGGTACGGCTCCTGCGAGAAGAAGGTTCAAGATCGTAGCTTGAGTCTGGACGACGGTAGATGCGCCTATCATCAAGATCTCTGCGTCTAGCATCGAGCTCATCGAGGAGGTCATTGGAGGATATGCGGGAAAGGTCAGGACGTCGGTAAGAGCGTCTGGAGTCAAGTTCGTCGTAGATGTCTTCTGAGGGGATGTGCCTTAGGTCTCTGACATCGCGGTTCCGAATGGTGTGTGTGGAGTGGGTGTCGCGGGACCTGCCATGCTCACTTTGGCATTCTTGATAAACGTCGTCGGCTTTTTCGATGATCGATTGATTGATCTCGATGATGTCTTGGCTATCTGTTGGGGTAAGGTCGACAGTTAGCGCCTCCCCTTCTGGATTGAGGCGGCGGCCGTCTTCGCGCATGAGTTGGACGATGAGGGAGTGGTCTGTGAGGCGGATGTTAAAGTGGGCGCCGGTACGGTCTGCTGGATATAGGGTTCTGAACTTGTCTTGGAAAAAACGGGAGCGGACAAGGGCGTTGACATCTGTTGCAATCTCATCTTTGAGAATTGCTTGGTGAGGGCGGCAGAGCTTCAAGGCCTGGCTCTCTGAATCGTAGATTTTGAGCCCTCGGATCTGATCTGAATAAATCGTGCTTGCCATAATTTTCTCGTATTAATTTCGACGTTTAATTTGAGAATTAGCAGTTATTATTTCTTTTTGCTCCTTTAATTGTATTTTAAATTAGATAATAAGTCAACTTTAAGTTTTTGTTATACAATGAGTTATATTATTAATTTTATTTGATAGAATTAAAATTTAATTCGATATTAGAGTTGTTTTTAGTTTTTGTAGCACGCTGCTTTTAAGTTATTTGTATTAAAATATATTATTTAGTGTAACGTGTTGCAGGTTATTAATTTATAAGTTAATCGAATTAATGAATTATTTAATATCTGTTTATTGAATTTTAATACTGCTATGGTAAAATGTTATATAAATAGACTATATATTTTAATTGTCGGATTATTTGCTATGGCTACATTTTTAGACTCGCAGCTTAATAAGTCTTCCAACAGCCAGGAGGAGCGGCTTCATTCAGTCCTTAGCTCCAAAGGCTGCCTCATCGCAGAAGAAATTGAAGGGATTGGACAAAAGGGGCATGCGGCAGGCCAAAGGGCTTTAGTGCAGCCTGAACCTAAAAAAAGCGGCTCTGGACAGCCTATCGTCGTGGCTGAGAAAATGGAGATAGAAAGCGATCCCGGCTCTTCATCATGGGGCATTTTCGGCAAGGCGCTTCAGCCCTTGAGCTGGATGAAGAGGCAGTTCCAGACAGTTGCAAAAGCAGTTGAATATTACCGTAACAGCGACTTGAGCTTTAGCAGGGTCGTCGAGATGTTCTCCGGTTTGAGCGTTGATGATTGCAAGGGCATTTATGAGCTGATGACCGATTACAGCCGCTTTAAGCAGGAAGGGAAAAAAGGGGAAAGCCAGCATCCTTTAGTTCAAGAAGAATGGGAAAAACGGGCATTCGATCTTTACCAGCGCAGACAGTCATTAAGTCCAAAAGAGAAGCTCGAGCTAAAAGAGCTCATGGAAAAAATGCATACGAAAGAGGTTGATGGACGAAAGGCGGTATTTGCCTTGGCGCGTCAATCAATCGATGGCTTAAAGGCAAGCGGAAAGCTGGATTCCTTGAAAGGACAGGAGCGGAGCGTCATTCAGGAGGGAGTTGTTAAAGAGGTCGTTCGGATTACCGGACGGAGCGAAAGTTCTCTGACGCTTGATGACCACAGCGCGATTGAATTGGCGGTGTCTCGGATCATCATGCTCGATTTAAATGCAAAGGCAGACAGCATGCAGCATGTGGCCTTTTTAGCGGGTATGCACAAGGAGCACAATCGGCTTCAGACCAAGCAGACCTGCTTTACTGGAGAAGATTTTTTACGGGTCAAAGTCGAACAGCTCAATTTCTTATTCGAAGGGTTGGACCATTTTTGCTGGACGCTGAACTTTGTCGCGGACGAGGCAGTGGAAGATGGGGTGGAAGGGACGATCGATGTGATGCGAAAGATGATTGCGGCCGATCCCCTATTGCAGCGCCATGCAGACCAGATTGTCTTATTGAGCTATGAAGAGGATTTGCGCGAAGAGATTTCACAATATCGAGATCCCTCTCTTGCAACGGCGGACAGCAATAACTTCGCTAGAAGAAGCGTCAAGGGCGGCGCGATCCAAGTCGGACTGCGCTATTTGGCGCATACGGCAGGAGATGCCAAGACATACAAAACAGCGCGGCCCCAAGCGATCATCTATACCGATTGCGACACATCGATCAACTTGGGCAACTCAGGCATCTTGCTCAACCAGATTTACAATAAAGGCAAGGACATCGGGATCGGTTCCAGAAGGATCGAGGGCTCGCATGTGATCGGAAAGAGCGCAGAGCGCCATTTGCAATCTTACGTGTTCAATATGCTCGTCAGGGTCCTTTTGAACGTCCAGGTCAGCGATACGCAGGTGGGCGCAAAGGCGATCCGTCCTGAGGTGATCTCCAAGATCCACTGCGGCTTTTCAGAGGTCAGCATGGCCTTTGATGCGGAGCTGTTCAAATTGGCATTCGATAAAGAGTGCTCAGCCGGTGAAGACGGGGTCGTATGGACCGATTCGGCTATCGAGTCCCAGTCGGCGACGCAAGGTCAGAACATGTTCAGCGGACTCTTGGGCATTGCCCACAGGATGTATCCGCAGCTTGTAAGAACCGAAGAAGTATTCCCAGCGGAAATGAGTGAAAAGGACAAAGAGAAGGCCCTGTTCGAACGGAAGGCCGCAGCCCTTGCAAAAGAAGGGAAGTTATTTGATTCATTGCTCAATCTCGCCTCCAATCGGAAATGGCACCTGATCGTCAAGCACTCCTTAGACTTGTACAACACCCTGTCTCCCAAAGAATGGCGCCAGTTCGTCAGCTCCCTATGCAGCTTTTTATGTAAATTAGCAGCCAACGAGGTCACAGCGGAAGATGTGCAGAAGTTGGCCGATCAGGTGATTGCTATTGTTGATAATTTTAAAGAGTCCGACTTCCTCGCCTTCTTCATGAAAGAGTTCCCTGAGATTTTCGATGTGATCGAGCTTCTCCACAAAGATCCCTCT
>JAFEGU010000248.1 GCA_018239725.1 Verrucomicrobiota bacterium | reverse complement strand
TTGGGATTGGAAAAACCGCAGAGGCCTCGGAATTGGCGGATCTTTTCGAACTTGTTAATCCTGCCGGTCAGCATCTTGTGGGGATAGGACTGGTGGCTTACGTCGAAGATGAACTTATCGTCCGGAGAGTCGAACACCTTATGAAGTGCAATGCTGAGCTCGACGATCCCAAGGTTTGAGGCGAGGTGTCCGCCGTTGATGGCCAGGACATCGATGATCCGCTGCCTGATCTCTTTGGCAAGCTCTTCAAGGGCGCCAAGAGAAAAGTTCTTGATGTCATCTGGGGATGAGATCTGATCTAAAAGGTGCTTTGTCATTAGAATTGTCCGGAAGTAAGAGGGGAGTGTGTTGATGGAGTAAAGGGTTGCGTTTGAGGTTTTCCTGTCGGATCGAGAACAAGTTCCGCATCGCGGTTCTTTGTGAGGACCTCGATTTTTTTCTCCGCTTCGGTCAGCCGCTTGCTGCACCAAACGATCAACTTGTCCGCTTCTTCGTAAAGTTTCAGCGATTCTTCCAGGGCAACTTTGCCGGAGTTCATTTTTTCGAGGATCTCTTCTAATCGGGCATAGGCAGCTTCAAATGTCAACGTGGTCTGTGCGGTCATGGCGTGATCTCCTCGATGTGTGCTTTAACTGTCCCGTCGTGCATGAGAATTCGAACTGCGGTATTTGCAGACAGCTCTTGTGATGAGAGGATAACCGAATCCATTTTTTCCTGGAAGAGAATGCAATAGCCTTTCGTTAAAAGATTTTTGGGATCGATCGCCTGCAAGTGGGAGATCAGCTGCTGCAGCCGCTGCTTTTTTTCCTGAAGGTGGAACTGGCAGCGCTTGAGAAGGATTTCACGGGAAGCAACGGGGTCGAAATGGCGTTTGGCGGAAGCGATTTGTTGGGAGATGGCGGTGGCAACCGCTTTTTCCATAGAAGCCAGCCGCTGCTTTAGAGTATGGACCTGGGTGATCGGCTTTAGGGCTTCCGACTGCTTTGCCAAGGCTTGGAGCTGCAATTGTTTTTTTTGTAATTGCTGACGCATTCCTATCTCTAAAGTACTGCGAAAGTCGTCGATCCGCTGCAGATGGGTCCCCAGAAGGGTGTAAGCTGAGCGCATGTGGGGAGACTTCTGAAACCGCTCAAGGATTTTTCGGTGCTGGGACGCCAGAGCTTTGACAGCGTAGGTCATCCGTGCGTGGGACTGCTTGAGGAATTGGAGCTGCTGGGCTTTTTCCGCAATGGCCATTTCGGCAGCTGCCGAAGGGGTCGGGGCGCGGACGTCTGCGACATAATCGGCGATCGAAGTGTCGGTCTCATGGCCGACTGCGGAGATGATCGGGATCTCTGAGCGGAAGATCGCTTCCGCGACAATTTCTTCGTTGAAGGCCCATAAATCTTCCAAGCTGCCGCCTCCTCTTCCAACGATCAGCACGTCGGCAAGGCGGTGCTGG
This sequence comes from Verrucomicrobiota bacterium, assembly GCA_018239725.1. GTDB lineage: Bacteria > Chlamydiota > Chlamydiia > Chlamydiales > Rhabdochlamydiaceae > Acherontichlamydia. The sequence goes on along the minus strand of JAFEGU010000248.1, from coordinate 1,712 downwards.
TTGAACTGGTCGATCGCTTTAGCGATCTCTTGGGCAGCTCCTTCCCCCTGGACTTTGACTGGGTTGAGGACCAGGTGGAACCCGGAAAAGCGGCGGTTGAGGATGTTCAAAATATCCTGGATGACCGATCCGGTTGCAGAAGTGACGACCCCGATTGTTTTAGGGTATTTGGGTAATTTTTTTTTGATCTCCGGAGAAAACCATCCCCGCTGCTCCAGCTTGTTCTTTAGCTCGTGGAGCTTGAGCAGCAGCTCTCCGATGCCTAAATAGTCGAGTTCCCTGACGATCAACTGGTAATTGCCTCGAGGAGCATAGACGGAAATTTCTCCGCGGACAACGACTTGGTCGCCCCCTTTGGGCATCCGTGTCAAACCGCGGGTGTTGCCTCGAAAAAGCACTGCTGAGATTTGGGAGTCCTGGTCCTTAAGGGTAAAATAGAGGTGCCCCGACGCCTGCTCCTTCAAATTGCTGATCTCTCCGCGTACACACAGGGCGGTAAAGCGGGATTCAAGTTGTTTTTTGATGGCGGAGGTCAACTGAGAAACAGTGAGGATTTCTTGCATCGGTATTGATAAAACTCCTTAAATTTGGCCACCAAAGCGAATTTAGCAATTCCCCCCTTGATTTTCAACATATAGCTTGATTATGATTGGGTGTTATTGTCAACCTCGACTTTGTACATGTTTGGTCCAAATGTCTCGAAATATTTGCTTTCGAGGGCGTTTATTTAAACGGGAAGGGGTTTTCTAACCCCTTCCCGTTTAAATAAATCGACCAGTTCGGCCCTCTGGCAGAACGTTCGGGAGCAAATAGACGAGGCAAGTGGACAAAAAATGTACAAAGTCGAGGGTTAACCGTATCTTTTGGTGAAAATGAAAAGAATTCCGCTTATCGCTGGAAATTGGAAGATGTACAAAACCCGCGCTGAAACGCAGGCGTTCATCTCTGAGCTGCTTCCTCTTATCGCATCGTCGCAGCGCAGGATATTCCTTGCTCCGCCCTTCACCGCGATCGAAACTGCCTGCAATGCTGCGCGCGGCTCGAAGATCGTCATCGGCGCCCAGAATGTCCATGATGCAGCAGAAGGGGCGTTTACAGGCGAGGTCTCATGCCGGATGCTTAAAGAGCTCGGCGCAACTTTTGTGATCATCGGCCATTCTGAGCGGAGGACCCTCTTTTCTGAACATGACACTTGGATCAACAGAAAGCTCAAAAGAGCTTTGTCTGAAGGGATCGTTCCGATCCTCTGCATTGGAGAGACTTTCGATCAGCGGGAGTCGGGATCTACCGATGCAGTCCTTCAGCAGCAGCTGGAGGAGGGCCTTCAAGGGGTGACCAAGGAAGAGCTCAAGTCGGTGATCATCGCCTATGAGCCCATTTGGGCGATCGGCACGGGCAAGACAGCAACTCCAGAGCTGGCGCAAGTTGTGCATAGCCGATGCCGCCTTTGGATCGAGAAGAAGTACGGCCTTGATGTGGCTGGACAGGTTTATATTTTATACGGCGGATCGGTCAAGCCCGACAACATTGCCGCGTTAATGCAAGAGCCTGATATCGACGGAGCTCTTGTCGGCGGGGCGGCGCTTGATCCTCGTTCGTTTGCACAGTTGATTAATTTTTGACGGATGGACAGACATGACATTTATCTACTTTACAGCGTTATTTTTCTTTATCCTCCTTTGCGCCGTGCTTTGCCTTGTGATCTTAGTACA
>JAFEGU010000247.1 GCA_018239725.1 Verrucomicrobiota bacterium | reverse complement strand
ATACATTAAGTAATTTCATACAAACATGTTACACTAGAAAAGAATTTATTGGTACGTTTCAGATGGAACCGCTATATACTGCTTCCACTTCAATCGTAGAGACGCTTTTGACTTTTGGTCCCTAATTGCGGGCTTTGCTTCAAACCACTTTAAAGCCCCATCCATCGGACATTTGCAGCTGCGCATAGGTCCTGCTTCAGAGGCTTTAACCTCGTGGCGCCAAATCCAAAATCAAGGAGTACTTTTAAATGTCAGCAGGATATGCCCAAAAGAGCTTCATCTAGATCATCGCAAGGAGAGCTTGAGATACTCGTCTTAATTTGAGGTATCGTGGTCGCCAGGATAATAGGGTTCGACATGAACGATCACGTCGCGCACAGCCGGCCAAGCCTTTTGAATTTCAGCTCTGACCTGCTGAGTCAATTCATGGGCTGCATCCACCCTTAGATGAGGTTCAACTTCAATATCGAGGCTAACGTGCGCATCAGGTCCATACACCTGGATCAATAGTTTTTCCGTTGCGAAAACGCCAGGCACCCTCAAAGCGGCCTCTTTCACCTTGGTGAAAAACTCCTGGGGAGGTGTCCTGTCCAATAGCTGATTAAGATTGTTTCTGGCTGCAAAAGCCCCGATTCCAACCATCAAGACAGCAATGATGATCGCACCAAGATGGTCGAACAATCCGCTTAAGTGGGGGAAATAGGCGGCTAGAAGAAGAGCAATCGTCGCGAACAAGCTATTGACCCCGTCGATCCGGTAATGGACAGCATCTGAGAGCAACGCTGGGCTATTTTCCTTCTTTGCAGTCCGTTTAAGATGCTGGTAGGACAGTTCCAATAGGATCATCGCTCCCAGCGGAATCAACCACGTATAAGGATCGATGACATGTTGAGGCCTTTCCTGGGCAAGAGCGGAAATTTGCTGGAATAGCATCCCTCCACCTACGACAGCGAGGAAAATCCCCAATTGCAGCCCTGCTATGGGCTCAAAGCGACCATGGCCGAAGGGATGGTGCCTATCCGGCGGCTTATCTGCAATTTTGATGCATAAAATAAGAAACAAACTAGATGCGACATCCATCAAGCTCGAAATGGCGTCCAGAAGAAGGGCAGAGCTATTGAGGAATACAAACCCTAAGATCTCTGCAGCTATGATCACAAGCCGCAATATGACCCCTCGCCGGGCTGTGCGCATCATTTCCCGCCTTCTTCCCAGACGGGTTCTATGTACACTCTCAGGCAGTGGGATCGACTCTGGGAATTTAGACATCGCTCTTCTATTTAATACTACTGCATCGTACCGCAGCGGACCGACTCATTATACCGTTTTAGGACTTTTGCCCAATTAATATTGTCGAAGAACGCAGTGATATATTTGCCCCGGTCAAGCCCATATTGGGTGATGTACGCATGCTCAAACACGTCCATGACGAGAAGCGGAGTTCCTCCAGCCAGATGGCCTAGGTCGTGTTCATTGATCCATGTATTGAACAGCCTGCCATTTTGAGGATCTCTATAGAGGATCACCCAGCCGATCCCGCGGATCATTCCTGTGGCGATAAAGTTCTTCTTCCAAGCTTCAAAAGATCCAAAATCTTTAACGATCCTCTGATAAAACTGGGTCGACTTATCCAAAGGCTCGGATCCCCCTAAATTCTCAAAATAAAGTTCATGTAGACGCATGCCGTCGAACTCCCATGCAACCCGGCGTTTCAAGGCCCCATAGTCATATGTTTGATCCCGATCTTGCAGGTCCAGCTCTTTGAGGCGGGTCAGCAACCAATTCGTGTTTTTGACATATCCCTGGTAAAGTTGAAAATGGAGCTTGAGGAGCTGGTCGGAAAAGCCTGGCATCCCGAATAAGTAGGAGTAATCCTTGGCTTGATAGTCGATAGGCACTTTTGCCTTGGGAGGAGATGCTGGCTCTGCTGCAGCCGCAAAACCTGTTAGGAAAACAGAACAAGAAAAGCAGACTGACGCAATAGTTGTTTGGAACTTCCCAACAAGATTCATGACACCCTCCAATCATGTAGTTTGCAAATGGCTCGATAAACACTGCTTCCACTTCAAAGTCCTCGTTGATTTTGGATTTGGCATCCACTGGGGAAAGTCCTTGTGCCAAGGCCCTTTAAAGCCTCTTGGCGCCAAATCCAAAATCAACGAGGACTTTGAAGTGTTAGCAGCATATACACTAACAAGATGAAAAATCGACATTGGCTCTGCCAAATTCAAATTTTTGCACAACTCTGTGTATCCATTTAAAAATATAGTGCATGCTTTGAAATGTTTCTATATTTTTATTGCGCAGCAGATCCTCAGCGACACACAAAAAAAAAGAACAATCAAATTTTAAGTAAACCAGAAAAACTAATAAACTCTTGTTTTATTGAAAACAAACAAAACAAGAGATAAAATTAACAACACTCGCCAGATTAAACTAAAGCAAAACTATGACGCAACCGATATCAAATTTTAATCGAGGAAATCTCATTCTACCAGATGAGCCCGCTCTTGCACTTCCAGATGCAAGTCAAAAATTTAATCTCTCTTCAGTCGAATCTTACGAAGGAAGCTCCTGGACAAACGTCCCTGGAATTTCAAATATTGTTTTCGCACCCTATGAAGCTGTGATAGCAGTGGGAGCCCTCATTCGAGCTACAACGAATAATGACCCTGAAGCCTGGCTGGATGCCAGCTTGCGTTTGGCCCAGCAACCCTTTTCCTTTTTGAGCGCTATAGCGTCGGCCGCCGTTACTGTCATCGAGATCGGCGTCTACTTTAAGTCATTTCAATTCCAAAACTTTATGCCAGCTGTAAACATTACTGCAGGCTTCTTAGGATTAGTGCTTTGCGCAATTGAACTCTTTTGTGAGTCGCTTGGCCTCTACCGAGCGGTCTCCTTCCGTTCAAATTATTATTCCTCAGGATCTCCAAAGCTACCCGATTTTTCCGAGATGGAAACCCCTGACCAGCTAAAAGAAAAACTGATCAAATGGGCACGCTATACCATTGAAAATCCTGGATCGATGCAAAAGAACTTAGGGACGGAAAGGACAGAGGCAATTGTCCAACAGCTTAACGGCTTTATCGCTGACCTAGAAACAAACGGCAACGCCCTTTCACAACCTGAATTTAGAGCGCAAACTCAAAACTTCTTAAGCCAAGTCAAAGAGAAGCTCGTTCTCACAGACCTTATGCATCTGCGTCATAAGTATTTTAGCATATCTCCTCTTGGATTAGAGAGGATCGATACACTGGCAAGACACAGATTTCCAGATCTTGCAGGAGCTGAACTTGAGGAAAAAAAGGAAAAAATTGCTACCGAATTCGTCAATCGAAAAGCCAGCGATTTAGCTCGTCGCGTTCAGCCTTGGTTTGTTCGCGAGCTCGATGAAAAACTCGATCCATTGATTGAAAAACTCGCAAATGGCACCCCTGAAGTCCGCGCACAAGCCCATCGAGAAGCTGTAGAGCTTCTTGATTTAATGGATGGACAAGCCAAAAAGAAAATGATCGCCCACATCATCGGAATCATTGGCATCACAATTGTCGCTGCCGGATTGATCGCAGGGATGTTTAGCTGCCCTTTCATCATTCCTGTCATCCTTCTTTCAATAGGCGGAGCGATAGCCTTAGGCCGATATTGCTTTGCTATGGGGTATTGGAACAGCAGAGGCTGGCATTTTGAAATTACCGAATGCATCCCCAAGCCGATCAAATGGGTATACCGCAAAATAAAAGATCTTGCGACCGTCCAAGAGGAGGCTCGCACCTCTCCCAGGTACGAATACCCTTGGACCGAACGAGAGGCCTATAGATTATCGGACGTATCTTACTACTTGCCGCACCGTGAAAACCGCAACCACCGATTATCAGACCTTTCTTACTTTTTACCTACCGAAGCTCTCTCTAGATAAGCATTAACTTCAGCTTCGCACAATCTGAAGGCAGTTGCAAAACTGCCTTTAGTGAAAAACAGGGTACTTGCAGCGCTCTTTGACCGACTGTAGAAGCGCCGTTAGATCAGGATACACGTTTCCTGCAAGGCTTGGATCATCGTTGTAAATCAAACAACGGTCTTTAATGAAAACGATCGTGAGATCGCTTACTTTTCTTTCTGGTTCGATCACTGTCAGCGTAAAGCATTTGATCGGCTCTGGATGCTTTTCAGAGAGCATCTCCTCAAGCCATTGGGCATACTCGTCTTTCCGAAAAAAGAAGGACCCATAGGGATGCTTAAATAGCAGTTCCTCTGCTCCTATCCGGTCCAGAGGGTGCCAACATGCTTGAATCAGGTCATAAGGGGTCTTCAACGAGGATGGCTCGATTGATAGCTGGCTTAAGTCCTCCAAGAACTTATCGGAAACTGAGGCCTTCGTCACAATCTTGGCGCATTCATTAAGCTTGTGGATCGTTTCAGCAACTGTCTTATAAGCTAAAGGCGCTAGCTCTTCACAGTTGAAACACTCTTTGCTCCCCTCCCCTTCAACCACATCAAAAAAGATCTTCCCCTTTTCCTCCTCCCACCGCAATAAAACAACTTTCCAGTCTTTTTTACTGAGAGAGGATGGATCTGGCAGAAGGTCGGTGAACAGGACCTCTCCATTGACACGGTTGATGTAGGCTTTATAGACCCTCTGATGAAGCGATTTTCCCAGCTCAGCTGTTATGAACATATTCAAGATATGTAAAAACAGCTCGACGTTTTTCCGGACCCGCTCGTTTTCGATCTTCACTTGCATAACTCTACCCCATGAGGTGAATAGAGGACCAGAAAGCCCCCAACTTCATGGTAACGAAAATCAAAAAAAAATGATAGGGGCAATTGCAAAACAGGAATGCCCCTTCAAAATGGCTCTAAGTACGAAAGAGAGTTGCTTCTTCCCTGCTCTTTACTGGTGAAGATTCAATATACGTTCGATGCAAGAGGCTTTAAAGGGCCTTGGCAGAAGGACCGTCTCCGTGGATGCCAAACGCCAAAAGCAACAAGGACTTTGAGGTGGAAGCAGTATATATCTATTTTTCCAGGTCATCGAGCATCTGTAGTCCTCTTTGATGAGAAGCAAGCAGCGCATTAATAATTCCAGAACGGACTCCCCTATCTTCCATTTCTTTTAAGCCAGCAATTGTCGTTCCAGCTGGAGAAGAGATATTCAGCTTGAGTTCTGCTGGATGCTGCCCTGTTTTGTTCAGCAATGCAATCGCACCTTCGATGGTCTTTAAAACAAACTCCTTCGACTCCATCGCATTAAAGCCCATAAAAATTCCTCCCTCGACCATGGCTTCGATCATCAGGAAGACCATTCCTATCCCAGAAGCTGTCAGCGCTGTTAGGGCCTCTACCTTATTTTCAGGCATCCATGTGAGAAGCCCCATCCCTTCAAATAAGGATTCCGCTTTCTTTTTCATCGGCTCTGCAAGGTGGCCATCGTCGACAAGCCCTATCACTCCTTTTCCGCACGTCAACGCCAAATTTGGCATGATTCTTAGTAGTGTTGCCAATGGGAAATACTTCTTTAAGACAGAAAGGGGGATGCCTGCAAGGATGCTGATCAGAAACTTGCCTTCAGCCAGAGTTGGCGCAACGACTTTGGCCACGGTAGGCAAGTCTTTCGGCTTGACAGCAAGGAGGATCCCATCCGCATCTTGAACGGCATCGGTAAGCCTCTCCTCAAAACGGCACTTCAATTCAGAGGACAATTCTTTAATCCTCTTTTTGTCCTGATCGCAGAGAATGACCTCCTCTTTTTGAGCAAACTGCCTGGCAAAGGCGGTTCCCATAATCCCACACCCGATGACGGCTATTTTCATTTTTTTCTCCTTACGCACAATTAATTTCGACTTTGTCTGTTTTCTTGGTCCGCTTGGTCTATTTTTCTCTTGGCAAAGCCGCCTCTATGACCTTTGTTCGTTCTATCGATAAAATTTGTTATTTCAACGCTCGGCTTCTTGAGCGCTACTGAATTTGAGTTTACAAAACTTCAAAATTAAGATATACCAAATCGAACCGAGTCAAAAAGATGGGCAAAAAGTCATGATCGTCCCTTTTAGTCATAAGCTCAAAGAAACCCGGTTTCTTAATAAAGCCGTTCCCATTAGTATAGGCGTACTCCTATTTTCAGCTATCAGCTTCCATTTTTTTGACATCCCAATAGCAGCTTACTTTAAGACGATCCCGTCTAAATTAAGAATTGTTGCGCAATTCATCACTGACCTGATCGATCCTTGGCCAGGAACCGCTGTTTGGGCCGTTCTTTATTTCTTCTTCAATTTTTTCTCAAAACGCAAGTCTTTGGCAAATAGGTTTTTATTGATCTCTGTCAGCGTCTCTACAGCTAATATTTCTATCGAGTTATTAAAATGGATCTTCGGAAGAGCGCGTCCTGAACTGCTCTGGTCGCAAAATTTGTACGGTTTCCAATTCTTTGCTTCCCACGATGCGGATTTCTCATTTCCGTCAGGCCATTCCTGTACGATTGGTGCGATAATGGGTGCTCTAGCATGCTTTTATCCCAAGTACACCTACCTGTTCCTAGCCATCGCATTCATCATGGCCTTCTCCCGTGTGATCCTCAGCTTCCACTACTTAAGCGATATCCTGGTCGGCATGACGATCGGCTTAATTGTTTCCCAATGGGTCTATCGGACCATGAAAATCGGGACTGTCAATTTTAAAACGAATAAATAGAGGCAATATGCACCCTTTTGAAAAAGAAGTTCTGAAATACAGAAAAAGCGATTATCCAATCGATCCCATTCTTTTAGACCGCTGGTCTCCTCGTTCCATGTCAGGGGAATCCCTTTCTGAAGAGGAGATCTTCTCCCTTTTCGAAGCAGCCCGCTGGGCTCCTTCCTCTTATAATGAACAACCTTGGCGATTCCTCTATGCAACGCGAGGCTCCGCTGAATGGCCCCTTTTTTTTGATCTGATGATCGACTTCAATAAGGGATGGACCAAAAATGCCGGCCTGATCGGAGTGATCATTTCTCATAAGGTCTTTGAAAGGAATAAAAAGCCATCCCACACCCATAGCTTTGATACTGGAGCTGCGTGGATGTCGCTTGCAATTGAAGGCAGTTCTCGAGGACTTGTCGTGCACGGAATGGAAGGATTTGACTATGAAAAAGCAAAAACCGTCCTTGAAATTCCAGAGGACTATCATGTGGAAGCGATGTTTGCTATTGGAAAAAGGGCTCCTGTAAGCGCCTTGCCTGCTGAGCTTCAGGAACGAGAAACCCCCAGTTCTAGAAAAAGCATCCACCAGTTCATTAAAAAAGGGAAGTTCGCCTAAGAAACTATTAACCGATTTAGGTTTTGGAAATTCTTTTTGATGAGATGATATCGTTTGGACGGCTGCATGTGCTGATACATGAAAGAAGAAGGCGATATGAATGATCGGAAGAAAAGATCAGAAACCAAAAGCTCGTTTAATCGATCGACTCTAAAAAAAAATCGAGCAAGCCCTGCACTTGCTCGATAAAACTATTACATACTATTAGGCACCACTAGCGTCGTTGCCTATAAACAATCTCAGGGTTTACTTATTTGCGAGCAGCAGCTCTTTTTGAAGAACGACGAGCAGTTGTTCTGCGAGTCTTACGAGCTGTTGTTCTTTTTGCTTTTGTTTTACGAGCAGTTTT